>JAWLEX010000104.1:0-11000 GCA_041685835.1 Desulfatiglandales bacterium
TCCTTGATCTTGACAAAAAATCCTCATTTCTGAATTGGAAACTTGCCAATGCCCAAAAAGCGTTTCTGGATGGGCACAAGCTAAGTCTTTTCAGCCGGGATGCAAAGAACAAAATGCCATTTCCGCCTGTCAAGCCTTTCAAATCAAAAAAAACCAGAGCCCGGTCTCTTTCCGGAGTGACCGGGGTCTGGTTCGATCTTGTCGCGGGGATCAATTTCCCCTATCACCTTCTATGCACTACCGGCCTTCTGCTCCTCGGCGTAGGCCTCCTTGACCTTGGTCAGGAAGATCACTACAGGACGGAATGCCAGGTGGGCCCACTTTGCAAAAGGGACCTCCAGGACCAGCATCGGGACCGCCACCATGAGGTGCAGCACGTAGAGCACGTACGTGGACATGGGCCAATCCAGCAGGCGGGTGAAATGGATGAAGATTCCGGTCAGCGTGGTAAGCTGAAGAAGGATAAGAAACATCCAGTCCGTGGGATGGGTACTCTTGTATGGGGCCTTGCTCTTCTTGAGCCGCCCGATAATGGCATAGGTGGTCCCGTACATAATGGCAAAGGTGGCGTAATAACCCAGGAGCCGAACCGGATGGAAGAACTGGTATTCAATGTCCCTCTGGAACGCGAGATTGTCCGAGTAAAGGCCGATCACGTGAAGTCCTCCGGCCAGGAACACCACCACCAGCAGGAATACCGTGCTGTACCCGGTCATGATCAGGAGATGCACTATCCACTGGGTCCGGTCGCTGCACTCGCCGAACCGCTTCTGGGTAATAAAATGGATAATCAGTTCTTTTGCCTGGATGATATAGATCTTGAGTGGAATCTTTTTCAGGAGGTCTCCCATGGTGAACTTCACGCAACGCCAGGTGTTGCTGAGCAGCAGGAAGGAGAGAATCGCGCCCATGATGAGGTCGGCGATTTCGATGGCCGGGGCCGGCCACACCGAGTTCAGATACGCGTGCTCCATGTTCGGGTTGCCGGCGCGAAAGAGCACCAGGGCAAGCCCCACAAAAATGGCGACGATGGAGATGGCAATGATCTCGAACCTCTCGGACGTATAGAACTTACGTGAAAAGCCGGTCCAATCGTACCTGGATGTGAGGTAACGCCGCATCACCATCATGGTCTCCCCGGGATCCGCGCCACGAGGACAGCTATCGGAGCAGTCGCCGCAATAGTAGCAGAGCCAGGGTTCCGGACTCTCGAGGATCTTGTCGGCCATTCCCATCTGTGCGTACTTGACCAGCTTTCGCGGAAAGGGGTTTTCCGGAGTGGACAGCGGGCACACGGCCGTACAGTTCCCGCAGTGGAAACACTTGTTTGCGTCTTTAAGACCGAATGCCTTCAGGTCTTTCATCAGATTCGGATCAACCTTGACACTCATATGCATCGTCCTCCTGCGCGGTTCTCATTCCGTATGGGTAGCACCAACCGCCCGGCCCGCCGCATTCACGAAACGGACGCGGTGTTAATCAACGCCCTGGTCGGCCTACCATCCCTTGAAGGGGTTGGGGCCCACTTCATCAATCGTCTCAATAAATTTTTCGAACATCTCGGGCAAATGCTGATAGTCGATGATGGATACAGTATCATAGTGTACACGTTCCGACTCCAGGGCCAGCCGGTTGAGCGTCTCGGAAACCTTGCTCAACCGAATCTGGCTCAGTTCGCTTCCCTTGATGAAATGGCACTGGTAGTCGTCTCCGCTCTTGCAGCCGAGGAGCAGCACGCCGTCGATGCCTTTTGAAAGCGAGTCCGCAATCCAGATCAGGTTCATGGAACCGAGACAGCGGAGCGGGATAACGCGCATCCAGGGATTGTAATTCGTGCGGCGCAGGCCGAGCATGTCAAGGGCCGGATAGGCGTCGTTCTCGCAGGCCAGGACCAGAACCCGCGGTTTTTCCTCATCCTCTTCCGGCACCTGAATCGCCTTTATCATGTTGCCGATCATGCGGACCGAGTAATTCTTGAACGAGATGATACGTTCGGGGCACGCCCCCATGCACACACCGCAACGGCGGCACCGCGTGGGCTGAGGCAGCGGATTGGCCTTTTCGTCCTCGTTGATGGCGCCGAAAGGACACTCCACCGTACACCGCTTGCACTGGGTGCATCGCTGCATGGCGAACTCCGGAAAGCTCATGTCTCCCGCACGGGGGTGAACCGCAGCCCCACGGTATGTAAGTTCGATGCACTGAATAGCCTTCATGGCGGCGCCGGCGGCGTCTTCCACCGCCATCGCCCGGCCCATGGGCCTGCGGATGCATCCGGCCGCGTAAATGCCCGTGCGTCTCGTCTCATAAGGAAAGCAGATGAAGTGAGAGTCCGGGAAGTCATTACTCAGCGCCGGGAGTTCGGGGCCCTGCCGATAGGTCAGGTTGATGATATTGGACCGCCGAATCACGTCCAGGGGCACGTCTTCCAGCTCTTCCCCTTCAGATTCCTCCACTTCCTCTTTGGCCACATCCCGGCCGAATGAGCTCACCGGGACCATCCCCGTAGCCAGGACAACCATATCCAGATTGTCCAGAGTCACGGTCTCGCCGAGCAATTCATCTTCCGCTTCGACCACAAGGGCATCCCCTTCGGCCTTGACCTCCGGGTCCTGGCAGCGGATAAAAAAGACGCCTTCTTCCTGGGCCTTCCGGTAGAGATCTTCGGCCTGCCCGGGCGTTCTGAGCTCCTTATAGACCACGAACACATCAGCATCGGGGTCCTGCTTCTTTATCATCAGGGCCTGCTTGAGTGCCGTGATACAACAGACCGAGGAGCAGTAGGGAAGGTGCTTGGGGTCACGCTGCCCGGCACACTGAAGGAAGGCGGCGCTCTTGACATCTTTCCCGTCGCTGGGACGTGTCACCTTGCCGTCCTTTAAGTTCTCCTCGAAGGCGGCGTTGGTAATCACGTTCGGGGACTTGCCGAATCCGAGCTTTTCATCGAGCTTCTGCGGGTCGTAGGGCACCCAGCCTGCGGCTGTTACGACAGCGCCGATGCCGTGCTCCTTAGAGTTTCCATTCTGCTTGACCGTGACCTTGAACACGCCCGGTCCGCCTTCGGTCTTTTCCACAACAGCGCCGGTGTAAACAGTGATCTTTTCATTACCATTGACCGCATCAATGAGCTGGTTGAGGTCGTTTTCCTTGATGTCCTTATATGGGAATGTCGCAATATCCGCGACCTTTTTCTGGAACCCGCCCAACTCGGGCTCTTTCTCCACCAGGACGGCATTATATCCGGCCTTGGCCGTTTCCAGGGCCGCTGTCATTCCGGATACACCGCCCCCCACCACGAGGACATCCTTGAACATCTCCTCCTCGGGCTTGAAGGGTTCCGGCAGTTCCATCTCCCCCACCTTGGCAAGTGACATGCGGAGATAGTCCTCAGCCATCATCTGCGTGTCTTCGTCCTGGGGCGGGTGGCACCAGACTACCTGCTCTCTCAGGTTGACCCGGTCGACGATGCACCCTTCGAAATCGAAAACATCGTACATCACGCGAGGAGAACAGGCCGCCACGATGATCGTGTTGACGCCTTCCGACTCGATGTCCTGTTTGATGAGGTCCACGCCTTCCTTGGAGCAGAGGGCCGGATGGTTCTTGCAGACGGCTACGGTGTGGTCTTCGGTCCCGTCTTCTCCGAGCTTATCTATATCGAGGGCATCGCCGATGCCGCATCCGGTGCAAATATACACTCCGAGCTTTTTATCTTCCATTGAGCTTACCTCCTCGCGATGGATTGAATGGCCTTCAAGGCCGCCGCAGTCCCGTCCTGGACCACCTCAGAGACCGAGTTAGGGGTCCGGGTGCATCCGGCGGCGTACACGCCGGGGCATGCGTTCTGCGAAGCCACAAAGCCGTAGTCGTCGTAAGGGACCTCTATGGGGAGGGGGGCGTCGGCCGTATTAGGCACCATACCCGTAGCCAGCACAACCAGATCCGCTGGAATCTCTTTCAGCTCTTCCGTGGCGGTATTCTCGACTCGAAGCATCAGGCCCCGGCCGGTTTCGTCCTGGGTTATCTTGGCCACCTTGCCCTTGAAAAACTCTATGTTCTCGTCTTCCTTAACCTTCCAGTAAAAGGCTTCCAGCCGGTCGGTCGCCCGAATGTCGATGTAGAAAATAATAATCTTGGCGTCGGGGTACTGATCCCTCACGTAGATAGCCTGTTTCATGGAGGCAAGACAACAGATCCCGGAGCAGAAAGGCAGATGGTTTTCGTCCCGTGAACCGGCGCACTGTACAAACGCCACCGTCTGTGGGGCCTCGCCGTCGGAGGGTCGCAGAATCTTCCCGCCGGTGGGTCCTGAATAGGATGCCAGACGTTCCATCATGACGTTCGTGATCACGTCCGGGAAATGGCCGAAACCGTATGTATCGAGCTTGTTGGCGTCATAAGGCTTCCAGCCGCTTGCCCAGACTATCGATCCGACCTTCAGGTCCAAGGTCTTAACGCCCATGTCCAGTTCAACAGCGTCGTAGAGACAGGCATCCTTAACCTTCTGGGCCTCATCGCTCTTGGCAAGGGCCGGATCAATAACGTAGCGCATGGGGAAGGCTAACTCGTGAGGAAGGTAGGCCGCCTTCATCTTGCTCATCCCGTAGTTGAACGGGTTGTCGATCTCCATGGTACAGGCCTCGGCGCACTTACCGCAGCAGGTACACTTTTCGTTGACAAATCGGGGGTTGACCTTGAGGGTGACGTCGAAGTTTCCCTCCTCACCGGAAACCCTGTCTACTTCAGCCAGCGTGAAGAACCGGATCCTGGGGTTATTTTTGATACGCCGGAAGTTGATCTCCAGCCCGCAGTAAGGGGGACAGAGTTTCGGGAAATAGTGGTGAAGCTGGGCAACACGCCCGCCGAGGTAAGGGTTCTTCTCCACGATATACACGTCGTAGCCCGCCTCGGCCGCTTCGATCGCGGCGGTCATCCCGCTCATTCCGCCACCGACCACCAGGATACTTTGGGTCTCGTTGTTCGCCATGCTCATCCTCCTAGGCTAATTGGAATATCCAGCAAACGGCCCCGTGTCTAAGACCGCTTTCTCTCTGCAAATGCGACGGTTTCAGCGCCGGCAAGCAAAGGTGGTGGGACCCGTTTCAGGGCTTGCCCTATATACAAAAAGTGGTCCTGGAATGCAAACAAAAAAACCCCGGCCGTCCCATCACAGGACGACCGGGGCGGGGTTTCACCTGTTGAAGATGAAGCCGGTCCTTGCTGGGCTTAGACGCCCGGCATGTTCCATACGTCCTTCTTCATCATCTCCCACTCGCCGGAAGCCGGATTCCAACGGCAGTTGGCAAAGCAGTGCCAGTTCTCCTCGTCCATCTTGGGCGTGTCTGAACGGAAGTAGTAGCCGGGCCAACGGGTCTCTTCCCGGAAAAGCATGGTGCGGATGTGGGATTCGGCGATCCACATCCGCTGGGTGTTCTCCCATACCCTCATGAGTTCATGAAGGTCACGGGCGGCCTGCTTGTCCGAGTCTTCGTGCATATAAACCATCAGCTCCAGGCCGCGCTCGAGCAGGTCCTTGGAGGTCTTGAACGCCGAGGTCACGCCGCCCGCATACTCGTCCATGAGCTTCTGCAGACGATGCAGGAACTGCCTGGGCATGATGTATTTCGTGTTCACTTCGACATCGGTGGACTCTTCCTTGTTCTGCTCGAACAGGTCGAACGGAGCAAGGATCTTGGCCTTGAGTTCTTCCACCTTGGCCATGTCCACGTTAGGCTCGGCGCCCTTCTCGACGATGTATTTCACCGCGGCCTTGGCTGCAATCCGCCCCTCGGTATGAGAACCGGAGGAGAACTTGTGGCTCGAGGCGCCTGAGGCGTCGCCGATGGCGAACAGCGCCTCGGCAGTGGTCATATTGGCGTATCCCCACTTGTAGGGGGTATCCAGGTCTTCGGGACCGCTTACCCAGGCACCGGAGGCACCGGAGTGGGAGCCGATGAAGTACGGCTCACAGGCTGCGATCTCGGAGTGCTTCTGTTCGGGATAGACGTTCATGGACGCCCAGAGAATGGCCTGGGAAATGGTCATGTCCAGGAAGTCTTCCCATGCCTCGCTCTCCAGTTCCTTCATCTTCTTCTTGAAGGCCTTGGGGTCGTCCTTATACTCATCAGCAATTTTCTGGATGGCCTCATCGGTCTCCATGTACAGCGGTCCCAGACCGGCATCCACGTCCAGCATGCCCAGATAGTTCCTCAGGTTGGCCGGGATAGGCTTTGCCAGGCCATAGGGGGCCCAGTTGTTCAGCTCTTCCTTGCGGACCACCATGTACTCACCGCCAACAGCGCTGGTGGCACGGGACTTGAAGAGCAGGAACCACGCACCCACCGGGCCGTAAGCATCCTTGAAGCGGACGGGGATGAAGCGCACTTCCTGACAGGTCATCTCGGCGCCTGCCTGGAGGGTGAAATAGGCACTGGAGCCGGAGTTGAACGGAGGATACCAGGACCGGCCGAAGCCCTCACCCACGGACCGCGGACGGAACACGTGAACCGCACCGCCCAGGCCCACGATCACGGCCTTGGCCTTGAATACGTAGAACTGGTTCTCGCGGGTGCTGAAACCAACAGCGCCCACACACTTGTTGCCGTCCATCAGGGGATCCACGATAAAGATACGCTCGTAGATCTCACCACCGGCGTCGGCCAGGGCGTTCTTGGCGGCCTCAGCGATGATGATCTTGTAGGACTCGCCGTTGATCATGAGCTGCCAGCGACCCTCATGGACGTACTTACCTGCCTCGTCCAACCAGATCTTCAGTCCCCATTTCTCGAACAGGTGGACCGTGCCGTCGACGTGACGGGCGATATTGTAAACCAGGTCCTCGCGGGAAATACCCATGAGGTCCTGACGGACGTACTGGACGTACTCCTCGGCCGTGTTGTCGCCGTCGCCGATGCCCACGTACTGGTTGATTGCCGAAAGACCCATGGCCACGGCGCCGCTGCGGTCCAGGGCCGCCTTGTCCACAAGGGTGACTTTCAGGTTGTTCTTCTTGGCCCAGTAGGCCGCTTCGGTCGCCGCACCACAGCCGGAAAAACCTCCACCAAGAATCAGGAGGTCGGTGCTGACTTCTACGGTTTCAAAGTTTGCCATAATTCAATCCCTCCTTCTTATCTCGTGGGAACCGCGTCCATACCGAGGGACGCAGGTTCGGTGGCCAGGGCCTCATTGTTAAGGTCGTCGTGGGTCGCATAGCCACCCAACGGATCCGCCGTCCCCTCAGGGGTCGTCCGGATGGGGAACTTGAACCGCTTGACGGAACCGTCACGGAACTTGACGGTCCACATGATGTCTTCGGAACCCCTCAAGGGTGTGGCGCTGGCACCCATGGGCACGAAGTCGGAATAGCCGCGGACGTCCATGGCCTGCTGCGGGCAAATCTTGACGCAGCACATGCACTCCCAGCACATCTGGGGATCACGGTTGTAGGCCTTCATCCGCTCTTTGTCCAACACCATGAGGTCGTTGGGGCAGATGTACATGCAGGCTGTCTTGTCCTGCCCCTTACAACCGTCGCATTTCTCGGTAATTACATAACTTGGCATTTGAATACCTCCTGAGATTGCAGTTTGATAACTTACGCAAGTGTCAGAGTTAATTATTATATGTCTTGATCGACACCTCCTTTCTTTCATTTGTTCGAGATCAAAGATCAGAGGCCTTTCTGATCGAAAGACCTCCACTTATCGATGCTGCCGGAAAAAACTATTTCTCTTTCACGTCGCCGGTGGCAGCGCCGTGCAGTTTGACCTCGACCTTTTCGTCAAGGCCCTGATAATACTCCTGTAGTATGGCCACGACCTCTGGACGGGAGAACTCCGCGGGCATATCGCCGCCCTCGGAGAGCGTCTTCCGGACAACCGTGCCGGACAGGAGAAGCCGGTCGTCCTTGCCGTGGGGGCAGGTCTTCATGGAGGCCATGCCCCCGCACTTGTAACAGTGGAAGGTCCAATCGATGTTGAGGTTTTCGCACTTGAGCGAACCCTCGGGAATCTCATCGAAGATCTTCTGCGCGTCAAAGGGGCCGTAATAATCACCCACGCCCGCATGGTCACGCCCGATGATCATGTGGCTGCAGCCGTAGTTCTGCCTGAAGGTTGCGTGAAGCAGGGCCTCCCTGGGTCCTGCATAGCGCATCTCCATGGGGTACCCGCCCTGGACCACCGTGTCCTTTACAAAGTAGTTGTCCACCAGGGCCTGGATGGCGCGGACGCGCACATCGGCCGGAATATCGCCGGCCTTGAGCTTACCCACCAGCTGATGGATGTAAACGCCGTCCATGACCTCGACTGCGATCTTCGCCAGGAACTCGTGGGACCTGTGCATGGGATTGCGGAGCTGAAGCGCCGCGACCCGTTTCCAGCCCTTGTCGTCGAAAATCTTGCGGGACTCGGCGGGACGGTGGTAGATTCCTTTGAACCTTTCAGGGTAGTAGCTCTCGCTGATGACCTTGACAGGGCCGGCCAGATTGTACTTGGCCTGGGCCATGAGATTTGCCACGCCGGGATGCTCGGTGTCAGTGGTGCCGAACACCTTCTTGCACTCGTGTTCCTTGTCGATGGTGTACTTTTCCGCCACCTTCATAGTGGCGATGATCGTCCCGGTCTCTTCATCCTTCAGGGCCACCTCGTCCCCTTCCTTCACGTCCTCGTCATTCGTGGAGAAAGTGATGGGAATCGGCCAGAACGTGCCGTCCGCCATGAGGAACTTGTCGCATACACCCTGCCAGTCGGCCTTTCCCATGAAACCGGTAAGCGGGGTAAATGCACCGATGCCCAGCATTATCAGATCAGATGTTTCACGTGACGTGGAAGTTAACTGCTTGAGAGACTTGGCCTTTTCCTCTTCCGCCTTGAGGGCGTCGCCCTCGAGCAGCAGGGGCATCAGTCTTTCTTCTTTTCCGTGTGGGGGAACAAGCTTTGACATGTACGATCCTCCTTTTGATTTTCAGTCGCATTTATGGCGCAATAGTGCCAATACCAATATATGATTACGTTTTCTGTATTGTGCATTTTGGAACAAGCTCCTTTATATCGAAAAGGCATGGACTGTCAAGGAAAATTGATCATCAAAAACCCCGGACCGGCAGTTCACCCCCACCCCGGATATCCGAAAGGGGCAAAGCAGAAGGTGGCAAGGTCAAGCTATTGGAATAATTATATATGTTGCCATAAATCCGCATCATAGCACTGATCCACCGCCCACAGGGCCATGAACCCTTGATGTCCTTGAGGAGGGCCTTGAGCAGGCCTATGGACACTGGATCCGAGTCGCCCCCGAAAAAACGGCTCTCCTGGAATGGCGGATTGACGACGGCGGCACGCGCATGCTAGGAAACCTCGGTGTGCGGGCCCAACGCGTGCCGCACACCAAGGACAGCCTCGCCTATCGAATCGAGGTCTCCAACGGCCGGGCTGTAAGTCTGCTCCACTTCTATCCCGAGGTGCTTGCCGTGGACATTGCCGCTCGATGCCGCAGGGCATTCAAGGGTGATCTCATCCTGGGCCGCGACCTTCCGGCGGTCCGTATATGAGCCGGAACACCGTTTTGGCGCTCGATCCCGGTTGGTTATTGATCCGGCACGTCGGGGCTGTGCCCTGCGACTGATGAGAGTGAGCCCGGTCGGCCTGTAATTATCCTTCAACGTAGTTTAATCACGGGAGAATATCCAAACAAACATGGCTACCAAGCACAAGTCGTCTGCCACCATGATCACTGTGGACGAGGCCGTTGGAAAGGTCCTCGCCCATGACATCACCGAGATTCGCCCGGGTCAGTTCAAGGGGCCGGCATTTAAAAAGGGCCAGGTAATCGGACAGGAGGATGTGGAGCACCTGAGAAGACTCGGCAAGGAGCACCTGTACGTGCTCGAACTGGCCGACGGGGATGTCCACGAGGATGAGGCGGCTTTACGTCTCGCAGAAGCGCTCTCCGGTCCGGGGATACGTTTCAACGACCGGCCGGCCGAAGGGAAAATAGCCCTCCTGGCCTCCCACCGCGGACTGCTCAAGGTGAACGTGGAGGCCCTCACCCATTTCAACCTGGTACCGGATGTCACATGCTCCTCAAGGCACACGAACACGGTTGTCGAGGAAGGGGCCACTGTAGCAGCTACAAGAGCAATCCCCTTGATCATCGATTCCGGTCTGGTGGACAGGGCCGCCCGCATTGCGCGTGAGAGCGGAGGGATTTTTTCGGTCCTGGAAACGAGACGGCCCGACACCGGCCTCGTAATCACGGGCAACGAGGTCTATTCAGGTCGCATCGATGACAAGTTCGCGCCCATCCTGAAGAAAAAGACAGGCGAGTTCGGGTGCCGTCTTATGGACATAAAATTCGTGCCTGATAATCAGTCGCGCATATCCGAAGCGGTAAAGGAGTTCGTGGAGGCAGGAGCAGGCCTTGTCATAGTGGCCGGCGGCATGAGCGTGGACCCTGACGACGTGAGCCGGCTCGGCATTGCCGAGGCCGGGGCCGAGGATATGGTCTACGGCACGCCCGTCCTCCCGGGGGCCATGTTACTATACGGCCGTATCGGGCAGGTCCCGGTCCTTGGGGTGCCGGCATGCGTGCTCTTCTATAAGGCCACTGTCCTGGACCTCATTCTGCCGCGTGTCCTTGCCGGGGAGGCGATTACCCGTCAAGACCTTGCGGCCATGGCCCACGGGGGTCTCTGCCTGAACTGCGAATCCTGCCGTTATCCGATCTGCCCGTTCGGAAAGTAGAAGGGGAAATTCCGTGGTTAGTGACTTACTCCTGAAAAGCTGTCAGAAAAAACAAGAAGTGTTGATGTTAGTATAATCGAAATCGGGATCGGGATCGAAATCGGGATCGAAAGAGAATAAAATGATACTTGACACGAAAAGCTTGATGTCTACCTCTGTGTGAAGGAAGACTCCGGGGTCTATGGATTGGAGGAAATCGATTTCGATCCCGATAGCGATTTCGATCCCGAAGAAACCAAACTAAACGCTTATTCTTAG
>JAWLEX010000013.1:0-43280 GCA_041685835.1 Desulfatiglandales bacterium
T
Organism: Desulfatiglandales bacterium; assembly: GCA_041685835.1. GTDB lineage: Bacteria > Desulfobacterota > DSM-4660 > Desulfatiglandales > HGW-15 > JAIPEI01. The sequence goes on from JAWLEX010000013.1 coordinate 2, forward strand.
AGCATAGTTGCCTATTCGAGAACCAGGAGGTCGCCTGTTTTTGAAAGAAGCCCTTATTGGCATGATAAGCATAATATAGGAGAAATAATATGGCTATAAAGACAGAAAAGGAATACATACAACGCATTGAAAAACTTCGTCCCAATCTATTTTTCGGCGGCAAAAAGGTGGAAAGGCTTCAGGATCATCCGATCAGCAAAGGAGTCATTGACGCAACGGCGTGTGTCTACAAAATCACGACAGATCCTGAATACGCGGAAACCATGACGGCAACATCCCATTTGACCGGAGAGCCCATCAGCCGCGCCCTTCATATTCACCAGAGCAAAGAGGACCTCTTTAAACGCCTGGAAATGGCCCGGTTGAGCAGTCAAAAACTGGGGACCTGCAACTACCGTTGTCCCGGCAACGAGATGCTGCCCTCACTGGCAGCGACCACCTGGGAGATCGACCGCGACGAGGGAACGGAATATCACCGGCGCTTTAGTGAGTATTTGCGCTACGCCCAGGAAAACGACCTGGTGGTCAGCGGGTCTGTTACGGATCCGAAAGGCGATAGAAGCAAAAGACCCCTTGAGCAGGATCCCGATCTGTACGTGCGCGTTGTGGAAAAAACGGCTGACGGGATCATTGTCAACGGGGCCAAACAACATGCCACGGGCGCCTATGCCGCCGACGAGACCCTGGTTTTGCCGGGCATTTCCTCAAAAAAGGGAGAGGAAGACTATGCCCTGGCATTTGTCATACCAAACGGCGCCCCCGGGGTCACCTATATCGGGCAGTACAATCCTTTCAGCGTGGAACGGGAACATGAACAGGAGACCCGTGTCCTCGGCAATCCGATATATGGTCAACGGGAAACATGCCTCATTGTTTTTGATCATGTCTTTGTCCCCTGGGAACGGGTTTTTATGTGTGGCGAGGTCGAATACACCCAGAAATTCATCACCCGGTTTGCCAAGACCCATCGAATGAACTGCGGCGGGGCCTGCAAGGTCGGTTTCATGGATCTCATTATCGGGGCTACAAAGCTCATGGCAGAGTACAATGGCCTGTCGGGCGCCTCTCACATAGCCCAAAAAATTACCCGTATGCTGCAGCTGAACGATACCTCCCTGGCCTGTGCCACCGCAGCGGCCTATTTCGGAAAAGAAGAACCGGAGGGTTCCGGTGTGTTTATGCCGGACGAAACCATGGGAAACATCGCCAAGCTGAATACCAATGACGGATTCTGGGAAGTCATGGCCCTGGCCGGCGATATAGCGGGCGGCATCCCCGCCACCATGCCCAGTGAAAAGGAACTGGACAACCCGGAAGTAAAGGCTTATGTGGCCAAATATCTAAAAGCCGCGGCCCCGGCGGACCAGAGAATGCGCATTGCACGATTTCTCCAGAACTGGGTCGCCGGCCTTCACGGAGTCGGGACTCATCAGGGGTCGGGTCCGAGCCAGAGTCAGTATGTGTCAATTTACCGGGTCGCGGATCTGGAATCGAAAAAGAAAATGGCCCTGGATCTGGCAAACGCCATCGAATAAGGGTCGAAGCAGCATCATGTCCACCAGGTCGTTTTCCAGGCGCAGCAGGCTTGGATAGACAGTAAAATCCAGCGCGCTTTCCGTTAAAAACCGGTTGTAGACCTCCCTGGCAAAGGCCAGTATCTCGGATCCCGGGTCAAACACGTATCCGAACACCCGGCCCGACGACCAGTCCACATCATCTTTTTGATACGCTGTTAACTGCTCAAGAATGGCTTCCCGATGCATTCCGGATGTGGGAATCTGCATGCCGCCTCCTTTGCCGGGCACCTGCCGGCCAGGGGATTGTTGTCTCTCCCGGATATTTGCGGCCCGGTCGATGGAGACCTATAATCATTGGTTTTCGAGTACGCGCGCCGGGGGGGCCATCTTCAGGCGGGCGGCAAGCATCGTGCCGCACAGGATCAACGTGCCTAAAAGACCCATCCCGATGGAAAAAGACCATGCATCACCCATTGCTCCTATGGTGATGGGGGCCACCCCTCCACCCAGCAGAAAGGCCGCCGGCACCGTGAAGGAGACCGAGACGTTCCGTGTTTCCGCCGGGCCTACGCGGGCGAGTGCGGCGAAGGCCGGAGGGAAAAAGCACACGGCCGCCATAGGTTGCAGGAACAGGGGGACCACCAGGAACCTGTCCGGGACAAGCGCCAGGCAGACGGTGCACAGCCCGGTCAATCCCATTACCCAGATGAGGGTTGATTTAGGCCCCAGCCTGTCATTCACCCAGCCTGCGATGAAGACCATGAAAACCCCGGAAAGCCTGGAAAGCGCAATGAGGGTATTCGCCCAGTTGCGCTCTATACCCCGTTCGGCAACCAGGTACAACGGAAGCATGCTGAAGATACCCAGGCTTCCGGTGATTCCGAGGCTGAACAGCACCACCATGATCCAGAAGGAGGGCACCGAAAAAAGTGTGCGGGTTGCTCTGATGCTGGGTGCCTGGCCGGGAAAGTTCCCGCCTTTACCCATAATCGCGAAGGCAATGCCCACACATATGGATGCAAGGCCCAGCAACCCCATTATTCCGCGCCACGACAATTGCAGAAAAAGAATTTCGCAAAGGATCGGGGCGGTCACGAAACCCAGGTTCGGGGCCAGTTCATGGACTGAGATGGCTTTACCCCAGTCCCTGGGGTTTATCAGGGAAGTGAGGGTCGCGATGCCTGATGGAAGGTAGAAACCTGCGGCCGCACCCATCAGCAACAGGCCCACCCGCAGGGCCGGAAGGGAATGGGACAGGGCTATCCAGATCAGGCTCAAACCCAGGCCGGCGGCGGAAAAAAAGATGGCTCCCCTGTGGTTGATGCGGGAAGAGATGCAGCCGGAGCAGATTATTGCCACGCAGTAGCCGCCGGAAACCAGCAGGAACAGTGCACCGGATTCGCCGTGGGTGAAGCCTAGATCCTGTTCGATGGACGGCAGCAAAGGGGCCAGGCTGATCCGCGCAATGAAATTGATATAGAACAGCCCTGTCATCAAGAGAAGCGCGGGAAACGCGGCAGAGAACGGCAAAGGACCGTTTGGGGCGGCTCGCCGGCTATCTTCCTGGACGCGCATGTAACGGCCCTTTCTTCTTGTCACCGAAAACTCAAGGAGCATGAATAAGGATAGGGATTAAGCGGCTGGGACCCCTATTTGCGGTTTCGGGTATCCTAAAATGAAATTTCCGTGGTCCGGCCGTCACAAACCACCGAGCTTTCGCCAGGCTTGTGTCTTCGACAATTTTTTCGTCGAGTTCCAGGCTGAGAGCGTGCGTGTCTGAAGGTCAAGTGTGCCGGGCTTCTTTTCCCAGTTCCCGACAGAAGGTGCGCTTACGCCGAGAAGCCTTGCAAACTCGCTCTGCGACATACCGAACTTCGCGCGCAATGCGGCAACGGCCTTGCCGGTGACGTGTCGGCCTCTCGAGGCGGCTCGGGATGCCCCCTTCGTGCCGGCAGATTTCTTTTGGGTTTGGACCGTTTTTCCGCCGACTTTCTCTTTGCGGGTCGTCTTTCTTTTCACCGCGACCTTGGGAGTCTTCTTTGACTTTGGCACAGCCTTTTTCCGGCGCTGCAAGTGCTTTTCAGTTGATGTCGTCACATCTTCTGACATCTCGATGCCGAACACATCCGCCAGGGCATCATCCGCGATGCGTTTCCGACCGCCTTTCGATCCCGCGGCGGTGACCATGCCGACATCGGCGCTGATCAACTCTTCATGGTCCACACCCCGAAGAAGGAAAAGCAACTCCGGCTTTTTGTCAAGCCGTGCGCCCACCCCGTAGAGCACGGCCGCCACATGCTTGCACATGACGGCCCAGTCAGGGCAACTGCAATGCAGGCTGATCTCCCCGGGCAGGGGGAACAGACCCTCTTTGCGGTCGGTCACGACGGACATAACATTCTTGGAAAGCCTGCCCTGAATCAGTTCCAGGAGCGAACCGATTTGCCCGGCGCACCGATTCTTCACATCTTTCCATTTCTTCCGAGGTAGCGTTTTAACGGCGACTTTCACCGTATAGAGCTTGGAGCCACTGACCATGGCATTGACCTCGCCCTTGGCAATGTCAAGATGGCACACCGAGCCGTTGCGGACGTAAGTGCGGCCACGCGGGAGGCGGTTTTCGTAGTCGCTGAACGACTCCAGGTGATGGCACCACGCCTCCCCCCAAAACGTTCGCGCCATCTTTCTTCCTTCGATCTCAACGGGTTTGATATAGAGGCCCTTCTTTCGAAGCTTCTCCATCTTTTTCAGGGCGCGCGCACGGCGCACGGCCACAGGCACATAGGGAGGCCATCCGTACCGGCTCATCATTCGTCTCCTACAATTCCGCCCTGTCGACATCAAGGGCCACGATCCTTAACAATTCCTCGTCGCTCATCTCCGTCAGCATGGATTCAGCTCCGGCCTTCAGGATATCGTCGGCAAGGTTCGATTTTTCGGCGATCAAGGCGTCGATCTTCTCCTCGACCGTCCCCCGGCAAATGAACTTGTGTACCACCACGTTTCGATGCTGACCGATGCGGAATGCCCGGTCCGTGGCCTGGTTTTCTACGGCCGGATTCCACCATCGGTCGAAGTGGACCACGTGCGACGCGGCAGTGAGGTTGAGACCCGTTCCGCCCGCCTTAAGGGAGAGCACGAAGAACGGTGGTCCATCTTCCTTCTGGAAGGTATCGATCAAAACTCTGCGCTTTTTTACCGCAGTCCCGCCGTGCAAAACAAGGCCTTCGCACCTGAATACCCCCGCGAGAAAGGCGGCGATCGGCTCGGTCATCTCGCGGAACTGGGTGAACACGAGAACCTTTTCCTGTCGCGACACGATTTCCTCGCAGATTTCCCGGAGTCGGTCAAACTTGCCGCTGTCGGCCGGCTCATACCCGCCGTCGCCGTAAAACTGACTCGGGTGATTGCAGATCTGCTTGAACCTCATCAGGTATGCCAGTACCAGCCCACGCCGTTTCATCCCGCCTGCCTGTCCCGTCCCGGAAACGGCAGACAGGTCGATTCCTTCAAGGGCCCTCGTGAGTTCCTTCACCGACTTGGTGTACAGGGCGGCCTGCTTTTTCGAAAGACCGCAGAACGCCTTCATCTCGGTCTTGTCGGGCAGGTCCGCGATAATGCTTTTATCAGTCTTGAGCCGCCTGAGGACGTAAGGCCGGACCAGTTTCCTGAGAGGCGCGTACCGGTCATGCTCTCGTGCTTCCAGGCCCCTGACGAATTTTTTGAATCTGGCGGCCGAGCCAAGCAGTCCGGGGCAAAGAAAGTCAAACAGGGACCATAAATCGGAAAGCCGGTTCTCTACCGGCGTGCCCGTGAGTGCGACCCGGGCATCCGCCTTGAGCTGTTTGACCGTCCTGCTTTGGCGCGTGGATGGATTCTTGATGGCCTGGGCTTCGTCCAGGACAACAAGCCGCCATGGCACATCGAGCAGCCATTTCTGTCTGGGCAGCATTCCGTAGGTGGTCAGGACCACGTCGGCTTTCGCCTGAACCGCTGAGGGATTCTCGGCCATGGCTGCAAGGGCTTTCTTGTCCGTCTCAGAGGGGTGAATGAAAGAGGCCTCAAGCGTTGGCGCAAAGCGCTTCATCTCGATCTTCCAGTTCGCCAGGAGGGAGGCCGGAAGCACCAGGAGCGACGCTTTGTCGGAGGGCTTATCCTCCTTCAGGGCCAGCAGGAGCGACAACACCTGCACGGTCTTGCCCAATCCCATGTCGTCGGCAAGACATGCGCCGAGTCCGATGTTTGACAAGAACCAGAGCCAGTTGCACCCGATCACCTGATAATGGCGAAGCGTACCGCGAAAGTTCCGGTTGAATCCGCCGCCTGCCTGCCCGCCGGCGGGCGCAGGCAGGGAGGCCAATCCGTCCGGATTGCGCAAGCCCGACAGCACATCGGAAAGCCATTTTCCCGCGTCAACGAAGGACCACTCACGTTCTCCGCTCGCGGGCGAACCGTCGACATTCAAATCCGGCGGTGCTCCCGCCAGAAGACGCATGCCCTCGATAAATGAGATTCCCTCCTCGCCTGCTTTGGTTTCCACCTGTTTCCAATGCGCAAGGGCCTCGGACAGCCTTTCCCGATCAACCTCGATCCAATGCCCCTTCACGTAGGCGAGGCCGTCCTCCGACGTCATGATCCGACGCCATTCCTCTTCGGTCAGATGTTGATCCCCCAGGGCGAGGTCAACCTTGAAGTCCAGCATCGCATCGGCGCCGAGACCACCTTTTCTCTTCTCGCCGATGGTCACGGCCACGCGCGGGCGGGGGCGTTTCCGCCACCAGTCGGGGAGCCGCACCAGAAGGCCGCTCTCCTCCAAAAGGGGCACGTTCTGGAGAAGGCGGTAGGCTTCGCCGGGAGTCCATGCCAGGGGGTGAAAAATCTCGCCGGAATCGACCAGCTCCTTGACGAAGTCGACCTTTTCGGATGCCCGATGGACGGGTGCCAGCAGGTTGATCAGCGCCTTCTTGTTTTGTTTGCCCGCATATTCCCGGAGGGCCTTGCCCAGGGGCTGGTATTGCACCCGTCCTCCCTTGGAAAGGCTTGGCGCGTAAGTAGCCAGAAATGCAAAAGGAAACTCGGGCTCCGACTTGTTCTCCGCAAGGTGAAAGCAAACGCGTCCCACCTGGCGCCAGATCGCAGCGTATTTCTTCAGCCACCCGGCCAGTCCGTCTGGTGACGCGGCGATCTGTTTCCGTGCCCACGAGTCCAAATCAAACCAAAAGCTGCGAAAGACTTCGGTGCTCAGGTACTCTCCCCCCTGCATGGGCGGCGCGGAAAGCAGCATGGTCGCCAGCTCGGATTCAAGAGGCGGCTCAATCGGATCGATTCGTCTCCCGACGGACTCGGGCGTCCGGCAGAGTTGGGTCAGGTAGCGGCAGGAAAAATCCCGCCAAAAGGAGAACACCGGCGGAGGCGGCGCCTCCGGTCTCGTGGCGGCGAGGGCGAAAAGACCCGAGGCCTGGCATGACGAAAAGGCGGCCGCGACCCTCTTCATCCAGGCATCAGGTGTTGCCCCGCTATCCTGGCCGCCCTCTCGCATGCGAAGGCGACCGGCAGGTGTCAGGGTTAGATCGTGGTTGATTTCATTTATACTCATGCGCTGACCTGTTTCATTCCCTTCTGTCTCCATGTGCAACCCTTTTCATAACCATTCTCTCTATCCCGCAGTTTAACCGAAAACCTTCAATATCAATAGGTTATCCCTGCCTGCCGAAGCCCCGGCGCAGGCGGGAAAGATCAGGCTGCTCCCGGTGAGGCGGAAACGGCGTTGAATCACATTTGCCGTTTGCCATGCCCTGACACCTAATGTCACAGCTTGTCACAGCTCTTGTCATAGTATTCCAGCCGGCCGGTCTCCTCATCTGTCCTCCGATTTTCCCGGCCAACGGGCTTTTGCACGTTCCAGAAAGGGTGGCTCGACATGCTTGGGTGTGCCGGAAACGATATCTTCGGGGCGTCTCCGGCTCCTGTATATTTTGGCGACGGCCATACAGTCCTTGGCTTCGAGCTCGGTCTGCCCGCAAAGCGCGATATAGGCGTCAACGTTGCGCTGGGCTGCGAGCAGGGTCTTCAGAGCTCCGCCCCACCTCCGGCGTGCGTATCCAGGAAAATGCTTCTCCTTGTCATCCTGGGTCAGAGCGGATTCGAACTTGGAGTGAATCCGGCGAACGAATGCCTCCAGCCCCTTCTTGTCGAGCACTTTGACAACCTCACGATCAAGGTCATGACAAAATCCGTAGGGATCGTCCTCCATCCAGGAAAGCAGCGACCTTGCTGTCTCGTCCGGGTCATGTTTCGCGGCCTGGCGGGCTTGGATCCAACCACGAAACAGATCCTCAACCAGCATGCCGAAATTGCCGCTCGAGTCGTCGATCTCATCGGCTTTTTCGTGGCAAGCGGCGATGAAGGTCTCATACAGACGCGCTGCTCGTTCCGGCTCTTTTTTGATGATTTTCCCAATGTCATTGGCAACACCCTGAACATCGTCCACAAACGACCAGGCGGCTTTATAGGAGATGAAGTGCCCGGGAGACAGTGCCGCTTCGATGGCCTGCTCGAGCGGATCGATCTGTTTTCGCTTTCCGGGGCTCACGATACTCCTTTCTTAGTGGACATACCCATCGTCGTCATCGAATTCATTTGTCCCTCCCGAGTTTCGTCATTTGATTGTTATTCATTTTCACGATCCTCCCAGGCTGTCTTTGCTTTCACCTCATCAATGAGAAACCGCACTCCCTGATTGTCCGACGGGTTTAGCCAGAGCATCCAATCAAAGACGCGCTCTGCCTCGTCAAAGCGCCCAAGACGCCAGAGACACAATCCATAGCCGTGCATGCAGCGCAGAAACGAACGGTTGTCGATAAGGCCCCACGGCAGCACGCCGGTAAAGTCATCACCCAAAGACAGCTCGCCGATGCGCAGGCCGACTTCGTAATGCCGGATGGCATCCTGGGGATGGTGGTCAAAGACAAAATTGCCCAGATGCGAATGGGCATCGAGACAACGCAGGTCCGCCTGGCACAGCTCCATTAAAATCTTAATCGCCTCTGCCCGCTCGCCGGCATCTTTGAGATCGTTTGACTTAGTGATGGGATCATTGAAAGGATCGTCAGGGTCCTCGCCGGGCAGCACCTGTTCCATCTCGAACATAGGGCGGGGGCCGTGAGCGATGATCGGCTTGGCCCATTCCTCGATGGTTTCGTCTTCTTCTCCCCAGTACTCTTCCTTGGGGTCCCACATGCCAATATCTTCAAGACCCAGGGGCACCAGATCAAGGGCCTTCACGTCGATTCGAGTCGACTGAATCTCGCCGGAGAGATATGGATGACCGCCGTAACGCCAATGCTTTCGGGGTGTTACCGTGACGATGGCACCAGGCGCCACCTCCCAAAGACGGCTTGCGCGCAGGGTAATGATACGGTCGCTTCCCAACAAACGGCACCGGACGGCCCGCTCTTTAACCGATAGAGCGACCAATTCGACGGGTTTGCTCAGATCAATGTCATCGTCTGCCGCCTTGTGCTGCCGCTTATTTCGGGAAGGGACCTGCATTTCGGCAGGGAAAGGATCCAGGTTGAGCCACTTGCGGTAGGCAGCGATGTGCCGTGCCCCTGCCGATCCCTGCGGCAACACGACCTCGGACACCGCAACCACATGTTTGGAGCCGTCTTCGCGGCGGCATCTTGCAGTCAGCCCGCGTCGCTCGTTGCCGTCGTAGTCCACCTCGATCACCGAAACCGGTTCCCCGATGACGAAGCCGTCGGCCGGCAGGTCGACGTTGTCCTCGAAGGCCTGCCGAAAAGCCCAGAGCTTCTCATCGTCGCCGTATGCGTCGACAGTGATCTCCTCGATCATCTCGTTCAAAGCGTCGAGGTCCTTACTCCCTTTAGGGCTTCGTGGGTTCATCTTTTGGCTCCTCACAAGAATTTGTGGGTTGAAAAAGGATTTAGAAACTTGAAAGCATGAATCAAATCCGGTACTTCCTATTGGTAACCAAACCTAAGGGAAGGAGGATAAGATTCATGCTCATAGAAAGCATAGTACGAAAGACCCTGGGACTCAATAGACATTGTGTGAAATTTTTTCAGCTTGCGGACGATTTCTTCGCCGGTGGTCGGCTTCAAATTGATACGCTCTTCATCCTCGAAAATCTTATCTGCGGAATACGCTTTCTTGGTTTCCTGAAACAGATTATCCACGGGGTTTTCCGCGATCTGTTTATCAAGAACGTAAATTTGATAAAACAAGAAACGCTTTTTGGATTTTTAATTGACATGGCTAATCGTGATGATAAAATTACCAACATTAATTAATTTGTATAGGTATTTCTATCATGAGATCTCAAGACACACATGCCCCCGACTCCCGATTCGCCAGAGCTGTAAAAATTTTTGAACAGCATGGCGGTATCCTCCGAACATCGCAAGCGCTTCAAGCTGGCATTCATCCAGGAACGCTTTACGCCATGAGAGACTCAGGGCAACTCGAAGTGATCAGTCGCGGTGTGTTTCGTCTTTCAGATATCCCGCCGCTGGGAAATCCGGACCTGGTAACTGTTGCAACCCGGGTCTCAACTGGTGTTATCTGCCTGATTTCCGCCCTATCTTTTTACGAACTGACCACCCAGATACCCCACGAAATTCATGTGGCGCTGCAGCGAGGTGCGGAAGAACCCCGCCTGGATTATCCGCCTATCAGGACCTATCGCTTCACAGGCGAAGCCTTTACGGCAGGTGTGGATATTCATGATCTCGACGGTATCAGTGTGCGTATTTATAGCCCGGAAAAGACCCTCGCCGATTGTTTCAAGTTCCGGAGCAAGGTCGGTCTCGATACCGTAATAGAAGCGATCCGTTTTTACCGTGAACGAAGAAAAATCAAAGTGGAAGATCTTATACATTATGCCACTGTTTGCCGCGTGAATAAAATCATGCGCCCCTACCTTGAGGCAATCCTGTAATGGCTAGGAAAACCAAAAATATCGCCGCTTCAGTGCATCAGCGTCTTCTGAACAAGGCCAAGGAATCTTCACGCCCATTTAATGAAATTCTCCAACATTTTGCTATCGAAAGATTCATATATAGGCTTTCTAAAAGTCCGCATGCAGACAGGTTTATCCTAAAAGGAGCCTTGATGTTTTCAGCATGGACCGGATCAATGTCCCGCCCAACCATGGATATTGATCTTCTCGGCAACATCGAGAACAGCACCGATTTAATCGTCGCTGTTTTCAAAGATGCTTGTGAAATGGAAGTCGAGAACGATGGTATTGTTTTTCATAAAGACACGGTAACCGCTACCAGGATTACTGAAGATGCGGATTATAAAGGTGTTAGGGTCTTACTCCGTGGCAATCTCAGCAGCATACGGCTCTTTCTCCAGATAGATATCGGCTTTGGCGATGTGATTATCCCTAAACCCGACAGAGTCAAATATCCTGTGCTCCTTGATTTTCCACCGCCTGAACTGGACGGATATACCATGGAAAGCACCGTCGCGGAAAAATTTCAAGCTATGGTGAAGCTTGGCTTGCTCAACAGCCGGATGAAGGATTTTTATGATATCTGGTTTTTGTCCCGCAGATTTGATTTCAAGGAAGGGGGGACGCCCTTTAAATTTTTATATTCTAACTCGTGCCCATCCAGAAACAGCAATTTTCCGGTTGAGGGTGAACAAAAAATTTCCGCTACGCTCCAAACTCCATGCTTCGAACCCGGAATCGGAGTGCGCTTGCGCTATGCAGGCGTAAAATAGCCTTTTTTAGAAGGGGGGACGCCCTTTAAATTTTTATATTCTAACTCAGGGGCAAGGCAAGAAACCCCAGTGGGCAGGGGGCGGTCCGCAGTGGGCGGTGGGCCGGACGTGAGGGGGGAGTTGTATGTTGTCTGAAATGTTTAAAGGAATAGAAAGTGAAAATATAAAGGGCGTCCCCAAGTCCGTAATTTGCTGGCTCCCCGGGACGGACTCGAACCGCCGACAGGGTGGTTAACAGCCACCTGCTCTACCAGCTGAGCTACCGGGGAACAGATATAAAAGAAATATTTTTACCGATTACGGGATACTCCGTCAAGAGGAAATGCGGGTTTGGACGAAATTCTTGATTCGTCGTCCCAAAACACCTATAAATCAAGAGAGGAGATACGATTCACCGTATCTCCTCGAGTTTCACGGGCCGAGCGTATGGAAGAGAAATCCGACGCCCTAAACAATGTTTCCGGAAAGTTTTGAATAGATAACATGCGACCCGACCAAGCTCACACCACCTTTCAGTTCGGATCAGGCCTGACCCGGGTCGGCAGGACCATGCTGCTCATATACGGGGTCATCTACGTCTTGGAACTCCTTTTTGAGCACTGGTTTCACATCGCCATAGTTAGATCCCTGGTCCTCTTTCCGCCGGGGCACCCTGACTTCCGGATATGGCAGCTTCTGACCCATCCGTTTCTACACGATCCCGGGGCCCCTTTGGGTGAAATCGCATGAAACAAGTCATTCTGGGCACAGCAGGGCATATCGACCACGGCAAGACATCCCTGATCCGTGCCATGACCGGCATTGATACGGACCGCCTCAAGGAGGAGAAGGAACGGGGAATCACCATCGAGCTGGGCTTTGCCCACATGGACCTGCCAAGCGGCCAGGTCCTCGGCATCGTGGACGTACCGGGACACGAGAAGTTCGTCAAGAACATGGTGGCCGGTGCCTCGGGCATCGACCTGGTGGCCTTGATCATCGCAGCCGACGAGGGTGTCATGCCCCAGACCCGGGAGCACATGGAGATCTGTGAGCTTCTCGATGTGCAGCACGGCCTGGTGGTCCTTACCAAGACCGACATGGTGGACGAGGAGTGGCTCGACATGGTCCAGGAGGATGCGGCCGAGTTCCTGCAGGGAACCTTCCTGGAGGACGCGCCCGTGGTGCCCGTGTCCTCGACCACGGGGCAAGGCATAGACGAACTGATCAGGGTCCTCGACGCACTGGTGCAGCAGGTTCCCGAGCGTGATCCGGGGAACTTCTTCAGGCTTCCAGTGGACCGGGTGTTCGTTATGAGGGGATTCGGTACCGTGATCACCGGCACGACCGTTTCCGGATCGGTGCGCATAGGCGAGGAAGTTACCGTATACCCCCAGGAAGTTCACTCCCGGGTGCGAGGTCTCCAGGTCCACAACCAGGAGGTGGAAGAGGCTCGCCGCGGCCAGCGTACAGCCGTCAACCTCCAGGGCCTGGAAAAGGCCCAGCTCCAGCGCGGCGACGTGGTTGCCGGAAGAGGCGCGTTGAGAAACACTTACATGATCGACGTGCTCCTGGAACTCCTCCCGGCGGCGCCGCGCAAGATGAAAAACCGCTCCAAGGCCCGCTTCCACACGGGCACCGCCGAGGTTATCGCCACGGTCGTCCTGCTCGACCGGGACGAGCTTAAACCGGGCGAGTCGTGTTTTGCCCAGATCCGGCTCAATCAGCCTCTTGCGGTCCTTATGAGGGATCGATTCGTCATTCGAAGCTACTCCCCGGTCCGGGCCATCGGCGGAGGAAAGATCCTCAACGCACTCCCGCTGAAGAAGAAGCGCCATTCCAAGCGGGTCCTCGAGGAGCTGGAGGTCTTCAGCAGCGGCGACCTCACCAGGATAACGGAGCAATTCGTGCACCTGGGCCGGTTCCAGGGCGTGGAACACACCAACCTGCCGTTTCTCACGAACTCCCGCGAGTCAGCCTTGAAGGACATCCTCCAACAACTCCTCAGCCGCAGAAGGATCCTCCTGTACGACCGCGAGCGAAAGATCTACATTCACCGCGATTTCTACGATGAGGCCCGCCGGGAAATCCTCGAAACACTCGAGGCCTATCACAGCAACAATCCCTTGAAGGCGGGCCTCTCCAAGGAAGAGGTGCGCTCCCGGACCGCGGGGTCCCGGAACCCCAAACTCTTCAATTACCTGATCGGGCAACTGGTGCAGGAAGGTCTCGTGGCCAGGAATCAGGAGGTCCTTCATCTCAGTGAACACAAGGTGACCCTGGGTCAGGACCAGGAGAAGGTGCGCAAGGAGATCGAGGCCGCTTACAGGGAAGGAGGCCTTCAGCCCCCCTATTTCAAGGAACTCAAGGACCGGTTTCCAGAGAGCACCGCCAGGGACGTCCTTCACCTCATGACCAAGGAAGGGGTGCTGGTGAAAGTGAAGGAGGACCTCTACTTTCACCGTCAAGCCGTGGACGACCTGCAGGAGCGCCTGGTGGCCTTTCTGAAGGAAAACGGGGAGATCACCACCCCGCAATTCAAGGAGATGTCCGGTGTGTCCCGCAAATACGCCATCCCCCTCATCGAGCACTTCGACCTGAACCAGCTCACTGTGCGCGTTGGGGACAACCGGGTGCTCAGAAAGCAGTAACGTGGAACGAGCAGCCGTAGAGCCCGGGGCCGCACTGGGCCTTGAAAACAGGGAACACCTGGTGATCGTGGGCGGAGGCGGAAAGACCTCCCTTCTGCTCTCCCTGACCCGCGAGCTCAACCGGGCAGGGTACCGGGTCACAGCCACGACCACCACCAAGGTCTGGCACGGCGAGGCCGTCGACGCCGGCCGGCTCATACTGACCGGGGATAAAGAATGGCCGGACCGCCTGAGGCGAGGCCTTGACTCGGGTAATGTGATTTTTCTGGGCCGAAGGCTCCTGCCCACGGGCAAGGTGGACGGGATCGACCCGGAACTGGCCGATGAGCTTTTTGTGTCAGGGGAGACGGACTTCCTCATCGTGGAGGGGGACGGGGCCGCGGGAAGGCCTCTCAAGGCCCCCGATCCCGGCGAGCCCGTAGTGCCGGGGTCCGCCACCCGGGTCGTGGCCATGGCCGGCCTGGAAGCCCTCGGAAAACCCATGGGAAGCGATCTGGTCTTCCGCATGGAGCGCTTTAGAAAAATCACAGGGGCCGAACCAGGCGCAATCCTCTCCGCCCGTGCCATATCCCTGCTTTTTGGCCGGCCGGACGGATTTTTCCGGGGAAGCCCCGAAGGGGCCCGGCTGACGGCCTTCTTGAATAAGCTGGATCTCGCCGGAGACCCCGGCCGGGCGCACGACCTTGCCCTGGAGATCCTTCAAGGCGCATTGCCCCGCCTATCCGAGGTGGTCTTGGGCTCCCTTTTGCAGGACCGGTATCTTACTGTGACGAGGACTTGATATTATGGATACCCTATACCCGATCATCATTGAAGCGATCAACAAAAACCGCCACGCGGTCCTTGCCACCCTGATCAAACGGACCGGATCGACGCCCAGAGACGCGGGCACCCGTTTTGTGATCCTGGACGACGGAACGTTTCACGGGACCATCGGTGGGGGCCTGTTCGAGGCCCGGGTGATCGAGGAAGCCCTCCGGGTGATGAGAAGCGGCCGGCCCGCCCGGTTCGAATTCCGGCTGACCGGAATCGACGTTGCGGACACGGACATGCTCTGCGGGGGGGAGGGCGAGGTGTTTCTGGAGCCTGTGTCCCCTCAAAACCCTCTTCATGTTCGAATCTTCGAAAAGACCCTGAAACTGGTGCGGCGCGGAGGTTCAGGCATAGTGCTCACCTCGGTCGATCCGGACCGGTGGACAGGCAACGTGGTGCCAAAGGCCTTCCTGGGGTTTGACGGAGAGGTGACCGGATCCATCCTGGGAGCGGAGGAGATGCCACCCGCGCTGGTGAGCGGGTTTTGGTCTCGACAGAGGAAAGAACAGGTGGAGGTGGCCGTTCTTCAGGAGGAGACGTACGGTCCCATGGAGGTCCTTATCGAACCTGTTGTTGCAAGTCCAGTCCTGTACGTTTTTGGAGGGGGGCATGTAGCGAGGGAGATCGTTCCTCTGGGCGCCCGCCTGGGATTCCAGGTGGTGGTGATCGACGACCGGCCCGAGTTCGCAGATCCGGCCCGTTTCCCCGAGGCCGGTGAGGTCCGGCAGGCGTCGTTTGAAAACGTTTTCGAGCCGCTCCCCGTTAATTCGGCATCCTATCTAGTGATCGTAACCCGGGGACACATCCATGATAAGACCGTACTCGAACAGGCCCTTCGAACCGAGGCCGGTTACATCGGCATGATAGGAAGCAGCCGCAAAATCCGGATCATTTATGATCGCCTGATTGAAGAGGGGATCGACCGGACACAGCTCGACCGCGTCCACGCACCCATCGGCCTTGACATCGGGGCGGAGACACCCGAGGAGATCGCCGTGAGCATTGTGGCGGAGCTGATCCTGGTCCGGGCCGGCGGCGGAAAAAGAATGAAAACATGATCGGCTCCCGCCGAGAGCCGGGATCGCCTTTTTAATCTTTTGCTGTAAAAGCTGGAAGTCTTATACGAGGTGCACGCATGGCCCGACACTCCCACCGGCACTTTTTTTTCGGCCTGTTCTTCTCACGGCGCCCTTGCCGGCCTTGCCGTCTTCGTTGACAAACCCTTGCGGGCTCCATAAAATTCTGCAACCCTTGTTCCCGAACCGGTTGCCGTTCCGCGGGTTTCGCTCCGGTAACGGCGCAACAGCCGAGGTGGAAGGAAAGAGGAAATGAAGAGGTTGGTCTTCTGGATCTGTGTTGTTCTCGCCGTCGGACTTGTCGCGGTGGCCGCAGGGCTGATATTTGCCGACAGCGTTATCACGCGTGCAATAAACGAGTTCGGTCACAGGGCCCTGGGCGTTGAGGCCCGCGTCGAGACATGCCGCGTCTCCATCCTGAAGGGGACGATCCAGCTTCAGGGGATCGAGCTGAAAAACCCGGAGGGGTTCAAGGCCCCCAGGATGGTCTACCTCGAGCACATCTCCCTTGACCTGGCCCCTTCCACACTCTTTAAGGAACTCGTACACGTCCGCAGCGTTGAGATCCGCGGGGTTGAACTGACTTATGAATCCGTTGGATTCGGCCGGAGCAACCTTTCGGTGTTCATGGACGATCTCAGGGGACGCTTGAGGCGGGAAGGAATCTCCCTGGGCCGCTCCGGGAGCGAAAAACCCAAGACCGTAGTGATCGACCTCCTCCGGGTGGAAGGGGGAAGGGTGGCCCTTTCAGAGGTTTCCAGCCGCAGTCGGGGGATTATTATCACCTTGCCGCCCATGCAAATTCACGACATCGGCAAAGACCGCCCGACCACCGTCTCGGAAGCCGTCTCCGAGGTCCTCAGGCGTCTCGGACAGGCCGCGCTCTCCACGACCGGCGGGGGCACGGCGACCCCTTAGCCTTGGAGTGTAAATGATCTCGATATTCCCCTTGCCTTGTGTCTGTTTTTTGAGTATTCGTCGAACAGACGCAATGCGGAGGTTTACCCAGACATGGTAAGATGCACTATTTGCGGCACTGAAGTGGAATCAATTGAACATGCTATCCGGCTGAACTGGGTCTCGGGGTTCTTCGACAAGGACGCCGAACACGGGCCGGTCTGCCCGTCATGCTCGGAACGCCTTCTCAGGATGGCGGACGACGGGGAGTTCGAACTCCTTGACGAGTACACAGGAAAGATCGTCTACCTCGAGGACCCGGAGGAAGAGTACGGTGAATGCGAAAACTGCCATGTAGAAGACGTGTTTCTCGGGTTTATTCTGAACTAGTGCCCATTCAGAAACGCTTTTTGGGCACAGCAAGTTTCCAATTCAGAAATGAGGATTTTTTGTCAAGCTCAAGGAAATCAAGAGGTTGCGCGGAGGCGTACTGAAGTACGCCGCACAAGCAACCTCGCAGATTGACGCCGAGATTGGCAAAAAAGACCATTTCTGGATGGAAACGAACTAGGTCCGGGCCGCAGCCTTGTGTGACTTCTTGCTGTTTTTTCCCGCCCACGCTCCTGGCGCAGCTTCCGGGCCTCGGGCGAAAACGCTTTCAAGAAAACATTCCTCAATGCCGATAAATAAACAGAAGGATTTTTGTCTATCACCAAGGCCACAGGGTCGCGATTTGTGCGGTTGGCAACAGATTTATGCAAAAGTTAACCGCTAATGGCTGGAAGCTGACTACACAGTTCGCATTTTTTCGTTTCAAAGAAACAGGCAACCCTTGATTCACGGTACGGAACGCCATGGTCAAAAATGATCAGATCCTCTCCCAGGAAGACGTAGATGCGCTCCTCGCCGGAGCCGCAGGTGAGGAGGAATCCGCCGGGGAAAAGCCGGTTTCCGTGAAGGAGCCGGACCAAAAGGTGGCCTTAGCGAATGTTATGCGGTCCGACTTCGAGGCTCGGGAGATCCTGGCACATCTATGCCGCAGCGCTTGCGTACAGAGGGATAAAGGGGTCAGCATCATATGGAACGCATCCGGGCTCTTTCCCCTCACATCCGGATACAGCATGGAGATACAAGGGAAGAAATACGTGAGCCTGGGCCCCTTTGGTGAAGAACACCTGGTCGTCGGCAGCAGGGAGTGACCCGGCGCGCCGGACGGTCAGGCCCTGAGGCCGGACAAGGCCCTGTCGATGGTGGGGTAACGAAACTCGAACCCCTCAGCAGTCAGCCTCTCCGGGAAGACCCGCTGCCCCTTCAGGAGCAAGTTTCCAAACTCCCCCAGGACCCCGCGTATAACAAAACCCGGGACCGGGGGCATGAAGGCGGGCTTACCAAGGGCGCCGGCCAGGGCGCGGGTCAGTTCGCGGTTACGTACCGGTCCGGGTGCGGTGCAGTTCAGGGCACCGTCGATATCCTCTCGATCGATCAGGAACAGGTAGACGGCCACCAGGTCCTCAATGTGTATCCAGGAAAACCACTGGTTTCCGCTGCCCAGTGGACCTCCCAGGTAGTTTTTAAAGAGGGGGATCATTTTGGCAAGGGCCCCTTTACTCTCCCCGAGAACCACCCCGAACCGCAGAATCGCCGTTCCGGCGCCCGCCTGCCGGGCCCGAACCGCCTCCTGCTCCCACTCTTGTGTAAGAGAGGCGAGAAAGTCGTCACCCGGCGGGCTCTCCTCGTTCAAGACCTCATCCCCGGTAAAACCGTAATAACCCACCGCCGACGTACTGAGGAGCCGCACCCGCCGCCCGCGTCCGAACCTATCCAGGGCGGCAACCAGGTTCCGGGTGGTCCTGAGCCGGCTCTCTCTCATGCTCTCCTTCGCCTTTGCGGTCCACCGGGTAAATATGGAGGCCCCGGCCAGATTGATCAGCACGTCGTGCTCGGGGACCTGCTCCTGCCAGGGGCCCGGCGCCACAGGGTCGGCCTCGAGGAACCCGGCGCCCGACGGGAGGTCCCGGCCGGGACGGATGGAACGCGTGAGCACGGTGACCAGGTGACCCGCCCCGCATAGGGCCTCCGTCAATTTCGACCCCACGAATCCGGTCCCTCCTGTCATCAATATCTTCATGGCTGCCTCCTTTCGAGTCCTCGGCATGCAGAAAAAAACTCTTCCGGGTCTACGTCAGGCCGGATGCCCAGGCGGGTCAGGGAGAAGTCGTACCGGACCGGATCGTCGGGAGCGACCCGGCGGAACATCTCCGTCACTTCCATTGCGGCCTTCGCATCGGCCTGCTTCCGGCGCGTACCGCCCAGGCGAAGGCCGATCCGGTGCATATGGGTGTCCAGGGGGACAATGAGCATGGAGGCAGGCACGTCTTTCCACCCCCCGGGATCCACGTCGTCTTGCCGGACCATCCATCGCAGAAACAGGTGCCACCTCTTGCAGGCGCTTCCCTTCTCAGGCCTTGCCAGGAGGAACCCGTCCCGCTCTCTGGCGGCGCGAAGGGACCGGACAAACGAGGTGAGCGCGGGCAGAACGGAGTCCTGCCCGTGCGAGAGCCCGGAAGAGAAACAGGCCTCCAGGGAACCACAACTGCGAATGATACTTCGGGCCGACCAGAGCATGCCTGCAACGTCTTCACCGGTGCTGAACCGATGACGAAAGCCCGAGAGGGCTTCAAGCAAGTCCTCCCGGGACACGTCCATGAGAAACGC
This sequence comes from Desulfatiglandales bacterium, assembly GCA_041685835.1. GTDB lineage: Bacteria > Desulfobacterota > DSM-4660 > Desulfatiglandales > HGW-15 > JAIPEI01. Next base: position 19,403 of record JAWLEX010000013.1, read on the forward strand.
ATATGGTGAAGGCCCCAGGATGTCCAACACAAAGGACACGCTCTTGAGGATCTGGGCCACCCGCCCATAGGCAAGGGCCGAGGCCACCAGGGCGACCAATTCGCGGTCGCGGATCTCGGGATAGTCATAAAGGAACAGGAGAGGATCGGGGTCGACAAAGCACCGGCGGTTGAGACGGCGGTACAAGTGCTCGAGGGCGTCCTTATCTCCTTTTGATCTTGACATCATACATGGCCTTATCCGCGCGCTCGAGCAGGGTTTCCGGGGTGTCTCCCGGCTTTACCATCGCGATCCCGGGGCTCACGCCCACCTTGATGTCCCCCCTGGCGTGAGAGGTGAAGCGAAGCCGCTGAAGGTTCTTCATGAAGGCCATGATCTTCTCCCTTGCAAGGTCCCGGCTTAGCTCTTCTATGAGGACGACGAACTCGTCCCCACCGTAGCGGGCGATGAAGTCGTTCTTTCTAAAGGTGTCCTTCAGGCATTCGCTCACCTTCTGGAGGACCTTGTCGCCGGCCACGTGACCGAAAGTATCGTTGACCTCTTTGAAACGGTCGATGTCAAAGAGAATGAGGGCGAACGCGCTCCCCCCCTCGCTGAACGTATCGAGCGCCTTGCTCATGCGCCCGTCGAACGCCTTGCGGTTGTAGAGACCGGTGAGTTCATCCTTCATGGCCGCCGCCTCGATCTCCTCCGCCCGCATGGACATCTCCAGGGCGTCACGTTCCACTTCCTCGATCCGGGCCTTCAGGCTCTGAACGCTCTCTCGAAAGGACTCGGTCCGGGTGAGCTCCTCCTGCTTGCGCAGGGTGACAAGCTCCTTTATGTTTTTAATCTTCCGTATGACGGCCTGTTTGATCTCGCTGACGGTCGTGTGGATGTCGAACGAGTCTACAATGGATCCCACCTCGCTGTTCACCTTCAGCTCGAAGTACTCGATCTCCTTGATGCGTCCCCCCTCGATCCCGAACTCCCTGGTGAACGAGGCCTCCAGTTCCTTGACCTGATCGAGCAGCGTGAACAGGGTATCGTTGACTTCACGAAAGTCACCCGTGATGTTTGCCTTGAGCCCGTCCAGGAATGAGAGGAACTCGTCAGTCGGGCCGACCAGATCCAAACCCGCCGCAGCCTCGGCGCACTCCAGATTTATCTCCCGGGCCCGGGTCTTCAATTCCGGGGAAAGGGGGTAGAAGTCCTCCATAAGGGTTATCATAATCCTGTGAAGGATGCGGCATGCGGCAAACAGTTGTTCCGAGAGGGCCTCGGCCTCATTGGAGTCGGCGGCCTTCCCGGGCTCCTCCTCCATGTTAATGAGCCGCCCCCTGACGCGGTCGAGTGCCTCCTGAAGCCGGCCCTGGTCGAGTGCCTCACCCGGCACGAGCAGCCTCTTCACTGAATCCACGATTTCAGACAATTCCGGGTCGGTCGAGGCGGCCGAGCCAAGGACGTGAATGATCCGGATCAGCAACTCCTTCTCTTCCCGGGATATCCGGTCCAGGGCCAGGTAGTCCTTCTTTAGTCTCTTGAGCTCGTCCCCGTTGTCCAAAACCTAACGTCCTCCCGGGTAAATCGCGCAAGCTGTTCTTACGTTCGGCTACGCCCCTTTCAAGGTGAACCGCCACTTGCAGAACAAATTGTCGGGGTGGCGGTCCGGGGGGGCGAACAGGCACTCCACGCTTATGCGCTCATCCACCTCGTGGGCGAAGCTTTCGAACTCCCCGCGATGCATCTCCTTGCAGTCGTACTCCTCAAGCCCCCTCTTCAAGCGGGCCTCCTGGGTGGGACAGGAGGGGACGGAGATCATGACTTCGTCTTCGTGTTCCTCAATTTCATATCCTACCAGTATGGACCAGGGGAAATATTTCTGGGCCTTGACAAACCCCTCGAGCCCCCGCTCCTTTACGTCGAAACGTATAAGAAGGTCCCTGGCGGCCATGGCCGGAATACGGCACCACACTTCCTCGTTGATCCGCTCGGCCGTGGCCTGATCGAAGTTCTCAGCCAGCCGCAGGAACCAAAATGAGTCCATTACCCGGTAGTGCCAGAGAAGAAACTCGATATACTTCCGCAGGGCCGGCGCATCCATGGACTGAAAAATTTCGAGATTCATAGGCTCCCCTCTTTAGTGTCTTACTCCTGAAAAGCTGTCAGAAAAAACAAGAAGTGTTGATGTTAGCATAATCGAAATCGAAATCGGGATCGGGATCGGGATCGAAAGAGAATAAATGATACTTGACACGAAAAGCTTGATGTCTACCTCTGTGTGAAGGAAGACTCCGGGGTCTATGGATTGGAGGAAATCGATTTCGATCCCGAAGAAACCACACAGGACGCTCATTCTTCGCGCCAATGCTCATTGGCTTTAGGTTGCGGACAAGGGGCCGCCTTAGAATATCGTGAAAACTCTCATTACCCCATCATCAAGCTGGTGTCAGCCGTTAAGCTGTTAAGCAAGCCGAAAAGATGTCGGCGGATAAGAGCCGCGGACCCACCGGCAGGCCCGGTCAATGGCGGGCTCCGGCGGTTTCACTTCCTCTCGGCCATGGGGACGTAGTCCCGCTCCTTGGGACCCATGTAGACTTGCCTGGGCCGCTGTAGCTTCCATTCCGGGTCGTCCATGCTCTCCTTCCACTGGCTGATCCAGCCCGGAAGCCGCCCGATGGCGAACATGACCGTGAACATGTTGGTTGGAATGCCCATGGCACGCATGACTATGCCGCTGTAGAAGTCCACGTTCGGGTAGAGGTGGTGATCGATGAAGTACTGGTCCTCCAGGGCGACTTCTTCCAGCCTGCGGGCGATGTCCAGCAGGGGGTCATGGACCTTTTGTTTCCTGATGACCCGGTCGGCCATCTGTTTCATGATTTTCGCCCTGGGATCGTAGGTCTTGTAGACACGGTGACCGAACCCCATGAGGCGGAACATATCGTTTCGATCCTTGGCCCGTGCGATGAAGGGCCCCGGGTCCCCCCCGCTCTCCTGTATGGCGCCGAGCATTTCCACCACGGCCTGATTGGCCCCGCCGTGCAGTGGGCCCCAGAGGGCGCAGACACCGGCCGATATGGCCGCGTAAAGGTTCACCCGGGCACTTCCCACCAGGCGTACCGCCGCGGTTGAGCAGTTCTGTTCGTGGTCGGCGTGCAGGATCCAGAAGACATTCAGGGCCCTTGCGATGTCCTCATCCAGCTCGTAGGGCCGGACCGGGGAGTCGAACATCATGTTCAGGAAGTTGGCTGCATAGGTGAGGTCCGGCCTGGGGTAAATCACCTCATGTCCCCTGCTGAGCTTGTAGGAGATGGCGGCCATGGTACGGATCTTGGAGATAAGTCGGGTGAACGTGACGTTGATCTCCTCCTCCTCGGACCGCTCGGGAAGTTCGGGATAGAACGCGCGAAGTGCGTTCACCATGGAGGAGAGTATTCCCATGGGGTGTGCACGCCGCGGAAAGTTGTCGAAGAAGAGGAGCATGTCCCGGTGAACCAGGCTGTGGTCGTTCAGAAGGACCGAAAAGCGGGTGAGTTCCTCCCGGGTCGGCAGCTCTCCATTAATGAGCAGATACGCCGTCTCTACAAACGTCGAGCGCTCCGCAAGCTGTTCCACCGGGTATCCCCGGTACCGGAGAACACCCTTCTCTCCGTCCATGTACGTGATGCTGCTCTTGCAGGCACCGGTGTTGGGATATCCGGTGTCAAGGGTTATAAGGCCCGTTTCCTGGCGAAGCGATGAAATATCAATGGCCCGTTCACCCTCGGTGCCGCGGACCACAGGCAGCTCGTATGTGATTCCGTCGATAACGAGTTTGGCGGTTTCTTCCATGTTGAAGGTCACTCCTTCCTTTCTTCTTTCTTAATGGTGAAACATGAAGGCCGGCGTCTTTGTGCGGCGTTCGCAGCAAAATATCAAAAACAGGTCCCGCCCGCCACAGGAAATATCCGTTACCTGAACGACCTCAGGCGGACAGAACGCGTATCATGTTTGTGGAGCCGGGCACCCAGAAAGGATATCCGGCCGTAACCACCAGCAGGTCTCCCTGGGCAACCCGGCCGTTTTCCAGGGCCGTGCGGACGGCGAAATCGACTATGTCCTCATCACCGGCCGGCGCATCACTGTAAATCGGCTCGCAGCCCCAGCAGAGCATGGCCCTTCTAACCGAAGAAATATTGGGAGACACTGCAATGATTCTTTGCCTGGGCCGAAACCGGGATACTTGAGCGGCGGTCTTTCCCGAACTCGTTGGGGCCACGACGGCGGACGCCCCCAGGTGGCCGGCCAGCACGCAGGCCGCGTGGGCCACTGATTCGTAGACATCCGGTTCCGGCATGAGCTCCAGGTGCCGGTCGTAGGGAAAATCCTCTTCCGCTGAGGCCGCGATACGGTTCATGAACTGCACGGACTGAACAGGATAGCGCCCTACAGCGGTTTCCTCCGAGAGCATAACCGCGTCCGTCCCATCCAGGACCGCATTGGCCACATCAGCGGCCTCGGCACGCGTGGGCCGCGGCGCGTCCACCATGGAGCGCAGCATCTGCGTTGCCGTGATGACCGGTTTGCCCGCCCGGTTGGCTTGCCGGATCAATGTCTTCTGGAGTCCGGGGACTTGTTCAGGGGGGATCTCCACGCCCAGGTCCCCCCGGGCCACCATGACCCCGTCCGAGGCCTCCATGATGTCGTCCAACTCGTTCAGCGCCTCGTGCTTCTCGATCTTTGCGATCACCGGGGTGTCCTTCCCTTGTTCCCGAATGATCTCCTTCACCCTGAGAACGTCTTCGGCGTTCCGGACAAAGGACACGGCCACAAAGTCCACACCGTTTTCCAGCCCGAACAGCAGGTCGCCGCGGTCCTTTTCCGTAAAGGAAGGGAGGCGAACCGTCCCTGACGGGAGATTGATTCCCTTTCGCGAGGTGAGCACGCCTCCCGTCACCACCACCGTCCTTATGTCCCGGCCGTCGATCTCCCTCACTACGAGTTCCATGAAACCGTCGGCCAGGAGGATCCTGTCCCCCGGCCTCACCTCGTCCGGGAGCCCCGGATAGGAGACCGAGACTCTTGACCGTAAACCGCCCACAGGCTCACCCGTCAGCACAAAGGGCTCGCCCGCCTCCAGCCGGATACCGGGCTCCGGGACCATCCCGACCCGGATCTTGGGCCCGGCCAGGTCGGCCAGCACGGCCACGGGCCGTCCGGCGGTTCGGGAAATCTCTCGTATGGAACGGATCTTGCGGAGATGGCCTTCCCGGTCGCCGTGGGAGAAATTCAGGCGGGCCACGCTCATCCCGTTTTCCACCAGGGAACGGAGCACGTCCGGGGATTCGCTGGCCGGTCCGATGGTGCAGACTATCTTGGTCCTGGTCATGTTTATCACGTTGTCTCCATTTCTATGTAAGCTTTCAACCTCTGCCTTTGGTCCCCGCCTGCTGAACGGCAAGGCCGCCCATGATGAAAACAAGCCCCACCAAAGTCGACCCCTTGATGTCCTCTCCCACGAGGAAGTGAATGGACACGAGCGAGAGGAACGGGGAGATGAAGATCAGGTTGGCTATCCGCGAGGCGCTGTTGGTCAGTTTGAGCGCTGAGAGCCAGAGTACGAAGGTGATCCCCATTTCAAACACCCCCACGTAAGCGGCTCCCAGGAGCCCGCGGGGATCGGCGGGCACCGCCGTTTGAGAGAAAAGCAGGACGAAAGCCAGCACGAAGGGCAGCCCGAACAGGAAGTTAAGAAACAGACCGACCACGGGATCACGCCGGTCGCGCGTGTTGAAGATCCAGTAGAGCGCCCAGATCACCGTGCTTCCCAAGGCCAGGGCCACACCTAAAGGATCGGAGAATCGCAGGCCGAGGATGTCTCCGCGGGTGGAGATGATCACCACACCCGTATAGCTCACGGCGGTTGCCAGGATATCCGCCTTTGTGAGCCTCTGCCTTAGAAGGGGGACGGAGAGGAGCCCGAGCGCTATGGCCCATGTGTAGTTCAGGGGCTGGGCCTCCTGGGCGGGCAGGAGGTCATAGGCCTTGAACAGTACCAGGTAGTAGAGAAACGGATTCAACACTCCCAGGCCCAGGGAGCGCAGGTAATCCGTTCTGGTCCCGGCGAAAACAAGCCCGAATTTGCCCTGCACCCCTAAGAGGCCTCCGAGGACCATAAGGGATGCCAGGGTCGCGTAGAGAACGAGTTGGGGTGGGTCCAGGTAACGGAGCGAGATCTTGAAGGCCGAGGCCACGGTTGACCACAGGAGGACGGTCGACAGACCGAGCAGAAAGGCTTTCTTCTGGGCGTCCATGGGTCCTCTCCGGCCGCAGGCCTCAGAAACGGTTCATTCCAGGAAGGGCACGGCCCTTCGCAGGCGGACCCACTCGATATCGAGGTCTACATCATAGGCCAGGGCCTCCACCCCTAAAGCCATGACGCGGCGAAGTTCCTCTTCGGCACGAGGGTGTTGACCCCCGCCAGGCTCGAGGGCATGCGGATCATTTCCCAGGTGTAGCGAAGCTTCCGGCGCGTGACCGTTTCCAAGCTTCACATCGGCCAGAAACCGCTTGTAACTACGAATCAGGCTCCCCTCGATAAGCTGGGGCCACTTTATCCCCTGGCCTGACGGCGCCGGGCGCCCGGGGGCCTCAGCGCTCCTATGGCTTGACGTAGCCCCACTCCACGAGGCGGTTGTAGGCATACCGGGCCTGGTCCCCGCTCGACACCACCTGGAGGTAGCGATGATACTCCTGTGCCGCGTCTCTTTTCCGGCCCATCCCCTCGAGGGAAAACCCCTTGAGAAAGGCTGTGTTGGGGTTTCCGGGGAGGCGATCGTCATAGGCCGAGAACTCACCGAAGGCCCCGTCCCAGTCCTTCTCCAGGATCCGCGAGATTCCGCTCACGTAGTAGGCCCTGGCCTCCCTGGGATACACCGCTTTAGCGGTCTCTGCAAAGCGCCTGGCTTCCGGGTAGCGCTTGCGGGCAAGCCCGCACTCCGCGCACTTGACCAGGGCCGTGTAGTCGTTCGGCGCCTCCCTGAGGGCCTTGCGGTAATGGTCGTCCGCTCCGTTCAAGTCCTTTTCGCCCATGGCCTTGTCCCCCGCCTGCATGGACTCAATGGCGCCCCGTACGGAGCGAAGCCCGGCTGTCCGGTCCATGTACCTCTCCCGGTAAACCGGTCGGCCCCGGTTTTTTCTGTAACGGCTTTCTACTTCTCTCTTAACCATATCATAACGCTCCCCGCTCATGGGATGTGTCGAGAACATGAGCTCGAGAGCGCTGGGGCTTTTAGAAGAGGCCTTGCGGAGCATGTCCATGAGCCCCACCATACCTTCGGGGCCGTATCCCGCCCGCACCATGTAGGCCAGGGCCAGGGAATCCGCCTCACGTTCGTTGTCCCGGCTGTATTTGGCCAGCAGGGCGCCGGCTCCCAGTCCCCCAATACCGGAGACCAGGCCCCCCAGGATAGTATCCCCTGTGGACGCCGCCCTTGAAATACCGCCCATGGCGGCCGAGACCAGCATGCCCTTGGACATCTGTTGGGCCGTGTGCCGCGCATTGACATGCCCCAGTTCATGGCCGAACAGTGCGGCGAGCTGGGCCTCGTTTTCAAGCTCCAGCAGGATTCCCCTGGTGCAGGCGATGCTGCCGCCCGGAAAGGCATAAGCATTCACATAGGGGGCGTTAACGGCCCTGAAAGAATAGGGCATTTGAGATCGATGCGTAAAAGAGGCGATGTTCAGGCCGGTCCTGTTCACATAATCGTTCAGGGGTCCGTCCTGGACCGCCCCATAGTCCGCCGAAAACTGATGGGCCCTGTTTTCTTGATCAATCCGGATTTCGTCCTGTTCGGAGACCAACATCAGCTGGGAACGGCCGGTCACCGGATTCACGGCGCAGCCGGAGGCCAATCCGGCTGCGGCCAGGCCGACCAATCGCAAAAACTCGCGGCGGCCCATGTCAAGAGCACGTCTATCATGACTTACCGAACACGGCATGACAAGCCTCCTTCAATCAATGATCCGCATACCATCCCCAAGCGCTCATGACCGATATATCGTCCACCTCCGCCACCAGGCCCGGTGCCGGGCCGGAATCATGGGCGCCATGACCTCCACCCGCCAAAATTTCTTGAACCTGGCTGTCAGAATCTTTTCCTGGTAAATACAAACATTATAGATCGAGCCCCATGACCGTCAAGCCGTTCCGGCTTCATATCACGATTGCTCAGGCAGGGACAGCTTGTACCGAAGCCTCAGGGTCCCGTCCTGGAAGTCCGCGGAAGTAATGCGAAACGAGCCGATTTCGCCGGTGGATCGAACATGTGGCCCTATGCAGGGGCAGGCGTCATAATCCCCGATCTCGACAATACGGATTCGCTCTCCCGCATCCCCTGGAAGCCGTCCCAGGTCGAACTGCTCCCCGCACTCATCCCTTGCGGCAAAACGTTCGGCCACCGGAAGGTCCGCCTTTATCACGCGGTTCACCTCTTCTTCCACCTCCCTCACCTCTTCACCGGTCAGGGGGCGGTCGAACCGGTAGTCGCACTTGGACTTCTTTCGTTCAATATGTGCTGCAACGCAGCGACCGCACCCGAACATCCTGTCCATGGTCTGGTTGAGCACGTGCTCGGCCGAGTGCATCCGTGGGTCCATGGATTTCTTCACCTGAACACCTCCGGTGTCTGATGGACTCGAAAGAACTTCAGTATCCCGCCACGACGACAAGAACGCCAAGAAAAAACGCAAAGAAAAAATAATTGACAATCCTATGAAAACAGTATAAGTTTGAATTCAAATTATTTCAATACGGATTACGTCAGTTTCAATAAACCCCTCCGTGCCATGTAACCAGAACAACAGGCCGGGCCTTCCCGGCAATTCGGTGACCGTGGTCCTCCAGAGGATCAGCGTTCCGCGGTGACGTTTTTAGTGTTAGGCGTCTCGGACGGTAATAATCGCCACCCAGGGAAGGGTTACAGCCAGGGCGCGGGCCCTTCGGTTTTTAAGACCGGAAAGGAGATAGTATCATGTGCGGTATCGCCGGGTGTGTCGGAACCCGAGACCCCAAAACCATCAACCGTATGTTGGACGCCTTGCCCCACCGCGGTCCGGATGATCGCGGCATCCATGAGTACGGGAAGTTCACGTTCGGTCACACGCGCCTGTCCATCGTTGACGTGGCCAAGGGGCACCAGCCGATCCTGGCAAACGGCGGAAGCCTGGGGATAATCTGTAATGGCGAGATCTATAATTTCCGGAAAATCCGCACCAAGCTCTCCTCAAAATACCGCTTTAAGACCAAATCCGACAGCGAAGTGATTCTTCACCTGTATCAGGAGAAGGGTCCTGAATGCGTCAAGGACCTGAACGGCATGTTCTCCTTTGCAATCTTTGACGGGGACGACTTCATGCTGGCCAGGGACCCCGTCGGCATCAAACCCCTTTACTATGGCTATTACAAAGACCACCTCTACTTCTCTTCCGAACTCGGCGCCATGAGCCTCGCCGGGGTGGAGGAAGTCCATGAGTTTCCGGCGGGCCACTATTTTACGCCTGAAGACGGGTTCGTTCGGTTTTACCATGTCCCGCCCGTCCGGGAACACGTACTCACGGACATCGACAGGACCTGCGATGTCATTCGAAAGACCTTCACCAGGTGTGTCAAGGACCGTCTCCTCGCGGACCCCGAGGTGCCGGTAGGCTCCTTCTGCAGCGGGGGCCTTGACAGCTCCCTGGTTGCAGCCATTGCAGCCGACGAGATCCCCCGCCTTCACACGTTCGTCGTGGGCATGAAGGACGCTGACGGGGACTTGAGCGACGACATAAAGGCGGCCCGAATTGCAGCCGGACACATCGGCTCCACTCACCACGAGCTCGTGTTCACCGAGGATGAATACTACGAGGCCCTGCCTCTCGTAATCAAGAAGCTGGAGACATACGACCCTTCACTGGTGCGCTGCGCCGTGCCCTGCTACTTCACCTGCAAGCTGGCATCGGAATATGTCACCGTGGTTCTTACCGGCGAAGGGGCCGACGAGATATTCGCGGGTTATCACTACATGAAGAACTTTCCCTTTGGCAGGCTCAATGAAGAGGCCCGACGGCTGCTCCTGAACGTACACAATATAAATCTCCAGCGGGCGGACCGTATGGGCATGGCCTTCAGCCTGGAACTACGCGTGCCTTTTTTTGACGTGTCCATGATGGACCTGGCCATGAAGATACCGCCGGAGCTCAAGATCCGGGAGCACAACGGCGCCAAGATAGAAAAATGGATCCTTCGAAAGGCCTTCGAGGACACCGGCTGCCTGCCCGACGACATCCTGTGGCGTTATAAGGTCCAGTACACCCAGGGCGCGGGCTGCGAGGATCTGGGTGAGCGCCTGGCCGAGCAGGAGATTTCCGATGATGAGTGGGAACGTCTCAAGGCGGAGAACCCCGACGCAGTGTTGAGCAGCAAGGAGGCGGCCTACTATTTCAAGATCTTCCGCCGTTACCATCCCCAGAATTCCATCCTGCGCTCAATCGGCATCTGGACCGGATTCGATTTCACCGAGGAGCGAGAGAAGGTACATGGGACCGTGGACGGCGATCTCAAACACGATTACAGCGAAGACAATCAGCAGCCCGGTGAAAGCCGCGCGGCCTAGCGGAAACCAGAAACGGAGAATCCAAAACAGCTTTATCTCTCGCCAAGGCGCAAAGACGCAAAGAAACCCTTTTAATTTTATTGTATTTGCGATCTTTGCGGCCTTGCGGGAAAAGGCGTTTCATTAAACCTTTCACCCCTCACTTGCGCCGACACAGTGCGTAGCGCCCTCCGACATGCTTCAAACCCGTCTTGCCGTCAGCCTGCAATCATTCAAGTCCAAACGATTTAACAAGAGAACAAACCAGCCCCGTTCCGGTCCAAGCGTTTCTTTACAATTCTCTTCGGTTTGTCTATTGTATATATTCAGGTTTCGAGGACGTCCTTGCCGATGTCATTGTTGAATACAAGCGGAGGCCTCCCTTTTGCCGGGGCACTCCGGATGAAACCAGGTTGTTTTCGTAAACCGTGCCGTGCCGGCACGGGCAATCGCGGCACTTAATGCCGCCCTGTCACATAAACGAGCAAAGAGAAGAACAAAATATGCCCGAAGACCTTGAGACACAACAGACCGCCAGAGCGAACACCCCGCGATTCCTGACCCAGACACGATTCGATGACTTCCAGCTTCCGGAACAGGTCCTGGCCGGACTGAAGGACGCCGGCTTTACCTTGTGCACACCCATTCAGGCCCAGGTGCTCCCCCTGTCACTCACCGGAAGCGATGTGGCCGGGCAGGCCCAGACCGGGACGGGAAAGACGGCAGCCTTCCTGGTCACCATATTCAACCGGCTCCTGTCCGACGCCGGCAAGAAGAAGGAAGGACTTCCATCCGCCCTCATCGTGGCCCCTACAAGGGAACTGGCGCTCCAGATCTACGATGACGCCAAACTCCTGGGAGGGCACACCGGGCTGACCCTGGCCCAGGTCGTGGGCGGGATCGACTACAAGAAACAGGCGGATTTGCTCCGGCAGGGCCCGGACATCGTTATCTGCACGCCCGGCCGGATCATCGACTACCTCAAGCAAGGGATTTTCAAGCCCGCCGGCATCAACTCCCTTGTTATCGACGAAGCGGACCGCCTCTTTGATCTCGGTTTCACCAAGGACATGCGATACATTCTACGGAAGCTCCCTCACTACGATAAACGCCAGTCCATGCTCTTTTCCGCCACGCTGAGCTACAGGGTCCTTGAGCTCACCTATGAGTACATGAACCTCCCGGAGGTCATTTCCGTCACCCCGGAGGAAGTGGTGGTGGACGGGATCGAGCAGTCCCTGTACCACGTGGGCCGTCACGAAAAGCTCGAGCTGCTACTGGGGCTCCTCAATCGCGAGGACTGGGAGCGCGCCCTGATCTTTTCGAACACCAAGGCCGGCGTTGAGTGGCTTACCCGCAAGCTCCGGGGGAACGGATTCCCGGCCGAGGGCATCACCGGAGACCTCCCGCAGCCCAAGCGCTTGTCCCTTATGGGCCGCTTCAAGGCCGGAAAGGTCAAGATCCTGGTGGCCACGGACGTGGCCTCGCGGGGGATTCACGTGGAAGACATCACCCACGTGATCAATTACGACCTGCCTCAGGACTCCGAAAACTACATCCACCGCATCGGCCGCACGGCCAGGGCGGGAAAGAAGGGGCGGGCCCTGACCATGGCCTGCGAACGCTATGTCTACCATCTTGAACCTTTGGAGGAAATGCTCGGGTACAAGCTTCCGGTGGTCTGGCCCGAGGAGGACTGGTTCGTGGAGGACAAGGCCGGCCATGTGCCCAGGGGAGAACGCAAAGATCGAAGAAGCCCCCCCAGGCCCCATAAGCCCAAGAGAGAAACCAGGCCCCGGGAACCGGCACGTAAACGGAGGCCCCCGCTGAAACAGGGCCGGCCCCAGCCGCCACCCGAACCCCCTGAATCGCAGGAACCCGCACCTTATACGCAAGAGGGAGAACAGCAACCGCCGGCCGGCGACGATCCCGGAACGGGCCGAAAGCCCGGTTCCCGGTCCAGGAGGCGTCGCCCACCCAAGAAAAAGGCGATGGAAAAAAAGGCGGTCGCGAAAGGCACGGACCACAGGGAACCGGCTACAGCCCCTGCACCCAAAAAGGAACCGGAAATGCCGGGGGAGGAGCCCCCGGGCGGAGACGCCCCTAAGCCGCGACCAAAAAAACAACCGGGTCCTTCGGGAAAGAAGATCGCCACCAGTTCGCAGCCCGGGGGTGTATTCGGGCTCGCCCCCTCACCTTCTGGAGAACAAGAGGCCAAACCCGCCAAGAAAGGCCGGCGAAAGAGAAAAAAGAAGCCTTCCCCGGACCCCCCGGAAGAGTCCTGACCTAAAGGTCAAAGGACCACGGCCGCGCGATCTCCTCGAAAGACCAGATCTGTGCGCTCAGCCGTTAGCCGTCAGCATTGAAAAGGTGCAAAGAGAGATTTTACCGCCCTCACGGCAGGGAGAGGATAAGCCATGACAGAGACGAACGTTGCGGCAATCATTCGGCCGGCCCTCGACCGCGGACAGGAGGCTCTGTCCGAGTACGATTCCAAAAAGGTCCTGGCCTGCTACGGCATCCCGGTCACCCGCGAGGGCCTCGCTTGCAATGAGGCAGAGGCTGTGTCCATGGCCGAGGAAACAGGTTATCCGGTAGCCCTTAAGGCCTGCTCCTCACAAATGCTCCACAAAAGCGAACACGGGGCCGTTCTTCTCCACCTGGCCGATTCAAAGGCCGTACGCGAGGGATACCGCCTGATCGCGGAAAGGGCGACCGCCTCCATCGACGGGGTACTGGTCCAGGAGATGGTCTCCGGCAACAGGGAACTCCTGCTCGGGCTGATCAGGGACCCCCAGTTCGGGCCGTGCGTCATGCTGGGCATCGGGGGCGTGTTCACAGAGGTCCTGGAGGACACGGCCTTCCGTGTGGCCCCTCTCAGGCACGGAGATGCCGAGGACATGGCCCGGGAACTCCGCGCATCCGCCCTGCTGGGTGTGTTTCGGGGACAGTCGGCAGCCGACCTCGGGACCCTCTCTCTTTCCCTCGAGGCCCTGGGGCGTATCGGAATGGAGCTGGACTCCGTGGTCGAGGTTGATATTAATCCGGCGATCATCACGCCAAAGGGTGAGATCATAGCGGCCGACGCACTCATGGTTCTTAGATCCGAAAAGCCCGCCCAACTCCGAACACCTGCCTGAGCCCGGGACAATGACCGCCATGACCTCGACCCTTGAAACTACCCCCCTATACCGTATATGCAACCCACGAAGCGTAGCCGTGTTCGGTGCGTCCAACCGCTTCTCTGCCATGGGCACTACGCAGCTCACAAGCTTGCTGGAACTCGGCTACCAAGGCGCCGTCTACCCTGTTCACCCGAATGAAGCTACGGTCCTGGGCCGCAAGGCCTACCCTGACGTACGGGACTTGCCCGAGACACCGGATCTGGCACTCATAATCCTGCCCGCGCGGATCGTGGCCGAGGTCCTCGAGGCCTGCGGGCAAAGGGGAATCCGCCACGCCATCGTGGTCTCTGGCGGGTTCGCCGAACTTGGTAACGAGGAGGGAAGGGCTTTTCAGGCCGAACTCGTTGAAACGGCCGCGCGCCACGACATCAGGTTTCTGGGGCCAAACTGCATAGGGGTGGTGAACCCCCATCATCGGTTCAACACCACCTTCTTCGAATATACCTGCGATCCGGGATTCATAGGCATGGTTTCCCAGAGCGGGAGCTTCGTGACCCAGATGTTCGACTACCTGGGCCGTTTCGGCCTTGGATTCAGCACGGGCATCAGCGTCGGCAACGAGGCGAACATCGACCTTGTGGACGGCATGGAGTACATGGCCGCCTGCCCCAACACCCGGGTGATCGGGCTTTACATCGAGGCGGTTCGCCGCGGCCGTGCCTTTGTGGAAGCGGCGCGGGCCATTGTGCCCGACAAGCCCATCGTGGCGTTTTACGCCGGGGGCTCCGAGGCCGGGCGCAAGGCCGGCAGGAGCCACACCGGGGCCTTGGCCGGGCCTGACCGGCTCTATGAAGGCGTGTTCCGGCAGGCGGGCGTCATTCGAGCGACATCCATTGAAGAGCTGTTCGACTTCTGCTGGGCCCTGGGAGGAAGTGTCCGGCCGAAGGGGGAGGGAGCGATCATTCAGACCCACTCCGGCGGCCCCGGTGCGGCGGCGGCGGACGCCTGCGGCCGTGCCGGGGTGACCCTGCCCGGCCTCTCTCCCGCCACACATGAGCGGCTCGCATCCTATGTGCCGGGCACCGGGAGCGTTGGAAACCCAGTGGATGTTACATTTACAAAAAACCCTCTCGACTATTTCTCCACAATCCCTGAAATCCTCCTGGACGATCCGGGGGCGGCCGGGCTTCTCGTGTATTTCCTGGTGCCCTCGAGGACGGTAAAACGGGCGCTGGAGGGGATGGGCGTGCCGGACGAACAGGTGGATGAGCAGGTCCTCGTTCTCCTGGCCGAACAGGCCCGCTCCATTGCTTCGTTTCGCGAAACCAAAAACAAGCCCGTACTGGGCTTCTCATTCCGCATGCGGGAGGACCGGTTCATCCGCGAACTCCAGGACCGGGGCGTCCCGGTTCTTCCCAGCCCGGAGCGAGGCGGGAGGGCCATGGCCGCACTTATGCGCTACGCCCGGTACGTGGACAGACTTACTTCCGGATGACCGGCGTACCCTCCACCCTTCCCGTCAGGCAATTCACTACAGGCTTAAGCCGAGCCTGATTTCATGGTTTTATACAAAGAATCCGCTACCGGCATAAGCCCATAGCGAATTCCCTCTTTAAAGCATCCGCCCGTACACCAGGACTTTCCGGTTGATCCGCAGCCGGCAGGGTGAGTATAGGATCTCGTTCCCCTTCACCTGGAACGGGATGTAGACCAGGGTTACGCCCTTGGGCTCAATCGTGATCTCGGGCAGCAATGGGCGGAGCTTCCCGGGCGGTTTCATGAATGTGGCCAGGTTCATTTTGAGGCTCTCCAAGGCCTCGTTGAGGGGCAGGGTAACAGGGTAGATGTCGCCGTCGGGCAATCGGGGTTCCACCCTGCCTCCGGGCTGGCCCAGAGTGGTCCGAATGGATAAGCGCAGGAAATCCTGGGGCCGGACCTTGAACGCCGGGGCCCAGAAATGGAAAGGCTCTTCCTCCATGGAGTCCAGCACCGCCCTGGGCAGGTTCCCCAGGCGCACCAGGTCTGCCAGGGAACCCAGGCTGACCCCGGTCACCTTCGGCCGAATTCTGAAAAAGGGAAGAAACAACGTGGACGCCCCGCGCTCCCGGGCGGGAAGGCTTCCGAAGTCCAGCTTCATAAAGCGCCGCTTCCCGGCGTGCCAGATGGATCGGCAGTTCCGGCATATCAGGGCGAAACTGTCCCGCTCCCCTTCCAGGTCCCACCCGCACTCCGGGCACTGGGCCGGCACAAAACGCAGCTCCCAGGCAGGACGCCCTCCGGGCCTGTCCCGCAGGTCGGAGTCGTCGGTCAGGGGCGGTGAGATCGGTCGATTGAGGACGGCATCGTATAGTTTGCCGTCCTGGTAGAAAGGTGCGTACAGGATGCTGAGGGTCTCGCCTATGAACGACTGAAGAAACAGGGGAGATGTTCGGGCCTTTCCGAAACGCCCTTGAATCCGTTCCAGCATGTCGGCGTAGGACATGTCCGGAATGAGAAAGCGGCCCTGGGTCTCGGGTGTCAGAAAACGAAGTCGCTGGGTCTGACTCCGCAGCCCCAGCGACATCGGCGCATGGCGTGACTCGACCCCGCGATAGCTCACATCCACGATACGGTAATCGACTCCGGCCGCCGTGCAGGAAAAGAGCATGCCCTTGAACCGCCAGTAAGGCATGTAAATCAATTCCCTGCCCTCGGGGGCCTTGTGAGGCAGGACGTAGCGGTACACACGGCTTAAGAGGTAGGACTTGACCCGGCAGAAAGCACAGGTAAACAGGTGGTCCGTCTCCTCGATGGTCGCCGGGGCCCCGCACTGGGGGCACTGGTATTCGATGAGCAGCCTAGAGCTTTTCACCGCATTCGTTGCAGAATTTGGAGTCGTAGAGGTTCTCGCTTCCGCACGCAGAACAGAATTTGGCCGCCGGCTTCTCCTCCACCTCATGACCGCACCGGGAGCAGAACCGAGCATTGGGCGCCAGGTTTTTCCCGCAGCTTGCGCACTGGGTGAAGACAACTTGCTGATGACCGCAGTAGGGACAAAATCTGGCGTTCATCTGAATGGCGCTGCCGCAGTCCTGGCATACCGCGCTTGACTCTCCTGTGTCCCGGCTCGCGTCCTGGCCCTGGGCGGGAGGGGCGCCGCCTCCCCCTTGGGGCGCGGCGCCGGCAAAATACTGGGCGAACATAGCGGGCATCATGACCCCCATACCCATACCCATGCCGTTTCCGGCCCCGCCTTCGCTCCCTGCGGCCTTTTCCATGGCCATTGCCGCCTTCATCTGCATTAGCTTGTTCATATCCTCGAAGACCCCCATGCGGCTCCGGTCGTCGATTGCCTGCTGAACCTCGGGGGGCGGGGTGATGGAGTTCACATAGAGGTGGGTCATGGCCAGCCCGAAGTGGCCGAAATCATCCTGCAGGCGCTGCGCCAACCCTTCTGAAAGCGCGTCGTACTTGGCTGGAAGGTTCAGGATGGAGTCCAGGGTATCCCCCATGTAGTCGTTGAACCGGCTCACGATGACCCGGTTCAGGTATTCCTCCACCTCCTCGGTGTTGAACATGCCCTGAGTGCCCACCAGTTTATTTATAAAAAGGACCGGCTGAACCACCTGAAGGTTAAACACGCCGAAGGCCCTCAGGCGGATCAGGCCGAGCTCCGAGTCCTTAAAGGCCACCGGGTCCCGGGTACCCCACTTGAGATTCGTGAACACCTTCATGTTTACGAAGTACATCTCGGCCCGGAGGGGGCTTGTCATGGCCCAGGGAATGGCCGCGATCTTGGTCAGAAGTGGAATATTGGCCGTTTTCAAGGTGTGCCGGCCCGGCCCGAACGCCTCCAGGGCCTTGCCCTTATAGAAAAAGACCCCGGCCTGGCTGTCACGCACAATGAGTTGCGCGCCGAACTTGATCTCACCGGACCCCTGCTCGGGAATTCGGTGAACGAGACGGCGGCCGGTGTCGTCAAACCACTCCAGCACCTCCAGGAAGACCACGTTGCCATTACCCATAACAACCCTCCTTGCCCCGAGATCTGATTCATTTTCTAAACACTTCGGGCATGGTAGGGGAACACCGCCGGTCCGTCAACGGAAAAGGGGCCGGGCGATAATGACCGAATAGGCGTTGAGAAAGGGGGGGGATTCCGTTATGCTGGGTTTACCATGAACAACATTGCAAACAACCCCATTGTCGATCTTGTCGGCGAAGAGTTCTTCTCCTGGCTTTCCCGGACCTTTTCCAGGGAGACCACCCTCATGGACGTGCCCGCCGGGATCCTGGAGAGGATCAGCCGGGTGGACGTTACCCGGCGGGATTACGCCTCCGACCCGAATGCCGTCACGGCCATCGCGCTCCTGACGTTTGCATATGGGATGGCCGGAAAGCGCCAGGAGGCTCGTCACGGACCCAACGACCTGATGCTAGTCAAGGCCCTTTCCCGGGGAGAGCTTGCCAGAAGAAGCGGGGAGAAAACCTCGGGCAATCCCTTATGGAAAACGCCTCTTCACGAACTGATCACCGGCAACGTGGGAGAGCGGATACGGGCTGCGCGCTTTATAACCAACCCCGTCGAGCCGGGTGAATAGACGGCCCTTGCTCACGAAGTTATCCTGAAGGACTACTATGACAGGTGCTGAATTTTATCATGAGCCGGGTTTTTCCGGAGGCGGCTCGTGGCCGGAATGACTCGTCGCAGAATCCGCGCCCTGGTGGTGGGTTCCGTCCTCCTGGCCCTTCTCCTGGCATCGCTCCTTCTTTACGCCCACGCTCTCATCCATAAGCCCTCCGTTCAGAAGGCCTTGGTGGAAAGGCTGTCACAATTCACAGGCTTGCACATTCGGAGCGGTCCAATCGAGCTGAGCCTCTGGGGCGGTATCGGGGTTATCGCCCACCGGTTCGAAGCGGCCTCAGAGGAAGGCTCGGAGCGGGTTGAGGCCGAGTCCCTTTTTGTGGCCCTGAACATCTTGGAACTCCTTCGCGGGAGGATAGTACCGGTGAGCCTGGCTCTTGTCCGGCCTAAAATCGAATTCGAGCTTCCCGGATACGGAGCGCCGGATAACGACGAGCCCTCCATGCCTCAACTCCCATGGTTACCGGGCCTCGAGTCCCTCTCCCTTGAGAGAGGCACTCTGATTATCCACAACCGCCCATACAGCGCCGAGTCCCTGAACCTGGAGATCCGCTCGAACGGGAGCGATCCTCTCACGCTGTCTGTCGCCTCCTCAGGCCAGGTCCTTTACCGGGACCGGAAAACTTCCTTCCGTACTTACGGGACCCTTGTCCCCATGCTGCACGGCCGGGAGTCCGGGCCTCTCAGCTTCCATGCAGCGGTCGAGGATGTTCCGCTTTCGTGGGTGCCCTGGCCCAGTGAGCTCTCCTTCGAGGGCGGTACGGCGGCGGCCGAGTTTTCCGTGGAGGGAATGTGGAATCAACCGCTTACGGCACAGGGAAGCGCCACGTTCAGAGATGTGCGGTTCATGCTCCGCGATGAAAAACAGACCAAGTTTTACGACCCACCGGAGGTCTTTCTACGGTTTCATGGACAGGTGGACAGGTCGGGGGTCAATTTTCCCGAAATGACGCTGCGCACAGAGGGTCTCTCCCTTGGGCTGGCACTTGACGTGGACCTGCCCCAGGAGGAGTCCCCTTCAGTTCGACTGCGCGTGGAAAGTGAACCCATGTCGTTTGCAATCGTGGAACGATATTTTCCTGCGCCCCTGCTACCCCCCTGGATGGAGAGCCGGCTGTTTCCCATCCTCCAGTCAGGCACGGTGCGTCTCGAGCATCTCACTATCACCGGCTCCCAGGAGGAGATCGAAGCCATGGACGAGCCGGAAAACGCCGGGGTGCTCTCACTTGCAGTGGACTGCCGGGATTTCCTGATCGACGGACCCTCCATACCGGACTCATTTACGGATGTCGCCGGCCAGGTGACCTATCACGAGGGGGACCTCCTGATCACCGATCTTGAGGGCTCGCTCGACGACTCGATAATCCGCGAAGGCCGCCTGGAAATAAGACAGCTCCTGGAAGATCACTCGGTGTGGGAAATACTCGTGGACGGTGACTTTCATATTGAAACCCTCTTGAAACAGAGAAGGATCCGCTTCATTCCACCAGACGCGTTACTCAGCCTCAACCGGCTGGGCCCAATGACAGGAACGCTTGAAAGCCGCGCCTGGTTTCATTACGAGACAGGATGGGACTTCCCCGAATTGCGCGAGGGTCTGTTCATTCTTCAGGACAGCGTGCTAAACCAGCCCGAGCTTCGCCTTCCAGTCAAGCTCAGCCGCGCTGAACTGCGATTCGCCGAGGACGGTGAAAGCCGTTTCCAGGTGTCCGGCACCTGGGGCGTATCCCGGTTCAAGGCGGACGGTGCCGTCGCGATCGACGCGGAGTCCCTGCCTTTCCAGTCGGCCGAGGTATCCGCGCGGGTGGACATGAACGAAGCCCTTCCTGTCCTTCTTCGCGGCTTTGAACTTCCCCTGGCCTTTGACGGGCCGGTGGCCACCAGCTTTTCACTGGTTCGGGAAAAGGACCGGTGGAGATGCTCCGGGCGCGTGGACCTAGAGGAAGTGACCCTGCGAAACCAACAGGTCTCCATGAACCCACCCGGGCCCGATGATCAAATCGACTTCGACCTGTTCGTGGGGCCCGGGGAGCACCTGGAACTGGAAAAAGTTCTCTGCCGCTTCAGGGGATCCGAGCTCGAGATCTCCGGGGGATACGATCTGGAACGCAAGGACCTGTTAACCATGGAGCTCTCCTCTCCTTCTCTCAACCTGGAGGACCTGGGCCTGCGCTTTCACGATCATGGCCGGCCCAGCCAGGGGCACCTTCAGGGCAGGGTCAAGATTGTGACCTCGAGGAGGGATCCTCTGTCCACCATAGTCCTTGGAAATGTACAGGGGACGGATATCTCCGCACAACTCCACCGGTTGCCTTCCCCTGTCAGCGACGCATCCTTTTCAATAGATTTCTCCGGTAAAGGCATCTCTGTGGCATTCTGTCGCATGCGCGTGGGGGAAAGCGAGCTGGAGATCCGGGGTGACCTGGAAGGATGGCGCAGGATCATGGGGGAGATGAATGTCCACACCGAGTTTCTGAACCTGGAAGATTTCCTGTGGCAAAGCTCCTCGGAGGAGGGGACAGGCTCCCTGATTCCGGAGCTTATAGATGTTCGACTGCAAATCCACGGTAGCAACGCGCACTGGAAAAAGCTGCGCTTCGGACCGCTTCGGGCGGAAATCCATTTGACGGACGGAGAAATCCGGTTGGCCCGTTCCCGCATTCGCTTCGAATACGGTGTCCTTACAACAAGCGGTCACTTACGAAGCACCCCTGAGCCGGCTGTTTACCTCTCCAACCACGTGAGGATGACCGGACAGCCGGTCGTGGATCTCCTGAAAACCCTCGATATATACAGCCCTTTCCTCCACGGCACCCTGAACATGGAGGCCTTTCTGACCCTGGAAGGCCGAAACGCTAAAGACCTTCTCCCAAGCCTCAGTGGAAACGCCGACGTGGCCATCCTGGACGGCGGGCTTCAAAAGACAGGCGTCTTCTCGAAAATCCTGGAAATGATGAGCCTGGAGAAGCTTTTCAAAGGGAAGCCGGGCGACCTGCCCGAGGGGTCATTCTACTTCGAGAGGATGGAAGGCTTTGCCGCCGTCGACCGCGGCGTAGTATCAACAGAGAACTTCATCATGTCGAGCCCCATCTATAATGCCGTGGCCGCGGGCGAGGCGGACCTCATCGAGAAGACCGTAGCCTTCATCCTGGGAATACAGCCCCTGGAAACCCTGGATACCGTCGTGAGCAGGATTCCCATCATCGGCTATGCCCTGACTGGAAAAGACCGGTCTTTTCTCACCTACTATTTCGAGGTGAAGGGCCCCCTGTCGGATCCGTCGACCCGACACATTCCATTCAAGCACCTGCGCAGCGGGGTGGCCGATGCGCTCAAGCGGCTGTTCCTGACTCCTTTTCGTTTATATGACAACCTCTCCGGCGGCACGGAGCCTCCCGCCGAAACACCCTGATATTCCGAGCGGGAATCATTCCTCCCCGTCCCCGTTTTCGTCCGTCTCCCCGATCTCACCGGGACGAACGGTGCGCCCCGGCTCGGCCCGTTCCAGGAAATCCCTCAAGCCGGGCCGAAGATAGATCCCGGTCAAGTCAAAGCGCTTGATTGCAGAGGCGAGAACCTGGACCTTGTCACCCAACGGGGCTTTTCGGTTTACGATAATCAAGGGGACCCCGTGAATGCGGCAGAGTCCGCCGGGATTGTAACCGGCCTCCTTACGCATGGTTTCGTAGCGTATCTCCACCTCCAGGCCCTTTGCCACTTGTTCCAGCTGTTCCAGCATGACCTGTTCATCCATCCCTCAAACCTCCCGAGATTTTTTGAGCCTGCCGCCTTGTCCCTGAAGGCCCCTCCCGAATGGGGCCGAAGAGGCATAACACTAATCCCGCCAAAGCAATGCCTCCGGTCACATAGAACAGCCCGTTTAATCCGACCCTCTCTGCAATCCATCCGGAAACGACGGCTCCGGTGATAAACCCGGAATCGTAGACCGCTGTGAACAGGGCCATGACCGCGGGCTTGTCGTCCCGCCCACCGTGGTCCGCCGCCAGCGCGTTGTGCCCGGGGAAGAGAAACCCCATGCCGGCACCGAAAAGAAGCGCCGGAAACCACCCTGATCCCCTACCGAAGAACACAGGCAGCAAAAGCAGCCCAAGGGCCAGCGCCGGATAGAAAAGCCGCAGAAACAGGAGCTTTCCCTGTCGGTCTATGACACGGCCCATGGCCAGAAGAATCACGATGGCCAGCATAAAGGCTAAGAAAAAAAACGGTCCCGCCGCCGCATCCTGCCGTTCGGCTGTCAGGGCAAGAAAGTTGAACACCGTCGACTGGCAATGCGCAAAGATCAGGGTCGAGACCAACAGGAAGATGAACGACGCATCCCGGATCAAGAGGCCGAATCGTGACCGGCCGCCGGATCGTCGAGCCCCGCGGGTGGCTGCAAGGCCCGAGGCACCGCTGAGCGCGGCCCACGCCAGGGCGATCACCCCGCACCCGATCACGTAAAGGAATGGAAACCCGAATCGCCCGATGAGGATTTCACCCACCGGCGGAGCGATGGCGACCGCGGCCATGAGAGAGGCGCCCACCATGCCGTATGCCTCGGCACGCCGGTCCCCTGGAAAAAGCGCGGCAACGGCTGAAAAGCTGCCTCCCACGAAGGCGGAAAACCCCACTCCATGAACCACCCGCACGGTATACATGACAGGCCCCACGGTCTCGAGGAAGGGATAGCAGGCCGTGGCGAGAAGCATGACGAGCATGCCGCCGGACATGAGGGGAAACTCACCTTTTGTGGAAGCAAGCACGCCCATCAAGGGTCGCGAGAGAACGGCGGCAAGGGAAAACAATCCCATCACCCACCCGATCGTGCGGCTTCCGGCACCCATCCCGTCCAGGGCGAGAGGGAAGAGGTAGAAGAGTGCCACATTGGAAAAAACAAGGAAATAAGACAGGTTGAGCAAAACGAATACGCGATTGAATAGTGATCGAGGGGTCGTCACCCCTTGGGTGTGTTGCGTCTTATCCACCATGCGCGCCTTCCTGATGGAACTCCTCTGTTGTCTCTTATCTCAGGCTCCTTTTTGGAACCACTCACCGCATGTCTCTCAGTCCGTTTCTCCGGGGCTTGAGCGGAGTTAAGACAACCTTAAAGGTGACCCGGTCCCTTCGCAACCGGTTTTTTGATATTCTTCGTGGTCTTCGTGCTCTTCGTGGTGACGCCTCGATTTTCTCTCCATCAAACAGGTCCCCTCGGGGGCCGGCGGCAACTGGAACTTTTATCAGGGCACGGACTGTGATAATCTTTAAATTCGACGCCGTAGGCCCGTCACAGGTCGGCGCGGTTTGGACCACCGATCAGGGCCGGAGTTCAGTGAGGAAACGGCTTGGACGGAACCGCGATAGTCAGAGACGCATCATTCCTTTCGCATACCATGGGGGCCTTTCACCCGGAACCCCCCCGGCGCCTCCATACACTATATAGTTTCCATCCAGAAATGGTCTTTTTTGCCAATCTCGGCGTCAATCTGCGAGGTTGCTTGTGCGGCGTACTTCAGTACGCCTCCGCGCAACCTCTT
>JAWLEX010000014.1:0-33997 GCA_041685835.1 Desulfatiglandales bacterium
AGGTTGCGCGGAGGCGTACTGAAGTACGCCGCACAAGCAACCTCGCAGATTGACGCCGAGATTGGCAAAAAAGACCATTTCTGGATGGAAACTAGATAATAATCAAATGAGCGTCCAGTTTGTTTTCTTCGGGAACGAAATCGCTATCGGGATCGAAATCGATTTCCTCCAATCCATAGACCCCGGAGTCTTCCTTCACACAGCGGTAGACATCAAGCTTTTCGTGTCAAGTATCATTTTATTCTCTTTCGATCCCGATCCCGATCCCGATCCCGATCCCGATTTCGATTTCGATTATCCCAACATCAATACTTGTTGTTTTTTCTGACAGCCTTTCAGGAGTAAGGGGCTAATCGTTGTTAAATATCGGCCCATTAATACGCTTATGAACTCAGATCACTTTGAGCTGGATTCGAGGCGGTCCGCGCGCCTATAATTCTCTGGACAGGACCAAGTTCATTTGGGTTCGTTTCCCGACACTATTATATACCGGAGGAATACATGGGTGCACATCAAGTAATACACCGGATCGATATGATAGGATTTCCCATGGACCTGGGCGCTGACCGCCGCGGGGTGGGAATGGGGCCGACTGCCCTGCGCATTGCGGGAATTCAGCGGCGCCTGGAGGAACTCGGGTATGGTGTCCGGGACTGCGGTGACATCCCCGTGGAGATCCGGGAAAGCCAGGCGGTCTCCAATCCCAGGCTCAAGTATGTGGAGGAGGTCCTGGAGAAATCAGTACTGTTGGCATCCGCGGTCAGGGAATCCCTGGACAAGGGCCGCTTCCCCCTGGCAATGGGCGGGGATCACACTGTCTCCATAGGTTCCGTGGCCGGGCTCTCAGCGCATTGCCGGGCCCGGGGCCTCCGTCTCGGGGTGCTCTGGATCGATGCCCACGCGGACATGAACGACGAGGAGACCACTCCATCGGGGAACATCCACGGAATGGCCCTGGCCGTCAGCCTCGGGTTCGGACACGAACAGTTGACAAACCTGTTGGGGTTCTCACCAAAGCTCGAGCCCCAAAACGTCTTCCTCGTGGGCGTTCGAAGCATAGATCCGGATGAACGAAAGATAATTCGAAAGGCAGGCATCTCCGTTTACACCATGACGGAGATCGACCGCAGGGGCATGGCCCAGGTTATCGAGGAGATACTTAGATCCTTAATAGAGAGCGTCGATGTTATTCACGTGACCTTTGACGTGGATTCCGTGGATCCTTCCCTTGCACAGGGAGTCGGCACCCCGGTACCGGGCGGGCTGACTTACCGCGAGGCCCATCTAATAATGGAAACCATCGCGGAGTGCGGAAAACTGAGCAGCATGGATGTGGCCGAGATCAATCCCACCCTGGACGACCGCAACCGCACCGCCATACTCACCGCCGAGATCGTGGCCTCGTGCCTCGGCAAGCGAATCCTTTAGTGCCTTACCCCTGAAAAGCTGTCAGAAAAAACAAGAAGTGTTGATGTTGAGATAATCCAAATCGGGATCGGGATCGGGATCGGGATCGCAATCGACAGAGAATAAAATTATACTTGGACACGAAAAGCTTGCTCTCTTCCGCTGTGTTAAGGAAGGCTCCGGGGGCCATGGATTGGAAGAAATCGATTTCGATCCCGATAGCGATTTCGATCCCGAAGAAACCAAACTGGACGCTCATTCTTCGCGCCAGTGCTCCTTGACTTTGGGTTGCGGGCAAGGCCCGCTTTAGACTTCACCCCTCACCTCTCACAGTTGTCCGGCCTTGTAGCCGGCGTCGAAGACCCGGAGATTGGCCTCGAGGAACCGGTCCGGAGTAATCCGCTCGATCGTTTCCCGGAGCTCGGAACTCGTGGCCGGCACCTCCTCGAAGGCAGAGTAATATCCCAGGAGCGCCAGGTTCGTCGACATGGGCGCCCCAAGCTCCATGGCCAGGTCCCCGGCCGGCGTCGAGTGATACGAAACCTTGCGCTTGTCCAGGTAGACCTTCACATCGTCCCGCGGAAACCGCCCGGTCTTTGCGTTCACGTAGAGCCGCCCGCCTTCCCGAAGGAACGGCAGGTTCCTGTAACCCTCGTGCTCCTCCAGGGCCAGCAGCACATCAGCACCGTTCGTCCTCACCAGCGAACTCTCCACCTCCCCGATCCGCAGGTGAGACACCACTGACCCGCCGCGCTGCGCCATCCCGTGCGTCTCCGCGCCCAGGACCCTGTAACCCTTGTTGAGTGATGTCTCAGCCAGGACCTTTGTCACGAACAGGATCCCCTGCCCACCCAGCCCGCACAAGACTATGTTCAACGGTTCCATGATCACTCCAATTAGACGGCTTCGTAAAAAGTCCATCTGCGGCGTTGCGCTTCATCCTTCGTCACTGCGGCGTACTTCCATGTACGCCTCATTCCTCAAGTGAGTTTATTCTGAGCCTGCTGAAGGACGCGCCTTGCGTCTGGAGCTTTCTGCTTTGCCGTCACAATTCTGATTTTTTACCCGTCCTTCAGTTGTTGAGTGCATGGCTCTTTCATGCATTCTATAACTCCCGCCCTTCCCATTATTCATCCCGCACGATCGCACCGCGCGGGCACACGGATATGCACAGCCCGCACTGAACGCAGATCTGGCGGTTCACCTCGGTCCTGCCCAGTTCCTCGTCGTGGTACAGCGCAGGGCACTCGAACCGCTGGATGCACAAACCGCACTGATCGCACTCTTCTGTAACCTTCACCGGAATGCTCTCAGGGATGGCCTCTCCGCGGTATGCGATCACACAAGGGTGCCGCGCAATCACCACGGCGATACCGCCCTCCGGCTCCTCCGTGTACGAAATCGCCCTCTTCAGGACATTCCCCATGGCCTTCAGATCGTACGGATCCACCTCCTCGACAAAATCCACCCCGCATCCTGCAACCAGGCGCTCAAGGGGTATCTGCTTTCCCTTACTTCCGTCCGCACGGATTCCCAGTCCGGGGGTAGGCTGCATTCCCGTCATGGCCGTCGTCATGTTGTCCAACAACACCAGCACGAACCTGGCGTTATTGTAGACAGCGTTCAGCAGGCCTGCAGGCCCTGAGTGGTAAAACGTAGAGTCCCCCATGGTGGCAATCACCGGCTGGTGAACCCCGTCCTTGGCGTATGCATGATAGAACCCCGAGGCCATGGTAATCGCAGCTCCCATGTCCAGGCACGTATCCACGCCGCCGAGGTTCATACCCAGCGTGTAACAACCGATATCCGATGTGAAAATGGCCTTGGGTTTGGCCTTGCGGATAGCGTAGAAGGACGCGCGGTGCGGGCATCCCGGGCAAAGCGTCGGACGCCTCATAGGCAGATCGAGGGACGAAACAAGGGCAGACACCTCTCCAGTCTCCGATCCGGAAAGCCCCTCCATCCCACACTCCCTCAACGCATTGTCCACGATTCCGTAAATCACCTCGGGCACCATCTCACCCTGGGAAGGAACGTGGCGCGACAGACGCCCCAGGACCTTATCGGTTCGCTCTTCCAGCTGGTACTCGATCAGCGTGTCCGTCTCCTCCAGCACCAGCACACGTTCACACGCATCCGTGAACTCCTTCACAAGACCCTGCGGAAAAGGCCAGGCCCCTCCCAGTTTCAGCACAGGGATCTCGCCCGTCCTTCCCTCTTCCTGCAAGACGTCCTGAACCACAGCCCACGGCACACCCCCTGCAATGATCCCCAACCCGTATCTTCTTCCCTCTTCCAGGTCGTGGCCGTTGAACGGAAAATCCCTCGAGGAAAACCGCTCTGCAATCAAATGCAGCTTATCGTTCAGATCTCCATGGAGCTTCAATCGGAACTTGGGGGTCGCAGCCCATCTCAAAGGGTCCTTCTCAAAAGACGCCTTCACCCCCACATCCCTGAACTCGCCAACCTCCACGTCCTGCCGTGCATGGCAGACACGGATTGCGGGACGGAGCACCACCGGCACCCCAAACTCCTCTGAAAGCGCCAGGCCGTAGGAAACCATCTCCCGGGCTTCCTGCGGCCCGGACGGATCCAGAACCGGGACCTTGGCCAGCCTCGCCATGAGACGCGTGTCCTGCTCGGTCTGGGACGAGTGCGGCCCAGGGTCGTCCGCCGATATTATCAACAGACCGCCCACCGTTCCGAGATAGGCAGCACTCATCAGGCTGTCCGCAGCAACGTTCAATCCAACCTGCTTCATGCAGCATGCCGCGCGCTTGCCGGAAATCGCAGCTGCAAAGGCGTTGTCCAGGGCGACCTTCTCGTTCGTGGACCATTCCACGTAGGTGTTCAGACCGGCCGACTTCACACGCCTGATCACCTCCGGCAATATCTCAGAACTAGGCGTCCCGGGATAGCTGGTC
The DNA here is from genome assembly GCA_041685835.1 of Desulfatiglandales bacterium. GTDB lineage: Bacteria > Desulfobacterota > DSM-4660 > Desulfatiglandales > HGW-15 > JAIPEI01. Next base: position 4,332 of record JAWLEX010000014.1, read on the forward strand.
ACTATCTCGCAACCCGATTCAACCAGCCCCAGTGCAATGGCCCCGTTACCCAGCACAATCTCTCTCGACATTATGGCTCCCCGTCGCGCCTTGAATACGCGCCTTTTTGTTCTTCCCTACCCACATCAAGGGTCGAACCAAAACCACTTGATCAGATGAATTCAGCTGTATCTTTCGCAGCCTTTAAATGCCGGTATATAGGAGATATGATAGAAGTTATCCCATGGCCTGACTTTACCATCCATCCCTTTTCGTGTCCTTCGTGACCTTCGTGTACCTGGTGGTGAAAAACTTCTCTCCAGTGTTACTGCCCGGCCCCCGAATCATCCTCCGGCTTCGTTCTCTTTTTAGCCTGTTCGATGAGGTCAAGCAAGGACATCATTTTCGAATGCGCGGACCGGCTGAAAGCCTTTTCCATCTGCTCATCCGTCAGCTCCTGGCGAAAAAATCCTTCCACGTCAAAGTGCTGAAACCAGCAGTCGAGCGCCTTGAAACATGGAAGGTCACCCCGCTCCGTGCGACAATACGAAAAGGAAATCTGATGGCCCAGTCTTGGACACCGGATCATGTAATCATCACCTGGAGGAACGACCTCTTCACTCATGGCGTCTTCTCCCGCTCACCTCGAGAAGAATCTAATTCCCGGCAATCCGGAGGACCATAACGGTCCCCCGGATTGCCGTTTCGGATAAAGGATACGGACCGATCATCTCCTTGCCGGACTCAGGAGCCCGTGTACTGCCTGGGCTTGGGCAACCCCTCAATGGCGGCAAGGGCCCTCACGATGTCCTCTTCAGGAAGAGGATGATCCTGCAGCTTGCCGCGGAAAAAGGCTTCGTAGGCAGCCAGGTCCACGAGCCCGTGACCGCTCCAGTTGAACAGGATCACCTTTTCCTTGCCCTCTTCCTTGGCCTTGAGGGCCTCCCTGATCGTCATGGCCACCGCGTGGTTACACTCCGGGGCGCTGATGAACCCCTCGGTGCGGGCAAAAGTCACCCCGGCCTCAAAGGTCTCCAGCTGGTTGATGTTCTCGGCCCGGATCACGCCATCCATGACCAGCTGGCTGATCAGGGGAGCCATACCGTGGTACCGCAGCCCGCCTGCGTGAATGGGGGCGGGCACAAAGTCATGCCCCAGGGTGTGCATGGGAAGGAGCGGGGTCATCTGCACCGTATCCCCGAAATCGTAGGCAAAAGGCCCACGCGTCAGGGTGGGACACGAGGCCGGCTCTACGCCGATGATGTCGATATCCTTGCCGTGGATCTTGTCCCGCGCGTATGGGAACGACAGGCCGGCAAAGTTGCTGCCCCCGCCCGCGCAGCCGATCAGCACGTCCGGGTAGTCCCCTGTGACCTCCATCTGCTTCTGGCACTCGAGGCCGTTGATCGTCTGGTGAAGCATGACATGGTTTAAGACCGAACCCAGGGCGTACTTGGAGTTTTCGTCCGTGACCGCCGCCTCCACGGCCTCACTGATGGCCATGCCAAGGCTCCCGGGCGATTCGGGGTCCTTATCGAGAATGGACTGCCCGGCCTTGGTCTCCGTGCTCGGGCTCGCTGAGCAGTTCGCCCCCCAGGTCTCCATCATGAGACGGCGGTAAGGCTTCTGATTGTAGCTTATCTTCACCATGAAGACCTTGCACTCCAACCCGAAGAACGCGCAGCACATGGAAAGGGCGCTTCCCCACTGCCCTGCGCCCGTCTCCGTGGTGATCCGTTTGGTACCGGCCACCTTGTTGTAGTAGGCCTGGGCAATGGCTGTATTGGGCTTGTGGCTGCCGGCCGGGCTCACGCCCTCGTTCTTGTAGTAGATCCTGGCCGGGGTACCGAGGTGCTTCTCCAGGTTGTAAGCGCGGTAGAGCGGGCTCGGCCTCCAGATCACGTACCTCTCCAGGACCGGCTCGGGAATATCGATCCAGCGCTCAGTGCTCACCTCCTGCTCGATCAGGTTCATGGGGAAGATCGGCGACAGGTCGTCCGGTCCCACGGGCTGTCCCGTCCCCGGGTGCAGGGGCGGCTCCATGGGGGTCGGCATGTCCGCCTGGATGTTGTACCACTGGCGCGGCATCTCGCTCTCGGGCAAAAAGATCTTCTTTACGTCCATGTTCCCTCCTTCTCTTTTTTGGGTTTGTGGATAAACCGAACCAGACCACGGCAGCCTCTACAGATCTACGGACACCATGGTTTTGACGCCTTCCAGTATTGACGGCTCCGCAAAAACCCGCTCAGCCGCCGCTGTTAAGGCCATAACCCGTTGGAATTAAAAGGGCGGGTTCCCATGCCGTGACCCGTACCGGCTTAACGGCAGAGCCGGCTGCGGCGATCTGCCTTGCCCTGAACGGACGGATCGGCATTTGCTCTTATCGCCATCCAAATCGCTATCGGGGTCGAATTCCGACATGCCGTTTCCATTTCAATAGCGATCCCGGTTTCGATCTGGATTTCCTTCCCCAACCAAATAATTACTTAGATTTCGACTCGGTTTGATTATAAGACAATGCGTATTTTTGATAAAAAGTCTGATGTCAGGATATAGATAAAAATATATAATGGCCTTAAGGGCCCGGCTTAAGGAGAGGTCATTAAGAGGAAACGCGATGAATAGATTGTGGCGTACTTTTTATCCTAATGAAGGGGAGGGAGTCAAGATTGTTAATTCGGTGATAAAACGATTAGATAAATTAATCGTTTTGCAAAAAACGGGTGTGGCGGTTAAACATGCAAGGCATTTCCTCGAAAAAGAAATATCTCCGGCCTATTGTTTCACCCGGACATCTCACCGTCCCAGCAGGACCCTTGCAATGATAGTCTTCTCAATCTCTTTGGCCCCCTCGTAGATCTCGACGATCTTGGCGTCCCGGTATATCCGCTGGACCTTGTATTCATCGATATACCCGTAGCCGCCGTGCATCTGAAGGGCCTCGTCAGCGCACTTCACCGCGGTCTCGCCGCTGAACCACTTGGCCATGGCGATCAGGGCGTGATCGATGTGCCCCCGGTCCGCCAGGCAGGCCGCCTCGTAATATAGATTCCTGGCCGCCCGGATGCGTGTGGCCATCTCAGCCACCTTGAACTGGTTGACCTGAAACGAGGTGAGGGGCACACCGAACTGGTGCCGTTTCTTGATGTGAGCGATGCTCTCTTCCATGGCCGCTCGAGCGATGCCCACCCCCATGGCTGAGACATGGAGCCGGGTCACGTTGAAGAAGCTCATGAGCTCCCTGAATCCTTCTCCCTCCTCACCGAGCCGGTTGGCCGCCGGGATACGCACGTTGCTGAAGACCACTTCTGCGGTGTCATTGGCCCTAATGCCCAGCTTCCCGTGAATCTTGTTGGCCTCGTAGCCCGGGCGGTCGGTTTCCACCAGAAAGAAGGTGTGCCGCCGGTGCCTGTCCGGGTTATCCGGGTCTGTGGCGCAGAACACGAGCAGATAGTCGGCAATGGTGCCGTTGGTGATGAACATTTTGGAGCCGTTGATGATCCACTCGTCGCCGTCCCGAACCGCAGTAGTCCTGGCGCCGGTAACGTCACTTCCGGCGTCCGCCTCGGTGATGGCGGTCCCCATGATGGACTTCCCTACCATGAGGGGAGGAAGATAGGCCCGCTTCTGCTCCTCAGTGCCGGAAAGCCCGAGTAGTTCGGCACCAAAGGTGGTCGTGAGCACGGCGTTTGCCATGCCGGCGTCCACTGCCCAGAATTCCTCGGTGATCAGGCTGTGCTCCAAAAAGCCGAGCCCCGCACCCCCGTATTCTTCTGCGATGAACACCCCCACAAAGCCCAGGTCACAGGCCTTTCGCCAGATGTCCAGGTCGAACGTCTCATTCCTGTCGAACTCCTGGGCCCTGTCCGGAAACTCGCCCTGAGCGAACTCGCGGGCCGCCCTCTGAATGTCCTTCTGCTCCTTGGTCAGTGTAAAGTCCAAATCCTTTCTCCTTCCAATAATGAGGGCCTCGCAAAAACCCGCTCGACCGCCGCCGGCAAGACCATAACCCCTTGGAATTACGTGGGCAGATGAATTGCTTCGGGGCTTTCTACAACTCCATCAACGTTCAGAAAGCCCTTTTTATAGCAGAGTACGTCGATGCTGCAAGGGTAATTCGTTTACCCGCCTTTGTCTAAATTTGGTTTCCACCCGGAAATGGCTGTTTTCCGCAATCTCTGCGTCAATCTGCGGGATTCCCTGTGTGGCGTACGTAAGTAAGCCTCCTTGTAATCTTTTGATTTATGGATGGGCGCTATCTGATTTCAGTATCGACTGGAAGGGTTGATCGATATAGTATTTCTTGTAAAATAGTCAACCTGAACACGTGTCGGATCAACAGTCGAACATTGCCTGGAGGCCCGGGCGATTGAGCCGGGCGCCATGTCCGCACCTTGCCGGAACGGGAGATAACAGGCTGATGAGGGCATTCATTTCATTCCTGTCACTGGGAATCGTCTTCTTCTCGGCCGGCATCGGCGCGGCCCAGGAAACCTCGGCGGCCCCCCGGATGTTCCTGGAGGACGGCCGGCTCGATCTCGATGCCGTGGTGCATCACTTCGATAACCTCTATCGGGCGGACAGCAGCATCGCTGTGGCGGAGTTCACCGTCACGCGGCCCAACCGCACACGGTCCATGACCATGAAGATCTGGACCCGGGGACGCGACAAGGCCCTGATCCTGGTCCAGGCCCCGGTGCGCGAGGCGGGTACGGCCACCTTGAAGGTCGGGGATAACCTTTGGAACTACCTGCCTCGCATCAAGCGCACTATCCGCATTCCCCCTTCCATGATGCTGGCCTCCTGGATGGGAAGCGATTTCACTAATGACGACCTGGTGCGTGAGTCGTCGTTCACCGACGACTATACCTACCGCCTGCTCGGCCCCTCGGAAGACCCTCCGGGCTGGCTTGTGGCCTTCGATGCGCGGCCGGGGGTGGCCGGCTTGTGGAACCGCATCGAAGTGATCATATCAAAGGACGGCACCATTCCCGTCCAGGCCCGCTATTTCGATCGCCGGGACCGCCCGGCGCGCTCCATGCACTGGGACGAGGTGCGTGTATTCGACGGCCGGCGGCTTCCGGCCCGCATGGTCCTCATCCCGGAGGACGAGGAGGGCCACAGGACCGAGATGAAGTACCGCGAGATCCGGTTCGATGTCGAGGTCCCCGAGGGCACCTTCAGCCTGTCCAACCTGGAACGCCAGCGCTGACCGGAGGACCGTCCATGACCACCTTACGCATGGCCTGGCGCAGCCTCGGGCGCAACCGCCGCCGCTCCCTGCTGGCGGTGGGGGCCATAGCCCTGGCGCAGACCACTCTGGTCCTGGTCAACGGATTCATGGCCGGTTCCTACGATCAGATGCTGCACACGATCACCGGCCCGATGGTAGGGCATGTCCAGGTGCACCATCCCCAATGGCGCGCCGAGCGGGCCGTGGAACGAGCGATTGACCGCCTGGACACAGTGCGGGCCCAGTTGTCCGGCCTGCCTGAAGTGGAAACGGTCGCGCCCCGCATCTATGCGACCGTGCTGTCGGCCTCCGGCGAAGAGGGCGACCGGCCGGCCGACGCCGATGCGGCCGTAATCGTGGGTGTCGATCCTCTTGTTGAATCGGACCGCGGCGGTCTTCTGGAATCACTGCCGGCACACTCCCTTCCACGGGGCGACACCGTCGTAATAGGCCGGGTCCTGGCCAACCGCCTTCGCGTGAAGGAAGGCTCTCAACTGGCGCTCATCGGCCAGGACGTGGACGGGTTCCCGGCCGCCGACCTGTTCCATATCGAAGCGGTCATGGAGAGCAGGGTGGACCTCGTTCAGACCCGCGGGGTGGTCATGTCCATGGAGCGTGCAGCCGAATTCCTGGTGATGCCGGACCGGGCCCACGAGATCGTGGTCCGCGGCTCTCAGGTCGAGCATGCCGGGGACTTGGCGCGCGCGGTGGCTTCCCTGCCGGCCCTGGCCGGGCTGGAGGTCCTCTCCTGGCGGGAGGCGGCGCCGGAGTTCGCCCGCATGATCGATATGAAGGCCTGGGTGGACCTGGTCTTCCTGGCCGTAGTATTCGTGGCCGCCGCCGCCGGCATCGCCAACACCGCCATGATGTCCACCTTCGAGCGCACGCGCGAGTTCGGCATGCTGCTGGCCATCGGTTCCCGCCCGGCCCGGGTGGTGCGCCTGGTTCTGGTGGAATCGGTGTTTCTGGGACTGATAGGCGTGGCCGTAGGCTCCCTTGCCGGCACGGGCCTGGTGCTGCTCTTCGCGCACACCGGAATCGATTATGCCGCGCTTGCGGGCGTGGACGCCTCTGATGTATCCTTTGTCGGCGTGAGCATTTCCTACATCATCTACCCCCGGCTGGAACTCCAGCATATCGTGTCGGGCCTTTTGGCGGTGACGCTCACATCTGTGCTGGCGGCCACATGGCCGGCCATGCTGGCGGCACGGCTGGAACCGGCCAAGGCGATGCGGCCATGATCGGCAGGATTTCAGCAAAATACGCCCTGCGCAGCCTGGGGCGGCACCCGCGCCGCACTATCCTGTCCATACTCGGCGTCGGGATCGGCGTCGCCATCGGGATTGCGGCCACCTCCTGGATCCGCGGCGGCGCGGAAATGCAGATCCGCGCCGTGTCAGAAAGCGGCACCGGGCACCTTCGCATCGTCCCGCGGGGATGGAGCGCCGAGCGCGACATCACCCTGCGCCTGGCCGGCGGTCAGGACACAGCCCGGATGGTGGCCGCCTTTCCGGGCGTGGCAAATGCCGCGCCCCGGTCCCGCGTGAACGGTCTTCTGGCCTTCGGCAATCGAAATGCCGGCGTCGAGATCGTAGGGGTACGGCCTGAGGTTGAACGGCGGGCCAACCGCATCGTTTACAAGAGCAAAATCGAGGGCCGCTACCTCCGGCCGGACGACCGGGGCCGTGTGGTGATCGGGCGTACCATCGCAGATCGACTTCGCGTCGAGCTGGAGGACGACCTTTACGTGACGCTGGCCGGCGCGGACGGCGTACGCGGCGCCATGCTTCGCATCACGGGCATACTGGCTACAGGCGTGCGCGACCTGGATGCCACTGTCTGCCATGTAACCCTCGATACTCTGAAGGAGATTTCAGGATACACTGGAACCGGCGATATCAGCATCCTCCTGGACGACCACCGGCGCATCGAAGAGACTCGGCGGGAACTGGCCTTGCTTCTCGACCAGGCTGAGGTGCTGACCTGGAAAGAAGTCAACCCCGGCATCGCCGCCAATGTGGACGGGGACCGCGGCTTCATTCGAGCAATGGTGGGCGTCATCATCATGGTGGTGGGCCTGGGAATCATAAGCGCACAGCTGACCGCGGTCATGGAACGCCGCCGGGAAATGGCCGTCTTGACCGCCCTGGGCATGAAGGCGGGGCAGGTCATCGGCCTGGTGGTCATCGAGGCCCTTGCCGTTGCCTTGGGCGGCGCGGCCGTAGCCCTGGTTTTGGGCGGGACCGCGTCCTACTGGCTGGCCGTCAGGGGATTCAATTTGCAAGCGCTCATGGGTCCGGACTTCACCTTCGGCGATGTGTTGCTGGACCCGTACATTTACGGGGACTTCGGCCCCTGGATTATCGCCTACGCGCTGGTATTGTCGGTGGCGGCCACTGTGGCGGCCTCCCTTTATCCCGCCTGGATCGCCGCGCGTCTGCAACCGGCGGATGCACTGAGAATGTGACCGTTGATGAGAGGGGTGATCTACCATGCGGCCCGGGACCATTGACAGCCTGATCTCTTCAAGGCAACTGACCAAGGTTTATACCACCGGCAAGGTGGAGACGCCGGCGCTTCGCGGTGTGGATCTCGAGGTCCGGGCGGGCGAGTTCACCGCCATTGTAGGCCCGTCCGGCAGCGGTAAGACAACCCTGCTCAACCTCATAGGCGCCCTGGACTCCGCCACGGGCGGCGAACTGGTCGTGCTCGGACGCAATGTGGGCACCATGAGCCGACGCGAGCGGGCGGACATGCGGCTGCGCGAGCTCGGCTTCGTATTCCAGGCCTACAACCTGGTGCCCGTTCTCACCGCACTCGAGAACGTAGAGTTCGTGCTGGAGCTGCAGGGCGTGGGCGATGCCCGCCGCCGGCGCGCCCGTGAGGTCATCGAACAGCTCGGCCTGACCCCGCTGGCCGGCCGCCGCCCCGGAGAACTCTCCGGAGGCCAGCAGCAGCGGGTTGCGGTGGCCCGGGCCGTAGCGTCCCTGCCCCGGCTGGTCCTTGCCGACGAGCCCACCGCGAATCTCGACGGAGAGAACGCCGAAGTGCTCCTGCAGATGATGCACGACCTGAACCGGGAACATCACATCACCTTTATTTTCTCCACACACGACCCCCGCGTCATAACCCACGCCGGCCGCGTTGTAACGCTGGTGGACGGGCGCGTCGCCGAGAACACGGAGCGCTGAGCCTATGCACCCGCCCACACGCATGGCCGGGCCCGTTTTTCTGGTCGTCCTGGTCACGGCCTGGGCACTGGCAGCAGGTTATGGCCGTGCGGCCGTGTTGTGGGCCGACCAGGAAGGCCGGCGTGTGCTTTCGCTGGATACTTCGCTCAAAGGGACCGCGTTGCTTTCCCGCGCGCAGGGCGACCCGGCAGCGGCCGGGAAGCGTGATTCGGCCGTGGGCCTGCTGCGGGCCAGGTTTGAGCTGAAGTACGACCACGCCGGCATGATGAACACGGGTTTCGCCTACGAGCACCGCATGCGCAGGCAGACAGGGACCGTTGCGGGCGCCGTCCTGAATATCCTGCCCGGCGACGAACCGGCCTCCTATCGCATCACCCGGCTCGACCGGCCCGTCAGCCGAAGCGGCGAGACATTTCTCTGGCGGCACGAGATCGATCGGGCCCTGATCAGCTTTCATCCGGCCTGGGGCGAGGTCACCCTCGGGCGGCAGGCCATCGGCCTGGGCCGGGGTCGGCTCTTCAGCGCTGTGGACATGTTCGCCCCGTTTTCACCCGCAGAAGTGGACCGCGAATGGCGGCGGGGTGTGGATGCAGCCCGAGTGGAGTATCACCTGTCCGGCACCTCGTCTCTTGAGTGCATCGGCGTTTTCGGGAACTCTTGGCAGGACTCCGCCTTTCTGGCGCGCGTCCGCGGCTACCTGGGCGCAGTGGACGGAGAGTTTCTCCTGGGCAGGCGCGGCGATGACCGGCTGGCGGCCATGATAACCTCGGCGGCACTATGGGATGCCGCCGTGCATGCAGAAGCCGCGTTGTTCAAGATAGGCGAGGCCCGGCCCGGCTTTGGCATACTGGGCAGGGACCGGCTCGTTGCCAAGGCCGTGCTCGGCGCATCATACACATTCAACATGGGCAACGGCCTCACCCTTCTGGGCGAATACCACTACTCCGGCTTCGGCCTTCACGACCCCCGGGAAGCTGCACGGCTGCTCGCTACGGACCGCCCCCTTCAAAAGCGCTTCCTGCGCGGCGACACCCAGACCCTCGGGCGGCATAACCTGGGGTTGCAGGCCTCCTACCCGGTCAACGAGGCGGCCAACGCCGGCCTGCTCATCCTTACAAGCCTTCGGGACGGATCAGGCCTTGTCAGTCCGTCCGTGGTCTGGGACGTGCGTCGCAACGTGAGCCTGCTGGCCGGCGCCTATGCCCCCTGGGGCCCCCGGCCTTCGGGCAATGTCCTTCGCAGCGAATACGGCGGCACGCCCTGGAGCCTGTTCCTGCAAGTCAATATTTACTACTGATGCTGCTATTCTTCGATAGACATGAGGTAGGACCGGAGATTGCTCCCCTTGTTTCTGAGGCCCAGCTTGGACCGGATCTTGTGGCGGTGGCTGGAAACCGTGTTAAGAGAAATCCCCAGCAGCTCGCCGATTTCCTTGTTGGTGAGGCCCTCGCGCACCAGGTGGGCTATCCTGATCTCCATGGGTGTCAGCCCCAGGGAAGTGGCTGACAGTCGCTGAATGAGCGGAGACGTTATGTTCGTCAGGTTGGACTCCAGGGTGTTGACAATGGCCTGCTCCTCTTCATTCAGGAGGCTTCGCTTGAGCCTCTCGATATAGGGCAGGACAAGCTGCTTCAGGTTGGACAGCACGTTCTCCTGGTCGTTCCTTTTCTTTTCCTCCATCTGCTTCAGCAGGACCTTGAGGGCTATGTTTGCCTCCTCCAGGCTCCTGGACTGGACCTTGAGTTCCGTCTCGCTGGCCTGCAGGTCATCCATGGCAAGTTTCAGGTCGGTTATGTCCCGGCCTTCGGATATCAGGAGTACAATACGCCCCTCGGCGTTTCTGACCGGTTTTATGGAGATGTCCATGTGAACGGTGCGGCTGTTGGGTCCTGCGTTGGTGGTCTCGTATCTGACCAGGTCCCCCTGCGCGGCCCGGGCTATTCCCCTTTTGAGCCTTTCCTGCTCCTGCCGGGAGTGGGTCCACCAGGGGGTGTTCCAGAATGGTTTTCCGTTGATCTCCGCTTCGTTCGTCCCTACAAAGTCCATGGCCGTCTTGTTCACCTGCACCACCGATCCGTCCAGGCTGAGGACCCCTATGAACTGGAACGTCTGGTCGAATATGGCCCGCAGCATGGTCTCGCTCTTCTGCAGGGCCCGCTCAGCCTGCCTGCGCTCCGTTATCTCACGCTGAAGCCGCTCATTGGTGCGGGAGAGGCTTTCCGTGCGCTCCCGCACCAGGTCCTCCAGGTGGTCCCTGTGCCGCCTCAGCTCGTCCTCCAGCCGCTTTCGCTGAAAGAATTCCGGTATGTCCACACCACTGAACTCGACGGTCCCGGATTCGGACTGTTTCCCGTATCGCGCTATGTGCTCCTTTATGCGGTACGGCGGCGCCATTATGAACCTGCAGTGTTCGTCCCCCTTGGCGCGGCATTCTATCTCCGCAGCCACCAGGGGTATCCCGAAGCTCTCTTCGCACCAGCCGGATGAGTATCCGGCGTTCATGGTGCAGACCGGGAAATCAGTACGTTTCTCGCCCTTGAGCCATGTGTGGGCCTCAAAGGAAAAAGGATGGTCATAGATGAGATAGTAGTCATCATCAGGCGACGGGTGGGACTCGGGGAGTATCTCCACAAATGCCCACCCTGTGTAGGAGAAGTGGATGGGTCCGGCGGACAGCTTTTCAATGGGGTCGCTTACTCCCATTCTGGAGAAGAAACTCCGCGCATCAGCCTTTCCGATGGAATGGGCAATATCGAAGAGGAATCCAAGCGTGACCGCCCTTGCCTCCTTCTCCCCTCGGTCACGGTAGAGGGAAGTCACAAGTTCGAAGAACTCCTTGGACATGGAAGCGGCTCGAACCAGGATATAACGTTCACCTGAGACCTCGATGAAGCCCCTGCCCGGGTCCCGCGTTCGCTCTTGAAAATACCGGTCCACATACTCCTGGGCCTTTCTGAAGACCGATTGCAGCGATTCGGGCACACGTACCGTGTGAAGGCCTTTGTCCAGGGGGTTCCTTCCGTTTTGGTCTTTCAACGCCTCTCCCCTGATGATAAACCAAAAACAGGCACAGTGTGTTATTTGACACCAACGAGGTCAGGGCTGATATGTTGTCGTGATGCTACACGAACGGATTCCAGAGTGTCAAACCACAAATCATCCCATGGGCTGCGCAGAAGGCAGCCTCGGCAAAACCAATACGGCCCCTGCAGGGGAGATATTTCGAATAAAAGCGCTTGACATGGGCGCAGTCTCGATATAGCCTTCAGGCAATACGTTAATATATTAATAATCAATATCCACTCTATTAGCGTTTTAAGCGAGCCCGTCCGGTTGGCGCGGGATGAAACCAGCTGTTTTAATTATATAAACCCTATGCAATAAAAGGGAAAGCTGATTAGAGAATTTTTCCTCGTAACTTCAGGATCTTTTCAACAATTATCGTGTTATGGAGGTTGAGGTATGGATGTTAAATCAAGGCTTTCGGCCGTCGTGGGAGAGGATCACTTTTCGGATGATCCGAATCAGCTCCAGGCCTATGCCTCGGATCACAGTTACACCCCTCCGGGCGCTCCCGCCTGCGTGGTGAGGCCGGCGAATTCCGAGGAGGTCTCAAAGGTCATCGACATCTGCAACGAAAACCGTATCCCTGTTGTCCCATGCAGCTCAAAGGTCCATTTCTTCGGGGCCACAATCCCCAAGCAAGGGGGCGTGATTCTCGATATGACCAGAATGGACACTATCTTTGAGATCGATGCCGACAACAGGCGCGTGCGGTTCGAAGCGGGAGTTACATGGGATAAGTTGACCTCTGAACTGGAAAAGGAGGGGTATCGGGTTATCATGCCTCTGACTCCCCCTGCAGAGCGATCGGTCCTCACTGACTTCATGGAAAGGGAGGAGCCTACCAACCAGGTCTATGATTATGGAGAACCACTCGAGGCCATGGAAGTGGTATGGCCGACAGGTGAGATCTTCCGAATGGGCTCGGCCAGTGTAAACGGATACCCGGACTCCATGGCAAAGGGAGGGAATCCCTCAGGGCCGGGGCTCGATTTTTACCGTTTTTTCCAGTGTGCCCAGGGCACCATGGGAGTTGTCACCTGGACCAACCTGAAGATCGAGTCCATTCCCAAGATGGACAAGATCCTTTTCGCGCCTATCCATGATTTAAACCGCGCCATGGACTTTCTCCACCGAATCCTGCCCAGACGGATCGGCCAGGAGGTGCTTCTCCTCAATAATGTGGATCTGGCCGCCATGCTTTCGGAAGCCCGGCCGGACCAATTTCTGAAATTGAAGGCCTCCCTGCCTCCATGGACTCTCATTCTTGTGGTCAGCGGGCTTTTGAGAAGTCCCGAAGAAAAGATCGCCTATGAGATGAATTTCCTCTCCGAAGTACTAAAGAATGAGTTCCAGGACCTGACTCTGGGTGAGAACCTGCCGGGGTTTCCCGGGCTCAGGAACAGGGTACTGCCCATGCTCCGGAAACCCTGGCCCGCGGACAAGCCCCACTGGAGGACGGCGGCGAAGGGCGCAAGCCAGAGCCTCTTTTTTCACACACGGCCCCTTATGGCGGCACAATTCGTCGACCTGGTGGAGGCCGTCGCATTTGAGTACGGATACCCTGCGAGCGAGATCGGCATGTATATACAACCCATTGAGCACAACCGTGCATGCCGGCCCGAGTTCACGTTTTTCTATGATCCGCAGGATGAAGACGAGAAAGACTCCATCCGGGCACTTTACCGCGATCTCGCAAAGGCCTGCCTGAACGAAGGGGCTGTATTTACCCGTCCCTATGGTGAGTTGGCCCCTATTGTGTATGAAAAGGCCGCATCCTATACCACTCACCTCAAGAGGCTTAAAAAGGTCTTTGACCCGAACAACATTATGAATCCAGGGAACCTGTGCTTCTAAGGAGGTTTGGAATCATGGCACAACAACCAAGCATAAGATATTACAAGCCCAAAGAGGAATTCAGTCTGGATATTACGGACATTGACAGCTTTGTCTACGACATGAGCCGCTGCATAAAGTGCAAGGGCTGCACGTGGGTGGACCACACCTATATGCCGGGCGCCAGGTTCATGACCCGCTGCCCCAGCGCTACCATGTACGAGTTTGATGCCTATGGCGCCTACGGGAAAATGAGAATCGCCCATGCCATGGTGGAAGGCAAGCTGGAATGGAATGAGAAGGCCCTGGAGGTCATTTATGCATGCACCCTTTGCGGGGCCTGCGATGTGGGGTGCAAGCGGAACCTGGACCTGGAGGTGGAACTCACCCTGGAGGCAATTCGAGTCAAGGCCGTAAAGGACGGGGTCGGCCCCCTGCCCGCCCACAAGAAGATCGCCCTGAACATACAAAACAACCACAACATGTACGGTTCGCCCCATGACAAGCGGACCGAGTGGATTCCCCAGGACGCCCCGCCGGCCGACAAGGCGGATGTCCTTTACTTTGCGGGGTGCACCGCCTCCTACATCAACAAGGAGATCGCCGAGGCCACAGCAAGGATATTCAAGGCTTCCGGCACGCCTTATATGCTGATGCCGGACGAATGGTGCTGCGGCAACACGGTCTTTTCCGTGGGGATGTACGACGAGGCCAAGGCCATTGCCCAGCGCAATGTGGATGAAGTAAGAAAGACAGGGGCCAAGACCCTGGTCACCAGCTGCGCCGAGGGATATCGCATGTGGAAGGTCGATTATCCCAAGCTGCTCAATATAACCACCGAGGACCTGGGATTCGAGGTCCTCCATCTGGTGGAGTTTGTGGATCAGAAAGTGAAGCACGGGGTCCTTCGGCTGGAAAAACCTTTCAATACGAGGATGACCTACCATGACTCATGCAGCCTCAGCCGCCTGAGTGAGCCCTGGACCCCCTATGAGGGAAAGAGGGGATGGATGGGGTGTGTGGAGCCCAGGCTCAAGAGACGTCGCGGGACCAACGGCGTATATTCACAGCCGCGGGACATATTGAAGGCGATCCCCGGAGTGGACCTGGTCGAACTGCCCAGAATGAGGGAAAACGCCTTCTGCTGCGGGGCGGGCCGTGGGACAAAGGAGGCCTTTCCCGAGTTTGCCGGGTTTGCAGCAAACCATCGCCTTGATGAGATAAAGCAGATAGGCGCCGAGACCCTGGTGTCCGCCTGTCCCTTTTGCAAGAACAATTTCAACCAGACCGTCAAAGAAAACGGCGATGATGTGCAAGTCCTGGATATATCTGAAGTGATCTGCGCATCCATTGACGCCTAGGCGGAAGGAGGAAAATCATGGCACTGTCCAAAGACATTATCAGGGTTTTTGAATCCATCGTGGGCGCAAAATACGCCTCCGACGATCCGGTTATCTGCGAGGGTTACAGAAGCGGCCCGGGCGGCTATGAAAACGGCCTGGGATACGAGCGCGTCATGACCACGGTCCCTGCATGCGTGGTCATGCCCAAAACCACTGAAGAAGTGCAGGGTATCGTGAAGCTCTGCTATAGAAACAGCATCCCTTATGTCCCGTACAGCACGGGGTTTTACGGTCCCCGTTCCCATCCCCATGTTGAAGACGCGCTTCTGATCGACCTGAAGCGCATGAACGACTTCATCCTCGATGAGAAACACTTCTACATAGAGGTCGGCCCCGGAATGGTCTACTCGCCCATTCAGGAGGAGTGCATGAACCACGGCGCCTACGTGGTCATAGGAGGAGGCGGGGCCCAGGCCTCGGCCATCGCCAACCTCATCGGGGACGGATGGTCCCCCTTGAGCCACCGGATCGGCCTTCCCCACCGGAGGATCCTGGGGACCGAGGTTGTGATGCCGGATGGAGAACTGCTCAAGACCGGTTCACTGGCCACGGGAGAAGACCCATTCTGGGGAGAGGGGCCGGGGCCTGACCTGAGGGGGCTTTTGAGGGGTTACACGGGGCTTAGAGGCTGCCTGGGTATCGTAACTCGAATGGCCATCAAGACCCTCCCCTTTCAGCCCGAACGGCTGGAACCCACGGGGATCTCTCCCAACACGGCCCTTGCGTTGCCCGAAAAGAGGGTCAAGTGGATCAATTTCACCGTGCCTTCAAAGGAGGCCCAGGTCACGGCCATGAAGGAGATAGGCCATGCCGAGATCGCAGGGGCCGTAACCAAGGTCCCGCTCTTCTGGAGGGCCATTGCCAAGGCCGAGTGCAAGGAAGAGTTCTGGGATATCTGGGGTAAGGAAAGCGAGGAGTCCATTGCGAACTTTTTTATCGTTCGGGTGCTCCTCATCGGGTTTACCTCAGAGGAGCAGATGGCCTATGACGAAAAGGTCCTCATGGACATAATGGAGCCCCTGGGCGGGGTGGCCCGCCGGACCAAACCTTCTGACGAGTCATGGATCAAGAACGCGGATTCCGCCGGCATGTGGCTCATGTGCGGGGGTTATGTGTCGGTGGACTATGTCATAGAGACCCTGTCTCAATCCACGGAGCACGGTCCGGCCTACGCGGAACTGAAGAAGAAATACACCCCGCCGCTGATGCCGGATTACGGCGATCCCGGATGGTTCCAGAGCTTTGAGCTGGGGCACCAGGGGTATTCGGAATTTCTCATTTACTGGGACCCCGATGACAATACCGATGGTGTGGACCAGTTCTATGTGGACACCTCCAAGATGAACATCAAGAACCGGTTCTACACCTCTCTTCTGGGCCCCCACCAGCCCCTTTATCTCACAGGGCCTAAATACGGGCCCAACTACCACGAGTTCCTGTTGAAGGTCAAAGACGAGTTCGACCCGAAATGGATGTCACATCCGCCGGTTCCTCTTGCTCATGACGTATTTGTTGAACGCGCACCTTGGATGCATAACATGAAGGATTGGGAATCTCCGGAGGATTTTCCGAAGTAGAAATGGAGCCGAAACTGTGCTATAAGGGGGGCGACTCACCGCTTTTGCTCAGCGGGGAGTCGCCCCCGGTTTTTTTGTAAGCTACACAAGGCGGCGTTCAATGTGCGCCGGGATATGAACCCACCAGAGAGACAAAGGAGGTCCCGAATAGATGGGCGGATACGTAAACGACCTCAGCGCCGATGAAAAAATCATCATGGCCCTGGTTCGCGCAGCGGAGAAGTACAAGAAAGAGTCGGGGGCCATATTTAAACAGTACGGCCTTACCTTTTCCCAGTACAACGCCTTAAGGGTGCTGGATGCCTCCAAAGGCGGCCAGAATACCATCTCGAATGTATCCAGGACCATGCTGGTATCCGGGGCCAATATGACAGGCGTGGCCAAGAGGCTGGAGAAAAACGGCTTTTTATACCGGAAGAGCGATCCCAAGGATGAACGCGTTACACTGCTTGTCATTTCCCGGAAGGGCAGAGATACCTTGCAGGAAATCGCTCACGCAAAGAATCGGTTCGTGGAGGCTTACCTCTCCGCCTATTCCGCGGAAGAAAAGGCCGCGTTTTTTTCCATGCTGAAAAGAGTAATCAAAAGAAACACCAATTGACTGGAGTTCGTGTTTTGATCGGGGAGTTGAAAAGCAACCCGGATATTGCCAAAAAATCGAGGACAACCTGTTTCAATTGCATCGTGTCTTCAAGGACTACAATCTTTCCTTTATTCATCTTACAGGGTTCGACATTCCTGCAGTCCGTGAGATATTCGAGCGGATTAATCAGGAAGGAAAAGACTTGAACTCCATGGACTTGATGATCGCAAGGACCTTTAAGAATTATGCATACCTTGTGGAGGAGGATTTATAGTTTTCGGGGCAGGCAATTCACAAAAGATTTCCCCTATGCTTCCGCATAACGCAATCTCCTCAGCTTGATCACCACATGGACTCTTCCGCCTTTTTCAATGGACATCTCATCAAAGGCGGTTACGGGCAACTCAGCGATAAGATTGTTTTTCCCTACAGAAACCCTCACCTGCACCTTGGAATCATGCCGTGTTATCTCTTCCACCCTCCCGATGAAGCGGTTCAACGAAGGGCCGGGGGGCCTCACATCTGAGATGTATATATCATCCGGGGATATGGCTATCTTCTTTATTCTGTCCCCATCGTAGGGCAAAACCACCCGAATCTCATCGGACACAACCTCCACAAGCCCGGGCGAGAGGACCCGGGACTTCTCGCATTTTAAGATATTAGGCATTCCAGTGAATGCCGACACAACCCTGTTGAACGGACTGAAAAAAAGGCCGGCGGGTGAAGAAACCTGGTGGATTATCCCGTTGGACATAAATGCGATCCTGTCAGCCAACTCCTCGGCCTCCCTGAGGTCATGGGTCACATAAACTGTCGTAATCCCAAGCCTTTTCAGAAGGGAATTCAGCTCGCTCCGCAGATATTTTGCCGTCTGATGATCCAGGCTTGATGTAGGTTCGTCAAGAAGCAGAATACCCGGTGACGGAGCAAGAGAACGAGCAAGGGCAACCCGTTTTTTCTCACCTCCGCTCAACATGTGAGGATACCGATCGGCAAGGGATTTAATGCGCATCATCTCCATAAGAGATGATACGTGCTGATCCGTTCCGATCTTGTCATGCCCCCCGGCCCGAAGGCCGAAAGCGATATTCGCCTCAACGGTCAGATGCGGAAAAAGGGCAAGGTCCTGGAACAGATAGCCCACGCCTCTCTTTTTGGGCGGGACGTCGTCCACATTGATGTCGTCAAGAAACACATGACCCGTGTAATCCGTTACGCCGGCGATGATATTCAACAGGGTTGTCTTCCCGGCGCCGGTGGTGCCCACAATGACAAAAAGCTCCTTATCACTGATCTCGAGGTTGATATCCCGGCAGAGATGCCTGGTGACGTTGACAAGCCTAATGTCAGGCACTGTGGCTCCATTTACCGATAAAGCGTCTTTCCATGAACAAGAAAATATTCTCAAAAACAAGGCACATTACGGAAAGAACGATAAGACACACCAGGATAATATCCACCCTCACAAGACTCTCGGCCCTCATGATAAGGGCGCCTATGCCGGTAGGGATCGCAATCATCTCCGCGGCCACCAAAACGCGCCACGCCATGCCCGCCTCCAACCGCAGGCCGGTGAATATATTGGGAAGAGCCAAAGGAATGACGACCCTGAACAGGATGCGTGCATGCGATGCACCGAGGGTTTCCGCCGCCTGCACATACTTCCTATCCACGTTCCTGATACCAGTAGCCGTATTATAAACGACTGGAAAGAAAGAACATATAAAGATGATGGTGACAGGGAGTATTTCATTGATGCCGATCCACACCATCAGCAGGGGCAGCCAGCCCAGGGCGGGGATGGGGTACAACAGGCTGATGATGGGATTCAGTGCCTTGTTGACGACATCCTTCCACCCCATGACAATGCCCATCGCGATTCCTGCCAGGGAACCGCTCGAGAGGCCCACAAGGACCCGTGTCAGGCTGCTGAGGAAGTTTTTTCCGAGAACTCCATTGGCTGTCAACCGGTAAAACTCCATCACCACCGCCGAGAAGGCAGGGAACGAGAACCCACCTGGAAAGACCTTCAGCCTTGCCGCCGATTCCCAGGCAATCAGAAACACCGCCACGGGCAGCATGCCCAGGGCCGACTCCACATGCCGCCGCCTAGCGCTCTTCGTCATCCATAAACCTCAAATCAAGCATGTCCGCAGCGTCAAATCCAGCCTTTATATTCCCCTTAAGTGCTGCGTAATCTATCATTTGCTGGACTAAATAAGGATCAATAGCCACTGAGTACTCCATACGGAGCATGGATTTGAGCATCATCTCAGGTATAATGTCGAATTTGACGGCATCCTCGTCAACACCAGAAGAAAATACTTGGCCTGAAGTGACCTGCAACCACCTTGACATTACTCGGGACGCGGCGCGAGGGTTCTGTTTGATCCATCGGGTAGCCTTGCATGTAATCTTTACAAGCTTCTCCACAATCTCCGGATGGTCCTTTATCAGCTCCTGCCTGACTATTAAGACGCTACCCTGCATGTTTGGCCATACATCCCGGCTGGTGATCAGCATTTCAAACCCCAGCTCTTCCGCCAGGACCGGCCAGTGCTCCGGGACAAAAGCGGCGTCCAGCCGCCCCATCTTGATGGACATGATCTGCATGGCCGGGTTCATCCGCTGTATTCTGCTCAACACCGCCTCCGGGTCCAGATCATATTTTTCTATCGCCTTCATGAGGATGGCATCGGCCGGACCGCCCTGCCTAACGCATCCGATGCGGACGCCGGGTTTTTCCAGATCTCTTATTTCCTTTACCTTATTGGGGTTTGCCACCAGGCCGTAACCGTGCTTGTGTGTTCCAGCCACTATTTTGAGAGGTACTTGAGCGTTTGCGTATGCGTTGATTGCAGGCAACAGACACAGATAGGCAGCCTGGATGTCGCCTCTGCCCAAAGCGGCGGCTAAAGACATACCGGTCACATAGGGGTAGATGGTCGGCTTTAAGCCCTCATCCTCCATCCAGCCCATATCCAGGGCCACATAAGCGCATGCAGCGTGATTCGTGAACTCAACAGCTATTTTGACAGGGAAAATGTCCCGGCCATAAACATCCAGGGCACACATGCACGAAAACAAGATCAGGGCAGAAAAAGCGAGTCGTCTAAAAGGCCTTCCCTTGTTTTCGCGGGGATTCTCCACAGGGCCTGTCTCCTTTTCTAGTAAGCGGGATGATATTTCATTGCGGCCGGAAATTCCAAGATAGACTATTCTATACTGGAATAGCTGTCAACCAATTCCCCCTCACCCCTGTGTGGGAATAACGGGCGTGCCTTACTCCTTAGTTGTCGTTCTGGGCGTAGTCCATGCGGATCATGCTGCTGAACATCTCGTCGAACACCAAGCGGATCCGAAACCCGGTGAGGCCCTTTTCATCAAAGGCGGCATCCACGGCGGTGTGAATGAAAACGTGAGGATGGGGCCAAGAGACCGCGTCAAAGAAGCCTGCCCACTTCATGCCATGAAACATCGAGGCTCGCGCTGCAGGTTGACTCCGCTTGCAAAAGCTCGTATTCTTCTGGAAACCAAACGAATACTTTTCAACAAAAGGTTTCAGCCATGCCAAACATCGCGTTGACGTCCAGCCAGGAGGACTATCTGGAAACCATCTACCACATCACCTCCGCAAAGCAGGCCGCCCGGGCCAAGGACATCGCCCGGGAGATGGGGGTCAAGGCCTCCTCCGTAACCGGGGCGCTACGCATGCTCTCGGACAAGGGGTTGGTGCGTTACGAGCCTTACGATGTGATCACCCTGACGCCGGAGGGGAAACAGATGGCGGAAGAGGTGGTCAGACGGCACGAGGTCCTGCAGGATTTTTTTGCCAGGATCCTCGGTATCGACCCCAAAGAGGCTGAAAACGCTGCGTGCGAGATGGAGCATGCCCTTCCCACTTCCGTTCTGGACCGATTGATTCAATTCGTTCACTTTCTGGTCCTCTGTCCCCGTGCGGGGGTCGATTGGATCGAAGCCTTCAGGGACTTCTGCAGGAACGGAGTTGTGGAAGACAAATGCGTGGCGTGCTCTTTTCAGAGCCTGGAGAGCTTGAGGGACAAACGAAGCAGCAAGCTCCAGGAGGGGGCTCCCCCGGTCCCCTTGCCGGAGCTGGCTCCGGGCCGGCTGGGGCGCGTCACCAGGATCAGAGGCCGGGGAGCGGTTCGGGACCGGTTGACGGAGATGGACTTTGCGCCGGGGGCCATTGTAGAGGTCGAAAAGTCCGCGGGGGACCGGGCGGAGATTCGCGTCAAGGGGTACCACCGTTCCCTTCGCCTCGACGATGCGGAGCGCGTGATCGTGGAAGTCCTCTGACGATCTCCCTCAATCCCGGTCCCGCCACTCCTTGAGGATCTGTTCGATCTCCCGGCTCGCCGGGCTTTTTCCAAGAAGACGCGATCGGAAGTTGATCAAACCCGCGCCTCGGGAACTCCAACGATTCCGGGTTTGGAGATCCAGCATCGCCGTGGCTTTTGCACTCATTTTTCGTTTCACGATCGGCTCCTTTCTTCTTTCGAACTGCTGTCTTCATCACATCGGCCCTTTGAGGACTCCGGCGTTTCCTGCTCCCAGGCGCGGCCGGCGGCCGGGCAAGGATTGCACCGAACACCAACGTGATCGCCACAAGAAGCACGGGCCCTCCCCTGGAAAGACCGCCCGCATGGGGCCAAGGCGGGGCTGACGAGCGACCTGCGGGCGGTTCCTTATCTCATGTCCACGGCCTGGACCCAGATGACCGCGTCCTGGGAGAGCTCCTTGCCCTGGTGTTCCGTGGCGGGTCCAACGCCCAAGGCGCAGAATCCCCACCAGCCGGCCCTGGGAATGCCGAAGGAGAACTCGCCGTTCACGTTGGCCTTGATGGTCATGGTGACAAAGGCGTGCTGGGGCGCCTCCACCAAGCCCTCTTTGGCAAAGGCGTTCTTGTCCATCAGGGGAGGGTGGTTCAGGTACTCCACCTCGATCTCCGCGTAGGGCACGGGCTGCCCCTTGCTCCTGACGATCCCCCGAAAGACGTTTCCCGTCCAGAGGGCATAGGGCTTGTCCAGAGGGACGATCTCGGCCGGAAGGCCGATCTCGGCGTCCCAGTCCGTGGGAAAGCCGGCCGTGTTCACGACCGCCTTGGTGATCTGCTGGATGTAGACGTCCTCCTCCTTCTCATAGTAGGGGGCCGGCACCAGGCAGAAGACGTTATCGCCCATGCCCCGAAGCTTGTACGAGGTCTCGTACGCCTTTCCGCTGTTGGTCAGGCTGGTCCAGTCGATGGACTTCAGGGTTTGGAGCAGGTCGGTTTTCTTGCCCTTTCGGACCACGAAGAACTGCTCCGGCGCTTTCATGTCCATGGTGTGGCCGGCCTCAAACGGATGGGTGAAGACCAGCTTCAGGTCGATGGACTGTCCGCGGTCCAGTGCCGCCTCAGGGGTGTAGATCATCTGGAAATGGGCCATGGCGGGAGCCGCCGCGGCGAGAATGAGCAGTGCGATAACCATTGTCAACACGTTCTTCATCGGGTCATTCCTCCTTTAAAAGATCTCCTTGCCGTCCACTTCCACGATATGCCCTTCTCCGGCAT
The DNA here is from genome assembly GCA_041685835.1 of Desulfatiglandales bacterium. Classification (GTDB taxonomy): domain Bacteria; phylum Desulfobacterota; class DSM-4660; order Desulfatiglandales; family HGW-15; genus JAIPEI01. The sequence continues at coordinate 26,772 of JAWLEX010000014.1, forward strand.
CGAACTCGACCGTGTAGTCCCCGGACGGCTTGTCAAAGGTGAACTCGCTGTACTCGTCCATCTTCCCCTGGGTCAGGACCTTTCCGCCCTTGTCCTTCACCCGCGTCTCCACACCGGCGGCCGAGGACCCGTCCGAGAATCCGCCTTCGCAGGTGATGGTGCCGTCGCCGTTGTCGTAGCAGGAGCAGAGCGGCGTGTGGGCGGACGCCTGAGAGTATAGGAAGATCCCGAGCGCCAGGACAAAAGCCCCAATGATTCGTTTCTCGAGCATTTGAAACCTCCTTTCTAGTGTGCGCAATCTTCGTGATTCTTCAAAAACCCCATGAACACCGTCAGGGCCAGGGCCAGGCCGTAGAACAGGAACATGGCCTGAAGCCCGGACAACCCCAGGGCGCTTCCGCCGGAGAAGACCAGGGTGGCCACCATGCCTCCCAGGACCATGGGATAGACCACGGAGAAGAACATCCACTTGAAGGACCCGGTCTGGACCTTTACGGCCATGGTGGTCGCCAGGCAGGGGGGATAGAGCACCATGAAGAGCATCAGGGCCAGGGCGTGGAGCGGCGTGAAATGACCCTCCTCCCGGGCCATGCGCGTCTCCAGGGTCTCGTTCTCCTCTTCCTGCTGGTACAGGGCGCCCAGGGTGGCCACGCTGCTCTCCTTGGCCGCAAAGGCGCTCAGGAGGGCCACGTTGACCCGCCAGTTGAACCCGGCCGCCCGGGTGGCGGGCTCCAGCCACCGGCCGAGCCTTCCCAGAAAGCTGCTGTTGATGCGCTCCTTTCGCATGTCCCTGAGGATCCCTTTTCGTTCCCTGAAGAGCCCCTTGAACGCCCGGTTCACGGTCTTGGCCGCGCGGTCCCGGCCGGGCTGGACCATGCGGAAGAGACGGGCGTCCCGCGCCTCGAACCGCTCGTTCAAGGCCTCCATGGCCGTCTTGTCGCTGATGCGCATTCGGGCGTCCTTGTAGTCGCTCCAGTAGGTGACCAGGGCCATGAGACGATCTCCGTCTCGAAGGGAGCCCGTGTATGGCGTGCCGTCGATCTTCTTGAAGAAGGCGGAGAGCGCCTTCTCCTTTTCGCCCTCGAAGTGGGCCGCGCGCTCGTCGCTCAGTCCGGGGAACTGGAGGAGCACGAAGATGACCACGGCCACGGCCGCCACGATGGTGGTGATCTTTCTGATGAAGAGCCAGACCCGCTCCACGGCGCGCTTCAGCACCCCGCGGACGGTGGGGATGTGGTAGGGCGGCATCTCCATGACAAAGGGGGCGGTTTCCTTTTTCCTGAGCACGGTCAGGGTCAGGGCCTTGGACACGGGAAGGACCATCAGGAGGCTGACGGTGGAGATGAAAAACATGGCCAGCCCTTTGTGGTCCGCGAAGTAGATGTTGACCATCAGCACGTACAAGGGGACCTTGGCCAGGCAGTTGAGCATGGGAATGATCAGGACCGTGGCCAGGCGGGAGCGCTCGTCCGGAATGCCCTTGCAGGACATGACGCCCGGCACCGCGCAGCCCCCCACGTAGATTCCCCCGAGCACCATGGGTAGGGTCGACTGCCCGTGCAGGCCGAACCGGCTGAAGAGCCGGTCCATGATGAAGGCCATGCGGGGCATGTAGCCGCTGTCCTCCAGGACGGCGATCAGGCCGAACAGGATGAAGAAGATGGGGATGTAGTTGAGCAGCGCGTTGATGCTGTCCACGAACCAGAGGGCGAAGGACCGGATCAGCGGAATCTCGATGAACCCGGGCGCCGGCATGACCGCCTCGGTCAGGCTGCGCAGCTTGGCAAGGAGCGGCCAGGTGTAGTTGGTGACGTTGTATCCCTGAACGATGGAGAGGTAGTAGAGGAGCCAGATCACGCCCACCAGGATGGCGGGCCCGGCGATCTTGTGGCAGACAAATCGGTCGATCTTGTCGGAGAGGGGCATGTCCCGGACCGACTCGGTCTTCACGCAGGACCGGACGATCTCGTCCGCCGCCCCGTAGCGGCGGTGGGCGATGTGGATCGCCGGCGTGATCTCGTACCGGATCTCGAACGTTTCCCTTTCCGAAGTGACGAATGCGAGAAGGCCTTCACCGTCCGGGTGGCGTTCCCGGATCAGCTGCTCGATGCCTTCGTCCCCTTCCATGAGCTTGATGGCCAGCCACCGGGCCGGATAGGTCCCGCAGAGCTCGGGGGCCGAGCCCAGCCCGGCTTCGATGTCCCGAAGCACGGGTTCCATCTCTATGTAGTCGATGAGGGCGGCCCGGGGCGGTTTGGGGCCTTTCGTGACCTCCGCGATCGCACGGAGGAGATCCGGTTTTCCCTTTCCCTTTTTGATGACCGTGGGGACAACGGGCACGGAGAGGCGTTTTTCGAGCTGTCTTGCGTCGATGCGCATGCCCCGGCTCTCCGCCACATCCATCATGTTGAGGTCCAGGACGAGCGGTACTTCCATCTCGGTCAGCTGAAAGGTGAGATAGAGGCTTCGCTTCAGGTTGGAGGCGTCCAGGACGTTGATGACCGCCCTGGGGCTTTCGTGAAGAATGAAATCCCGGGAGACGCGCTCCTCCGGGGAGTAGGAGGTCAGGCTGTAGGTCCCCGGAAGGTCCACCACCTCGTAGGCCGTGCCGTTGTTCTTGAAGACGCCCGCCATCTTGTCCACGGTCACGCCGGGGTAGTTGGCCACGTGCTGGCTTGCGCCGGTCAGGGCGTTGAACACGGTGGACTTCCCGCTGTTGGGCTGTCCGGCCAGGGCGATGAGAACGCGTTGGGATGTCATGAGATGTCCACCTCGATATAGCGTGCCTCGCTGTGGCGCAGGCTGACGAAGTAGCCGTCCAGCTCCACCTCCATGGGGTCCTCCAGGGGGGCGTTCCGGATCACCTTCAGCCTCAGCCCCGGGTAGACGCCCATGTCCAGCAGGCGTTGCCCCAGCTTGTCTCGGGCAGAGAGGCGCTTGATCCGGGCCGTGTTGCCCGGTTCCAGCTGGTCCAGGGTCATGGATGGTTCCTCCTGTCGCGCTTTCCTGCGGCCTCGACGAGGCCGCGTGAAAGCATTGAGGCTGAAGCGTCGCACCTTTCGATCATCAAAACTCGATGGCGAGGCTGATATCGCTCGTGTCCGTGTCGTCCACGGCGGGATCCGCGAAGCCCATGTCCTCGAGAATGGTCTTAAATTATTAGGCATGCCTAAGTTTCTTCGCGTATACACACCCAGGACCTCGAAGTCAAGCGGTTTTTTCGTAAACAAAAAATAGGGGACGTTGTTGACTTTGATGAATAAATAGTCTATTTTTGCATAAACCAAGGGAGGTAACCAATGCCGAGACAGGCGAGGCTGGATGCGCCGGGGACCTTACATCATGTGATTATTCGCGGGATAGAGAAGAGAAGCATCGTCCTTTCCGACACGGATCGGAAAGACTTTGTTTCTCGCATGGGCGACCTGGCTTATGAGACCAAGACCCCGATTTATGCATGGGCTTTGATGTCCAATCATGCACATATCCTTCTCCATAGCGGGCAGGCAGGTTTACCGGGTTTTATGCGTCGCCTTCTTACAGGTTATGCGGTTTCATATAATCTGCGTCATTCGAGGCACGGGCATCTGTTCCAGAACCGGTACAAATCGATTGTGTGCGAAGAAGACGCCTACTTCAAGGAACTGGTCCGATACATTCACTTGAATCCGGTTCGGGCGGGACTTGTGAAGGACTTGGAGGAACTGGACCGTTATGGATGGTGCGGTCATGCGTTTTTGATGGGCCACTCCAAGAATAAGTGGCAGGATCAGGACTACGTTTTGAGATGGTTTGGAAAACGATTAGGGGGGTCAAGGCGGGCCTATCGCAGATACGTTGAAGAGGGCTATGATCAGGGTAGACTCCCCAAGCTGGCAGGTGGTGGACTTATTCGATCCATTGGGGGCTGGTCTGAAGTGGTTTCCTTGCGCAGACTGGGTCTCAAAGAGCAATCGGATGAGCGTATCTTGGGCAGCGGTGATTTTGTGAATGAGATGATTCAGGAGGCGGACGCGTCTATGCGGCGGCGGTTCTCGCACCGTGAACGTGCCGAAGAAATCAAACGATACATAAACGAGCACTGCCTTGAACAAGGCGTGAATATTCAAGAATTGCAGTCGGGAAGCAGGCGACCGGAAATATCCAGACTCCGGCGAAAGATCGCGAGTAATCTCTTGGAGCAATACGGCGTACCCTTGGCCGAAATCGCTAGGAATGTAGGAGTCACCACATCTGCAATATCCAAAGCGATACGTAGACGAAGCCGTGATTAATTCATCGAAGTCAACAACGTCCCCTAAATGCAGATATACAAATGGCCGAAATCATGACGGTCGCTCGTAATAGCAGAGCACTCTCTGATCGATAGCGTCGGCCATCAGGCGGATGGAGGAGTTCCGGGCGACATCCTCCGAGTCGATTACCCGGATGACTCCCTCCAGTTTTTCCGCTCCCGGTATGAGGTCCAGCAAGCGGCTGGGGGAGTTCTCAAAGAACGCGGGGCTGAGCAGGTTCTCTTCCTTCTTGGGGAAGAGGGCCAGATACAGTATGTTCCTTTCCACGATCTCGTTGAGGAAGTGGGTGCCGAGCGAGACGTCGGGCACCAGGCTCTCGTGCATGGCGACGATCTCGCAGAGCACCGACACCCGGTTGATGTCTCTGAACCGCACCGGTACGCCCAGATGGGGGCTGGTGCTTCCCCAGCGCCCCGGCCCCAGCAGCATAACGGTCCGGATCCCTTCGCCGCCGACGTGGTTGATCACGCCTATCAGGCGGGCGACTTCATGCCGCGCCTGCAGGGGGAGGCCGGCGTAAAGGCTGGGGGAGACATACACGAATCGGTCGACCGAGGTGAGAAGACTCCGCCCGATGACCGCCCCGCGGGCCGAGATGATCTGGTCCTCCTTTTTCACCTCGACTTTGGGAAGCTCGACCAGGGCTGCTCCCTGGACCTGTAACGGACGGCATTGAAGCAGGCTGATCTTGTAGCCATCGTCGTGGAAGTTGGCGGTGAACTCCAGATCCACCGGGTATTGGTAGGCGGCCTCCAGGATCTGCAACATCTCTCGCAGATCCTCCACGAGGGCGGTGTCTCTGAGTAGCCGATCGAAGGTCAGCACTTGGGCGTCCGGGTCGTTGGGAGAGTGCATGCGGTCAGTGGACGCAAACAGACGCAGAGGCAAATCCGGCTTGCTCTGGATCAAGTCGAGGAAGTGGCTGGACGTGAGTTGGTTCGCCTCGAGGTCGAGGAAGTCCACGCGGCGCTGGGCGAACTGGGCCACCTCGTTGAAGTTGGTCTCAGGCCGTTTTTCCGGCGCGTTCAGCGCTATGATGCGGGTGTAGTCGTCGTCTGAGCGATTCACTGCACGAGTGCCCAAACCGAAAACAAGACGCACCACACCGGCCTTCGGATCGATCGCACGATCCCAGACATAAGGGTTGAACGAAAAGCCAACGCCCGCAACCTGTGGGTAAAAGCGGCGATGGTACATAGCGCCCGAGACGCGCATGATGAGTAGCGCCATCTGCTCGTCGCGGTCCAGCACTCCGCGGTCGAATCTGTAACGGAGCGCCTCTTCGCTCATGGAGCTGGCGTAGATCTGGCGGATCGCCGCCAGCAGGTCCTTTAGGCGCTGCTCGCGTGGTCCCTGATTTGCGCAGAAGATGCTCTCGTACTTGTCGGCGAAGGAATTGCCGTACCCGTCCTCCAAAAGAGAGCTGGAGCGGACGATGAAAGGAGACTGCCCGAAGTAATCTATTATCTCCTCGAGCCGGCGCAGGATGTAGGGCTCAAACTCGCCCGTGAGTATCCGCTGGCGTGCCTGTTCAGCTCCCTCGAGGAAGTGCTGCGGATCGCGCTGGTTCTGGCGCACCCACCACACGCCGCTCCGAACCAGGAAATCGTAGAACACGTCCGAGCCGATGTAGAAGGAATCGTGCTCCTCCAGCAGGTCTGAGAACCGCGGTCCTGACTTGCGGAGGATGGCTCTGGCCAGCAGCATGCCTACGGTCTTCCCTCCTATCAGTCCCGTACCGATCATGCGTTTGCGTATGTCGAGAAGGTCTTGGAGGTCCAGGTACCGGGATATGAGCCTCTGCATGTTGTCGTCGCGAGAGACGATCATCTTGACCAGCGTGTCGTAGAGGTCTCTCCCGCGTCCCGGTAGGTCCGGCCGGTACTCGCCGGACTGCAGCATCTCCCGGGCCTTTAGGAACTGGGTCTCCCAGAAGCCGACACTGCTGTCGTATGCGAGTCCTGACCACTGGGCCGAGGTCAGGATCTCCGAGATGACCACGCTGGAAGTGATGGTGAGAAACTCGTCGCCTCTCCACACATGGAGCATGTTCATGGTGGGGGAGTACCTGTGCTGCACTTTCACCGGCCGGATGTACAGCTCGTCCTTGTGGCGGTAGACGTCGAGAAAAAGCTGAGTCGTCTCCTGAACGGGCTCGATAGCATAGACCGTGTGGTAGTTGCGGTAGAGCCCGAAGTAGGCGACTGCCTCGACGTCGTAGAGATAGGGGCAGGTCAGCATGAAGAAATTGGCGAGCATCCGGTCGGAATACCAGTCCGCCGCCAGCTTCGAAAGGCAGTCGAAGACGTAGAAAGCGCTCGTGCCGGCTCGCTGGATGACAGCGTGGATTTCGGCGATGAACTTCTCGAAACCCTGTTCCGATGTCAGCTCGTGCATTTCGGCGCCTGATTCGGCGCTGACGAGCAGCTCGTGACGGGCAAACCGGAAGTAGACGAGTTTCTTGCCGTTGACGATGGCTGCTCGGCAGTACGGCGCCACTATGGCCTGGTAGTCTTCGATCGAGTCGACTTGCCAGACCACGTTGTCGCCGGGCAAAAGGCCTTTCAAAACCTTGTCGAGACCGGGCAGACCGGTTGTCATGGTCGGGTCGAACATGATCGCTCACCTCCTCACGTTGAGGCACTGCATCACGTGGCGTGCCGTATGCATACCTTCGGAATAAATCAGCTTATTCTGCCGGACGGCTGCGTACCGAAGACCGATATCCTCGACGTTGATAAATACCAGTTCCACGTCGTCGAATCCATGAGGCGGCAGGTCGGCCAGGAGGGCGAGCCGCATCGGTACTGTCTCTTTTATGTTTTCATCCGACCGCAACATCAATACGGGCTTGTCCCGGCAGGCACTATTCCATTATAAACGCCTTAAAGCCTTTCATGCTACTTATTTACCAGCGTCCCCGTTTCCGCA
>JAWLEX010000014.1:34097-42978 GCA_041685835.1 Desulfatiglandales bacterium
AGCGTCCCCGTTTCCGCACCGTTTCCGCAGCTATTATTTCATCGAAGTCAACAACGTCCCCTATGTTTCCCCTATGTTTCCCGGCTGGCTGCCGTCAACCGTCAGCCGTCATTTCTTCAGGTGACCCAGTATCTTCTCCGGTGTAATGGGGAGATCCACACACCTGTATCCCGTGGCATGGAACACGGCGTCGGCAATGGCCGGAGCGGTGGGCGAGACCAGTCCTTCACCCGCCTCTTTCGCTCCCAAGGGGCCTTCTTCCTCATAGGTCTCAATGCAGACCGATTCCCCGGGAGGCATATCCATGGCATTGGGCATCTTGTAGTCCAGAAAAGTTGTGTTCAGGGTCTTGCCGTCCTTCATGACAAACTGCTCGGTGAGCGCATAACCCAACCCCATATGAATGGATCCCTCCAGCTGCCCTTCCACGGCCATGTGATTGATCACGGTGCCGCAGTCATGGGCCGTCCACATCTTCTCCACCTTGACCAGCCCGGTCTCCATGTCCACATCCACCTCGGCCACCTGGGCCCCGAAGCTGAACGCCGGTGTGACCAGGCCCTTGTCCCTGGGGGTATAGGATCCACGGGCGACCAGGGGTTCCCCCCGGTTGGCCTTCTGAACCATGGCAACCGCCTCGCCGAAGGGGACGCCCCGGTCGGGCCGGCCCTTGGGGCAGACCACCCCGTCCTTGCACTCCAGTTCATAGATCACATTCAGGTTTTTCCGTGCCGACACGGCGCCGAAGAGCTCTTTCTTGATCTTCCCGGCCGCATCAATCACGGCGTTTCCATTCATCAGGGTCACACGGCTCCCCCATGATCCCAGGTCCGCCTGAGGAGTCATGGCCGTGTCGGCCGACGTGACCCGGATGTCCTCCATTCGAAGGCCCAGTTCGGCGGCCAGGATCTGTTTCATGGCCGTGTTCGAGCCCTGGCCGATGTCCGTGGCCATGGTGAGGAGGTGAACGGTACCGTCATCAAAGGCCCTGACCTCTGCCGCTGAAAAGGGGTACTGGGTATTGAACCAGTTGAAGACCCCGCCGGAGATGAAGCTGTAGCACCCCACGCCCACGCCGCGACCGGGCTTCATGTTCTTACGTTTCCGTTTCCAGCTGCTCATCTTTGCCGCTTCCTTGAGCGACTCGATGAACCCGCAGCTCGAGATGACGGCCACGTCCGGAATGGTGTCTCCGGTCACCTGGGCGTTCTTGATCCTGAGTTCAATGGGATCGACCCCCAGCTCCTCGGCCGCCATGTTCATCTGGGACTCCGCGGCAAAGAGGGACTGGGGCGCGCCGAACCCCCTCATGGCGCTGGCCGGGGGCTTGTTGGTATAGACATGCTGTCCCATGAACCGGTAATTCGGATACCGATATAGCATGGCCCCGAAATTCCCGCAGAGAAAGGTGGCGGTCGGGCCCATGGCGTTGTAAGCCCCGCCGTCCAGGGTGATCTTGAGGTCCTTGGCGGTCAGGGTCCCGTCCTTCTTGAATCCCACCTTGGACTTGAGAATCATGGGGTGACGCCGCCTGCCGGTGGCGAGCTCTTCTTCCCGCGTCAATGTGAACTTGACCGGCCTTCCGGTCATCCTGGCCATGAACGCCGAGCAGAACTCCCAGGGCCGCAGTTCCATTTTGCCGCCGAACCCGCCGCCCACATAAGGGACTATCACGCGTATGTCGTTTTCACGAAGCCCCAGAGTGGAGGCCAGGAGACACTGGACTATGTAAGGCGTCTGGGTGGACGTCCAGATCGTTATGCGCCCGTCAAGGTCCGCCTGGGCCACGCAGGAGCATGGCTCGAGATAGGCGTGACTCTGGGCGTGGACCGTGAAGGTGTCCTCACGGACATAGTCGGCCTCGGCAAATCCCTTGTTGATATCCCCATACTGGATCTTCCGGTCCACACTGATATTGGAGGGGGTTTCCTCATGAAGCACCGGGGCCCCCTTCCTGATCGAGGCCTTCACATCAAAGACCGCGGGGAGTTCCTCGTACTCCACCTCAATCAATTCCAGGGCCTCCCGCGCAATATCTTTGTCCACAGCCGCCACAGCGGCCACCTCGTCGCCTATAAACCTGACCTTGTCCACGGCCAGGGGATACTCGTCCTGGGTGGCCGGAAACAGCCGCCAGTTGCCGTACCGTATCTTGGGGGTGTCTTCTCCCGTGATCACACACTTGACACCTGTGAGTGCGGCGGCCTTGCGGACATCGATACGGGCGATTCGTGCATGGGGCAGAGGGCTCCTTAAAAGGGCCCCATGGAGCATGCCCTGCAGTTTAATGTCGTCTGCATAAACCGCCGACCCGGTCGCCTTGGCCTGTCCGTCGTTCCTAGGAATATTTTCTCCGATTATGCTGTACGATTTCATATGCATGCCCTCCTCTACCCTATTTTCTTTCGGGCCGGCTTCAAGGCCTCGGTCAAGGCCCTCCTGGTCAATACCCGTACCATGGTCTTGCGATAAGCCGCACTGGCCCTCATATCGGAAATGGGTCTGGCCTCCTTCATGGCCTGCTCAGCCGCCTTCTCTACAAGGTCCTCGGCCGGTTTTTTCCCTTTGAGCACGCGCTCCGCCTTCAGGGCCCTCATGGGCACCGGGGCCACGGCGCCCAGGGCGATCCGCACATCCTCACATCCGCTCTTGTCCAGGGAGACCATGGCCCCCACGCACACGGCCGAGATATCCACCTTGCCCCGTGCGGAGATGTGCTGGTAGGAGACGCCTGAACCGGCCGGGGGGAGGGGGACGAAAACGGATGTCAGGATCTCTCCCGGTTCCAGGGCGGTCAGCCCCGGCCCCTTGAAAAACTCCTCCAGGGGGAGGCGCCTTTCCCCGTCCTTTCCGTAAAGAGCGACTTCGGCGTTCATGGCGATGAGTGTGGGCGCGTTCTCGGCTGAAGGAGCGGCGTTGCACAGGTTTCCTGACACGGTTCCCATGTTTCGTATCTGGGTGTTGGCTGTTACACTCGCAGCGTAAGCCACCGCAGGGTAACGGCGCCGAATGTCCGGGTGGATTTCCACATCGGCGAGCCTGGCGCCCGCTCCGATGGTCAGCCCCTTGTTTCTTTCGAATTTAATGAAGTCCAGTTCCTTGATGGCATTGAGACTGACAACCGCCTTTGGATGTATCATTTCGTGGTTGATCTTGACGAGCAGATCCGTGCCTCCGGCCAGAAGAAAGGCCCCCTTGCCGGCATCCAGCAGGAGCCGGGATGCCTCCTCAACGGTTCCAGGGGCATAATATTCGAACTTTGCTCTACTCATGGGTCCCCTCCTTGCGATGTATTCAGGGAACAGCGGCCTGGGCCCGCTCCCCCCGGACCTGGATTACTTATTCATGCTCTCGGCGGCGGATGAGATCGCCTCCACGATCTTGTTGTAGCCTGTGCATCTGCACAGATTACCGGAAAGCCCCCTTCGAATGTCCGCTTCCTTGGGAGCGGCGTTGTTCTCGAGAAGGAAAAGGGCCGACATCTCCATGCCGGCGGTGCAGTAACCGCACTGAATCGCCCCTTTTTCGATAAAGGACTCCTGTATAGGATGCAGCTTTTCCCCTGATTCCGCGAGCCCTTCCACGGTCAGGATTTCCTTGCCTTCTGCTTCTACGGCAAGGGTCAGGCAGGAGCTTACGCTCTTTCCATCCACCATGACGGTGCAGGCCCCGCAGTCCCCTGATCCGCATCCCAGCTTGGTGCCCGTGAGAAACAGATCTTCCCGCAGCACCTCGTTGAGCGTTTTCCAGGGTTCCACAGCCAGCGTGTGGGGGTCTCCGTTGACATTGAGTGTAATCTCGACTTTCATGGTTCAACCTCCTTCTCTTATTGAGGCTCCCCGCAACAGGGTTGCAGGTTTTTTGTGCGCCGGGCGTTTTCAGGCCCCGGTCATAAGCCCCCTCTCGAGGATGCTCATCCCGAGGGCCCATGTCTCGTTCAGGTGGGTCTTTCTCCCCATGGCCGTTTTACTGTTCTCCAGATGCACGATACCTAAAAAGGAAGTCCAGATGAATTCGGCAAGGGTCTTCTCGTGACACTTTCTGAACAGCCCTTTGCGGATCCCATACCCCATAATTTCGCACATCCAGGAATAATTCAGAGACCCGGAGCGGTCCAGTTCCAGTCTCAACGAATCCGGCAGGCTCCTGAGCATCTGGCTCTGGTGAAAATAGAGCGTCACGTTCATGATTGACGGATCCATGGAGTAAAACGTCTTGAAACAGTCCCACAGCTCCCGCAGCAGGTCGTCACCGATCTCTTCCCGCCGCATGTAAAGCCCTTCTAGAAGATCTGCAAAGAACTCGGACTGCCGGACAATGGCCTGAACAAAAATCTCGTCCTTGGTCTTGAAATACAGATAGAGTGTGGCGCGGCTCAGTTCCGCCGTCTCGGCGATCTTGTCCATGGTCGTGGCGTGGTAGCCCCCCTCCATGTACACCTGGACAGCGGCCTGGAGAATGGAATCCCTCCGCTCCGACCTCTCTCTTTCTCTTCTCTCCCTTATGCCCAAGAAACACCCCGCCCTTACTATTTACAGAATGGTTATAATATAGACGGCGCGTCTAGTAAAAGCAAGGACTTTTTATTCTTCACCTCTGTGGCAAATAACAGTTTTCTTGTTTTCCCTCAACTACACCAAATTTAAAGGTTTTCTTGGCGCCTTCGCGTCTTTGCGAAAGGAAGTAAGGACCCCGTCCTTCAGGCATCCGAGAAGATCCGTGTCCCCCCGCAACCGGGGCTCCGCGCCCCTCCAAAGCACTCAAGGCATGAGTCGCATGCTCAACACTTGCCGCGTCCTTGTGATCAAAGGCCTTCATGCGTCCCGCCCCGATCTTTGAAACACCTGGATGACCCTGTCCGGCGTCATGTGGAACCGAAGCATCCGTTCAACTGCCCGTTGAGCACAGCCGGGCAAGCTGTTCCCTGGAACCGTCAAGGATATGGTCCTGAGGTCTTAGACGGGTGGTGAGAGAGCCGGTCTCCGTCTGCCCGTAAAACTGGGCGAATTCGCATTTGAACCTGGCCACGGCGCGTTTGAGGAGTTCCACGGGCATGGGCGCGGCCGCATAAGGGATGAGTCTCAGGCTCATGAGCGACCTTGTCCTTTATCAGGCCTTCATATGAGAGAAACGGCGATTCAGGCTGCTGTTTCGATTAATGGCAGGTTCTGTCCCGTCTTAAGGCTCACAAGTCCTTCGTCGCATAACCGGATGAAGGGTATGGCCGCGCCCGCCAGGGTCGCCAGTGTCCTGTACGGGTCCCCGAACAGGCACCCCAGGCCCTGAATGGATGCGATGACCTCCTTCATGCGCACGGCGATATCAGGGAGCGGCAGTTCGGACATCAGCCCCAGGATCGGCATGGGCAGCTCCGCAAGTATGACGCCCCTGTCACAAACGACCACTCCGCCTTGAAGGGCCCTGATCCTGTTGACTGCAAAGGCCATATCGGCATCCCTTGCACCCACCGCCATTATGTCCGACGAATCCCAACCACTGCTGCAGGCAACCGCCCCGGATCTCAACCTGAATCCCCTGATGAGGCCCACAAAGGATTTCCCCGGGGAAGCACCTCTATCGATTGCAGCCGCCTTCAGGAGATCACTGTCCACATCGCTTCGTATCTCGCCGTCCTTGACCTCAACCTTTACGAGCGCCTCTCGCGTAACCAGATCCGTGACCTGATCGATCACTCGCACCTTTACTTCTTCCAGCCCCTCCGGGGCCCTGATGGAAAAATCCTCCGCCTTCATATCGGCGTGCAGATGGATGCTGTTTCGCAGGGCGTCAGAAAAGACATGATCCCTCGGCGAGGCTGTGAGCCGCCCCTTTTCGGCAATGACCCTGCCCCTGGCGATCACGAGTTCGGCCTGTATGTTCCTCATGTCCGGGATCAGCAGCATATCGGCCTGCCTGCCCGGTGCGAGGCCGCCTATCAACCCGTCCAGATTAAAATACTCGGCGACATTCAATGTGGCCATTTGAACGGCCTGAACCGGATCGAGTCCGCAGTCCACGGCCTTCTGCACGAGGCCTTCCATGTACCCGTTTTCCAAAAGATCCGTAGGCCCGACCCCGTCGGTGACCAGCATGAGCCGCCTCATGTCGATGCCTGCGTGTCGTATCTCGGAAATCTGCTCCAGGTCCCTTCGAATGCTGCCTTCCCGAATCATGACATGAAGGCCCAACCGCAGGCGTTCCAGGACCTCTTCCGCCTTTATGGGCTCGTGACAAGACGAAACGCCGGCAGCGCAATAGGCCATGAGCTTTTCAATCGAGGCCCCGGCCGAATGCCCCTCGGCCTTTTTACCGCGTTTAAGCGTTTCCTCGATCAGCGGCAGAAATACATCCGGCTCTTGCAGGACCGATGACCAGTAGGCCTCGCCGAGACCCACGATATCATCCCGCATAAGAAGCCGCTTCAGGTCCTCCACGGGAATCCCGTTCATCCTTTTGCAATTTGAGGCCACAGGCGGCACAGTGGCAAAGAAGGTAATAGGCTGATCCTTTAGTGCGGATAGAAAATCCTCTATCCCCTCGCATCCGCAGATGGGATAGGGCTCAATCGTCTCGGTGATGACTGTGGTAGTGCCGCCGGGTGCGGCATAACGAATGAACTCGGAGGGCCTGTAGATCATATCCGCCAGGTGGGTGTGACCGTCAATGAATCCGGGAATCAAGAGCCTGCCGCCTGCATCTATGACCTCGGTCTTATGGGATATTCTGTCCCCCGCGTCCTGCCCCACATGCGCGATCCAACGGCCTTTGATGGATACGGTGAGCCCTTCCAGGCACTCTCCGGTGTACACATTCAGCACCGATGCATTGGTTACGGTGCAATCGGCATGCGCGGCTCCGAGGGCCACCGCCATTACGTCCCTGGCCTCACCAGTGCCTGCCAGGGAAAGAAGCGCTTGTCTTTTCAAAACCTCACCTTTCCTCATCCGGATCACTCAGCGCGGCACAGCCGCAACCAAAACCGGATTAATCAGAATCTTTTTGTCTCTCGCCAAGACGCAAAATTGATCTCTTACTTTGAACCAGGCTGGCTAATGGTTTCTTCAGCTTCCTCAAGGCCATAACCACCTTCTCGGGAGTCAGGGGGTGCTCCTTGAACCAGATGCCCGTGGCGTGGTGAACCGCTGTGAAGACCGAGGCGGCACACTTACGATCGCTCCTTCCGAGGCCCCCTTGCGATCATAATCAAACCAGTAGAAGGTCCAGTGCACATCCCGAGGACTGCGAAAGCTGCAAATCAAGAAAAAAGGCGGCACCCTCGCAGGTGCCGCCCGTGAGGATTTCAGGATAAACCTGCCGGGCAGGGAAATGCAAATCGAAATCGGGATTACTTATCGAACTGCGGCTTTCTTTTCTCCAGAAAGGCGGATATCCCTTCCTTTGCCGCGTCCGTGCACCCTGTGGCGGCAAAGCCCTTGTAACCGACCTCGAGGGCGTCTTCAAAGGTTGACGCGGCACACCCGTCTTTAATGGTTTGAACCGTGATGGATACGGCCTCCTTACTCAGAGGCAGTTTACCGGCTGCAGGCTGGTCAGGGATATCGATATTCCCCGGATCAACCTGCCCGTCCGGGATGCTGCCGACATTCCCTGTAAGCCTTTCCACTTCATCGATCGCAGCTGAAATCAGGGCGCCGTAGTCATCCGCCAGACGCGAAACCATGCCTATCTCCGCGGCCTTTTCAGCATAAAGGGGCTTTCCGAGGGTGAGCATCTCGTTGAACTCGGCCGCGCCTTTGGGCCATCTCCGGTACGGCACAATGGAACCTCCGATCCCGGGCAATATGCCGAGAGTGATCTCAGGGAATTGAAACATGGCGTTTTTCATTGCCACAATGCCGTGGCATCGAATGGCCAGTTCCAGACCGCCTCCCAGGGCCATTCCGTTGACCGCCGCGACCACGGGTTTTTTCATCTGATCAAGGTAGAGCTGGGTCCGGGCCCACTCTTTGGTGTAATCGTAGAGGGCGTCAAAATTACCTAGATATTCGGGAAATTTCCCTATATCGGCCCCTGCACTGAAGGCGCCGGTTCCATAACCGGTGATCACGAAACCCTTTACAGAAGGATCGTCCGCGCCGGCCTTGAGCACGGCCAGGATTTCGTCGGTTATCTCCGGAGTCAACGCGTTCATGGCCTGGGGCCTGCGGATGGTGATCACCTTGACCCCGTCCACGTCGTCCACGAGAACAAAGCGGCGGAAATCCTGGTACTCGGCCAAGGGGGCCCGGGCCATGGGGAAGCCGGGCCGCTCGGATGCGAACCTGTCCATGATCCGCTTGACCTCGGCCTCGCCGATCTGCCGCATCACATCAAATGGGCCCTTGCGGAACCCGAGGGCGATCTGGCACCCGAAGTTGAGGTCCGCCTTGGTGCCGATGCCCCGGTCGATGATGTCAAAGGACTGGGAGAAGAAAATCCCGAGCAGGCGGTCCCTGATCAGCCCCCTCAGGTCGTCGGGCACGTCCACCTTGGATCCAGGCCGGTGCGTGTTCCAGCGGTCCACAGAGTTCAGGATTGAGGCGGGCCTGTAGTGATCGCCCTCTTCCATCTGAAGCGTGTTGGTCTCCACGATAATCGGGTTTCCATTGGCCATGTTCAGGACAAAGAACGGACCTGCGAATACGAACTCCTCGGCCACCTTGTCTATCTGGCTCGCAGTGGCGTGCTCCAGGAGATAGGCGGCCTCGTTGCACCAGTTGTCGAAGATCCGGTCCAGGACAAAGCAGATGGCGTTGTCCGTGACGATCGGGGCCTTGCCCGTGGCCGCAAAGAGCCAGAACAGGTCGTCCACCACCTCAGGGCCGGCCTTTTCCCAACGAATGATTTCCACGGGGAGACTTCGCCAGGCCGGGGCGAAGAA
>JAWLEX010000218.1:0-2512 GCA_041685835.1 Desulfatiglandales bacterium
AGAGGCATTTTGCAATACAGTGGCGAAATGCCGCTTTTATACATTACTCCAGGCGGTAACGCCTGATTTTTCGGTGAAGCGTGGATTTGTCGATACCCAGGAGTTCCGCTGCGAGTGTCTTGTTGCCGGCCGCCCTGATCAGGGCTTTTTTTATGGCCTCGATCTCCAGGTCGGTCAGGTTCATGGTGTTGTCGCCTGATGTACCGGGGCGGGCCGCCTTAACGAGTTCTGCGGGCAGGTCCCGGACCTCGATCTTGTCCGCGTTCGAACCGGTGGCGGCGCAACGCTCAAGGAGATTCTCCAGCTCCCGGATGTTGCCCGGCCAATTATAGGAGAGCATAATATTCATGGCTCCGGGGGCGATTGATTTCACCCTGGATTTCCCTGCAGCCTGGAGCTTCTTCAGGGTATGTCCGATGACAACCGGTATGTCTTCCTTACGTTCCCTGAGTGGCGGAATCCAGATGGGGAGCACCCGGATGCGGTAGTAGAAGTCCTCGCGCAACTGCCCTGATTTCAGGGCCTCCTTCAGAGGGCGGTTGGACGCGGTGATGATGCGAATATCAACAGAGACCTCCCTCTCACCTCCCACTGGACGGACCGATTTTTCCTGAAGCACGCCCAGCAGCTTGACTTGCAGTTCAGGGGGGATCTCGGCGATTTCATCCAGAAACAGGGTCCCGCCATGAGCCGAGAGGATGAGGCCTGGGTTGTCTCGAACAGCTCCGGTGAACGCCCCCTTGACGTGGCCGAAGAGCTCGCTTTCGATGAGCTGCGGCACCACGGCTCCCACGTTCACTTCCACAAAGGGCCGGTTTTTTCGGGGGCTGTAGTTGTGAATGGTCCTGGCGAGAAGGCCCTTACCCGTACCGGATTCCCCTTCGATTGAAATGGGCGTGTCCTTATCGGTCAGCTTTTCTATGGTCTCGTAGATGTCTTGAATGGGGCTGCTTATGCCTACGAATTCCCCCATATATCCCCGATCCCGAAGTTCCCTTTTAAGGAGCAGGTTCTCCCAGAGAATCGCCTTCTGGTTGAGGATCTTCTGAATAACCTGGTAGAGGTACTGGAGTTCCAAAGGTTTCAGAAGGAAATCAAAGGCGTGGAGCCGAACGGCCTGGACCGCTTCCTGCATCGAGCCGTAAGCGGTCATGAGTACGATGCTTATTTCAGGATGAAGTTCCCTGGCCGTGGAGGCCAGGGTGATGCCGTCCAGCCCGGGCATCTTGAGATCAGACACGAGGATGTCGAACCGCTCGCGCTTGATGAGTTTCAGGGCCTCATTGGAATCGTACAGGCAGGTGACGTCGAGGCCTCTCCGTTTGAGATACATATCAATAGACCGCATGAAGACCTGTTCGTCTTCAACCACAAGGATCTTAAACGACCTTTCGAACTCCTGACGGTCGGTCTCAGGATTCATGGGGCTGCTCTTCGAAATAGGTTTCCAGGAACGGAAGGACTTCCCTTTTGAATTTGAGCGGCTTTTCAAAGTAAGGCTTTCCACGCCTTAAAAGCTCCTCTGCTATCTCCTTTTCCCAGACGAACGAGGTGAAAAACACATGGTTCCCGAACCCGAATTGCTGTTCAAGTGCGTCACCCAGGTCAAAGCCGGATTCAAGGCGGAGTCTTATGTCGGTCATGAGCAGGTCGATGTGATCCCGGTTATGCTTGAAAACGCTCAGGGCGGCCTTCACGCCTTCGGCCGTAAACACCCGGTACCCCGCTCGCGTCAGCCAGCCCGAGATCACCGTCAAGACGGAATCATCGTCGTCAACAACGAGGATGCCCCTGGGGTTCATCATCGGTTTGCCGCCTTTGTTATTCGCCCTCTAATGTCCTGTTGCGCTATATCCGCAACCAACTCATATGAATTCAAGACATGTTTAGTCTTCAGCAGAGAGGAAGAGGCGCAGGGACAAAAAAAAATAAAAACAATTAAAACCAAGGCTGAAACCGCAAAATCCGCAGGATAATTTAACACAACATGTTCAGGTTTGCCAATGGCAAAACAGCCGTGCTTCGTGTCAGAGGCAAGTGGCTTTTGCTTTTTTACCCTTCAACACATTAATGTCTAATCACTTTATTCTATCATCTTTACATATGAAGCCCCATGGTTCACCATATATCATCTTTATTCTAATTTATGTGATTCGCTTTATTAGTATTTTTTGTTATTTTTATATCTCTTTTATTTTTAATTCTTTTAAAGTTTCATGATCTTTGTGGTGAGATAAATGAAAACAAAAAGTGCATTGCCGGGCAATTACTATCGGGGTATCGTTGCCCTTTTGAGTTCCAAATCCCGCCGGGAACGTTTTTATTATGCCTGCCTGTTCATCACGTCAATCGCCACCAGCCTCTGTGCCGGGCCGAGATCATCAGCGCCATGACCGCTTTTCAGGAGTAAATGTAATGCGGGTCTTTGCCCGCAACCCAAAGTCAAGGAGCACTGGCACTAAGAATAAGCGTTTAGTTTGGTTTCTTCGGGATCGAAATCGCTATCGGGATC
>JAWLEX010000015.1:0-42832 GCA_041685835.1 Desulfatiglandales bacterium
AGGTTGCGCGGAGGCGTACTGAAGTACGCCGCACAAGCAACCTCGCAGATTGACGCCGAGATTGGCAAAAAAGACCATTTCTGGATGGAAACTAACTAAATTTAAGATAATCTTTTTCCAATCCAGGAATCACCTCAATTCCCACGGCCCTCGAAAAATACTCGTCCGATAATCACCCGTCTCTTATACGAAATCTCAAGTTTCTTCGCGCCCCGAAAACAAGAGAGCCGCAAAACCGGTTGCTTCGGCAGCCGGCGCAAGGCCTTCAGAGACCCATCGAGCACCTTTAGCAACTGACAATTTTGCAGTCAATTCCAAACGTATGTACCGGCCTCAGGCTTGACCGAATTATAACAGCTTTATGTCTCCCGCAAAGACGCCGAGAACACCAGGGAAATGGAGCCCCACGGGCAAGCCTGTGGTCTTTCCCCGCAGCGCCGGCGCTTGCGCAGGGTGTGCGAAGGCGGATAAAAGAGGAGAGTATGCCGTCCATTCGGCCTCCGAACTCTCGTATCACATCAGCCGCTTCCTCAATGGGTCCGGGCGTGTCTTCCAACAGGAGGTAGAGGAGTTCGTACACTTCGTGGTGAAAGATATAAGTGCAAGAAGGCCACGAGAACAAATCAGGCCTGAGCTGCCGGGCGGATGCATTTGACTATCAGGGCTTTTGAGAAGTAGTATTAATCAAAAACTTTTATGTCGCTCAGGCACGCAGAGACGAAGAGAAAATCAAATATTTTCAAGAGGAGAATTCTCCATGCAGTACGACACAGCCCTTCGCGGTTACACCTCCAAGCGAATCGAGGAGATCGAATCCGCTGACATCCTCGTGGGCATACCCTGCTACAACAACGAAAAGACCATTGCACACGTCATCCAGATGGTGTCCCACGGTATTAACAAGCACTACAAGGACCGGCGCTGCGTCATCCTTGTGGCAGACGGGGGCTCTACGGACGATTCCCGCGAAATGGCGAGGGAGTTCGAGATCAAGCCCTGGCAGGAGAAGATAATTTCAATCTACCGGGGCCCGGGAGGCAAAGGCACGGCCCTTCGAAGCGTGTTCGAAGCCGCCCACCGTCTCCAGGTCAAGGCATGCGCCGTAGTGGACTCGGATCTCCGGAGCATCACGCCCGACTGGATCCGCTACCTCATGGAGCCTGTGCTGGAAAAAGATTACCAGTTTGTCGCGCCTGTATATGTCCGCCACAAGTACGACGGCACAATCACCAACAACATTGTCTACAACCTCACCCGGGCCCTTTACGGAAAACGGATCCGCCAGCCCATAGGAGGGGACTTCGCCATATCGCGCGACGTTGCCAAATTTTACTGCGAGCAGGATGTATGGACCACCGAGGTGGCGCGTTTCGGCATCGATATCTGGATGACCACGAACGCCGTCACCCAGAATTTCCGTATATGCCAGTCCAACCTGGGTGTAAAAATCCATGATGCAAAGGATCCGGGCCAGCACCTGGGGCCCATGTTTCGCCAGGTGGTCTGGACGATCTTCAGCCTCATGGAGCGATACGAGACTCACTGGAAGGGAATTCGCGGCAGCGAGAGCCTGAAGACCTTCGGGTTCGAAGGCGCCATCGAGCCTGAGCCGGTTTCCGTCAACCTGGAGGGCATGATCCACCTCTTTCGTACCGGCTATCAGCAGTTTTCGTCTCTGTGGAAGGATATTTTCTGTCCGGAATGCTTCGCACAGATCGAGGCCTGCGCGGGCATGAACGCCGAGGAATTTCACCTCCCCACGGACGTCTGGGTCCAGATCCTCTATGAGCTTGCAGCCGAATTCCACACCTGGACCATCAACCGGGACAATCTCGTTGACGTGGTCACCCCCCTCTATTACGCCCGTGTCGCCACGTTCGTCCGCCAGACGTGGGACATGACATCCCAGGAAGCCGAGGTCCTGGTGGAGGAGCAGGCCCTGCGCTTCGAGGAACAAAAAGACGAGCTGGTCCGTGTCTGGGAAGAAAAATCCCGTGGGAAGTCCCTTCGCTGACAGGGCCCCCGGCCTGCTTACTCATCCCAGGCCTAACCCTGCTCAAAAGAAATACGCCGCCTTTCCTGTTTTCGTTTATGCTTGACCTTGAGAAAAATTCCTCTTACTAAATCAGACTTGAAAGGCTTCACGATTGCAGCGCAGGCCTTGGCCTTCCACTTCGATCAAACGGGCCACGCCTATCGGCCTTCGGGAAGGTTCGAATACGGCCGTTCATGCCTCAAACAAGGCGCTGTAAAATAATGGCCTTCTCTCTTGGGCCTTGAAAAAGACCCATGGAATATCCCGAAAAAACAAGTCGGCGCCGCAACCCATGCCAAAACCACAAGATCCATTGCCGATGGGGGCTATATTTACGCCGATGGCGAGGCTTGGAAAAAGTATTCCCTCCGGGGAAGGCTTCTCCGGCAAGGCTTCCCGCATTGCCAGGAACCTCGGTCTCATCTTTGCGGGAAGCCTGATCTTTGCTGTGGGGCTCCAGGCTATTCTCGTACCCAATGAGTTCCTGAGCGGCGGCGTGGTTGGATTGGCCCTGATAATTCAGTACCTGGTGCCGTCCCTGCCCATGGGACCTGTCTATTTCATCCTGAACATCCCCCTGCTCATCCTCGGCTGGTTCACTGTCAGCCGGCAATTCATGATATACAGCATTGCAGGCATGTTCCTCTTCTCACTCGCCTGCACAGTGGTAAGGCCGCCGCCGTTTACTGTGGACGACCCCATCCTGGCAGCACTGTTGGCCGGTGTAATCTGCGGCGTCGGAAGCGGCCTGATCCTCCGGTCCATCGGGTCCGCAGGGGGATTGGACATCCTGGCTATCTACCTCAACCGGCGCTTCGGGCTCCGCCTGGGAACGGTTTTTTTCGGCGTCAACGCACTGGTGCTGGCTTCCGGGGCCTACCTGCATGACCTGAACAAGGCGCTTTACTCCATTGTCTTCGTGTATGCGAGCGGCCGGGTCATGGACGGCATCATGGCAGGCTTCAACCGTCGTAAGCTCATTTACGTGATTTCAGATAAATCGGCCGAGATTGCAGACATGATCATGCGCCGGGTCAACCGGGGAGTAACGCTTCTACACGGTAAGGGGGCGTTTTCCGATAAGGAGAAAGAAATTATACTCACTATAACCACCATGACTGAACTGCCGCGCCTCAAGGAACTCATATTCGGCATGGACCCCAAGGCGTTCCTGGTCGTCAATGATACTCTGGAGGTCCTGGGAAACCGTCACGGCAAGCTGAAGGTCTATTGAATCGTTTCACCGGGCACCGAACCCATTCGGCCTGATACCGATGCCTCCTTTACACGAAAAGGGCCGGGGTTGGAAGGAACCGGGCGACCGGCGGCGACCCTGCCCACGGTCCCGAGGTAGATGGCGCATATGGCCAGAAGGGCCCCTGCCACTTCAACCAGGGTCGTGGGGCGGGCGAAGAAGAGGACATCCCAGACAAAGGCCAGGGTGGGCTGAAGCAGGAGGGCCAGTCCGACCTTGGAGGCCTCGGGTCGGCCGATCCCGCTGGTAATCAGCAACCATCCGAGGACCTGCGAGACCACCGCATAGGCGCCGAGCACCAGCCAGCCGGTAAGACCCGGGACGGCGAAGGACTCGCCGTGTCCGGCCGGGAAGACCCCCAGAAAAACCCCTGTGAAAAGGGTCGAAAGCGTGATGGTTTCAAAGGTGCTCCCCGACTGCTGGGCCATTCGAAGAAACAGGATATAGCCTGTGTAGCAGAAGGCCGCCACGAGCCCGAGAGCCACTCCCAGCTTGTAATCAGCGCTGACTCCCCCCATCGAACCCCCACGATGAGGTAGAGGCCGGCCAAGGCCAGGGGGATGGCCAGGGCGAGTTTCCAGGTCAGGCGTTCACGGAACACAAGCACGCCAACTGCCGCTACGAAAAAGACCTGGCAATTGGCCAGGAGTGTGGCGCGGATTAAGGCCTGTTCGATTATTGTTGGAATTGCAAAAAGGAGAAAAAAATGCGCATATTAATGAAAAAGATCCTTTGCGGAATCGATTTCTCCGATTTCTCCGGCATGACTCTGTCCTACGGACTGGCACTCTGCAAAGAATACGGCGCCAAACTCTATGTATGCCACGTTATAGATCTGCCCGCCGCCACCATGTATGGCGAGGGCATTGCCGACCCGCTGGAGCAGAAGCGCCGTATTACCGAATACGCCTACACTTACATAAACGGCCTGGTCGGTGATACGCAGGTAGCCTGGGAACCTTTTGTCACCATCGGACATACGGCCGACGAGATCGCCGGCCTCGCCGCCGATAACCAGGTGGATCTGGCGATTACATCCACCCATGGCCGCTCGGGGCTCAAAAGGATGCTGCTGGGTTCCGTCACCGAGCGGCTGATGCATATCCTGCCCTGCCCCCTTCTGGCCGTACGCCGGCCTGAAAAACCAGGGGATTTCAGGCCCGGCCAACCTATTGAACTCAAGCGAATCCTGGTGGGCTGCGATTTTTCGCCTGACTCGGATCTGGCCTTGGATTATGGATTGAGCCTGGCGCAGGAATTCGAAAGCGAACTGCACCTGGTGCATGTCATTGAACCGCCGGTCTATGAAAACCTCGTCAAGGACTTGACGCATGCGGCCGAAACCACATTTCTGGAAGATATGCGACTGCAGCTCAAAGAATCTTTAGATAATATGGTACCGCAGGATGCCCGCCCCTGGTGCAAGCCCGTCACCGCTCTGGTCGCGGGCCAGCCCAATGAGGAACTCACCAAATATGCCCTGGTGAACAAGATGGATCTGATTGTCCTGGGTGTCCGCGGGCATGGGCTGGTGGAAAAACTGTTTATCGGCTCCACCACTGACCGTGTTATGCGCCAGGCCCACTGCCCCGTGCTGTCGGTACAGCCCAAGGCCGAACCGGAAAACCCATGATGATCCGGCCGCTGGGACATAAACCCTGATCAGTATAGCTTCATGCCCGGTCCGGGCCGGGCATGAAGCCGTTCCATAACACCTCGAGACCGCTGCATCAGCGCGAGCCGGAGACAAGGCCTGCAAGTCCGCGGGGCAGGAAGACCCCGGCCGCCATGAGTCCCATGCCCGTCATGGCCAGGGACCACTGCCAGCCCCGGGTCCACAGCCACTCCTGAAGTCCGGTGTAAAGAACTACTCCCAGCAACGGTCCCCAGCGGCTCGCCGGGCCGCCCAGGAGCACTGCCACCACCGGGGCCAGAGCGACCTCGAGGCCGAATGCCGACTGCGGGCTCACGTAAGCCATGGGAAGCGGGTAGATCCCGCCGGCCAGGGCCGCCGCCACCGCTCCAAGGACCAATGCCCGGCCCCTGACATGGCCGGTGGGGACCCCGGAAGAGGCGGCCGCCTCAGGGTCCACGGCGGCCGCGCAAAGGGCCCGGCCGAACCTCGAGTCAGGAATGCTGTCGTGAACCCAGAGGGTCCCGGCGAAGAGCAGGATGGACCAGAGGTAAGGTCCGTCCATATCAAAGGCCGAAGGCAGGGAAAGGCCGGCCGTGCCCCCGGTGATACCCGCCAGGTTGCGGGCAAGGAGCCCGCAGGACAGAAGGAGCCCCAGCGAAACCAGGGCGAACGGGACCCCTCTGAGAGGGACCAGCAGAGGATAAAAAAGCCCCGCCGCCGCGCCGCCGGCAAGGCCGGCCGCGGGGACGGCCCACCACCAGGCCGCTCCGTGGGTAATTGCCAGGGCGGAAGTATAGACCCCTATTCCAAAGAACGAACCATGCCCCAGGTGAAGCTCTCCCCCATACCCGCCCAGGATGTCGTAGCTCAATGCAAATGTGCCCTGGAGCAGGAGGGTCCAGGCAATCATGGCACCGTAAGGGCTAAGCGGGCCGGGGCCTAAGGCTATGAGCACGCCGCACGCGGCACACATTACGATCCACCTTATCCTCACGTTCGCCTCCTCTCCAGGACGGGCAGGAGGAAAAGGAGAAGCCCGTAGCCCACTGCGGGCCCCCAGCGCATCCCCAGGACCTGTCCCACAAAGGCCTCCCCCACGCCCATGCCCATACCGAGACCCAAGACGCCGAGTGGAGAGAGCGTTCCTCCGAGCACGGCAAGCACCAGGGCCCGGACCGTCATTGCCATGCCCTCCCGAATGGAAACGGTGTATGAAAGGGCCAGGAAACCGCCCGCAAGGGCGGATAAGGCGAAACCGAGTCCGGCCGCCCTGCGTCCCAGTGACTCAGGACTGACACCCGCGAGATACACAGGCGCCCTCCCCCGGTCCCAGGCCCTGAGGGCCATTCCCCAGCGGTTGCGCTTCAGGAATAAATGCACGCCCAGACTTGTAATCAGGGCGGCACCCATAAGGGCCAGCTTGGCCCGGGGCAGGGTGACTCCAGCCAGCACGAACGGTTCAGGGGCCCAGGCCATGGCCGTTCCGGGCAGCGGCCAGAGCCGGCTTCCGGCGTCTTCAATAACCAGGGCCGCACCAAGCGTAATAAGAAAAAATGATGTGGCGCGTTCATTGGAAAGCGGCCCGCGCCAGAGCACAACCGGATGAAGAAACCAACCCACAAACCATCCAGCAGCCACCATTACGGGCAGTACCGCCGGCAACGGCACCGAACCGACCACATGCACGGAAGACAGGAGCAAGGCCCATGCTATCCACATGTGGCCGTAGGCCAGATGAACCCGGCCGGAGGACCCCAGCACGACCTGGAACCCAACAGCAGCGGTACCATAGAGGGCGCCCAGGTAGAGTCCGCCCAGGAGTGTCTGGAGATCAAAAGACACGGATAAGCCGTCCTCTTCCAGTTAGGGCGTGGGGTAGATGTGAGGAGCTGTTGCCTTGTGGGCCGGCCAGATGATCTCATATCCTTTGCCGCGAATCTGGGAGGGGTAGGTGTTGATGGAACCTACGCCGTTGGACCTGAAACGAATCAAGCCCCCTATGGTCTCGGTCTCGTTCTCGAGGATCGCTGCCATCAGCCCTGCGGCGTCCGTGCTCCCGGCCCTTGCCAGGGCGGCTTCCAACACTTCAAAGGCCATCATATACGCCGGGGCCCACGGATAATCCTCCAGCTCGATCCCCGACCGATCCAGGAGCTCCAGGAAACGATCATGCTGCCCCAGGGTCATACCCGGGCTCCAGTAGGACTGTCCAGTGACATACTGCGCAGCCTTTCCAAGGGAACGCCGGAAAATCCCACTGTGATGGATGGCATGAAACTCCCTGGGCCGCAGCCCCATTTCCCGGGCCTGTCCCATGAACTGCACGGCAAACGGGATGTTGGCCGAGACGAACACGATGTCCGGATCCAGCCGCCGAGCGGCCTCTATTACGGATGAAAAATCCCGGCAGTCGTGGGGCGCGACCCGGCTGCCCTGCACCTGAAGGCCCGCCTTTTCCGCCAGTACACTGGCTCCCTCGTACACGCCCTGCGGGTGCAGGGTGTCCTCCACCACGAAGAAGACGGTTTCGGCCTTGTTCCCGGCCTCCAGCATCTCCCAGTAGCGGTGGGTATAGCGCGGGGCCTCGTCGATTACGCACGCAATCCACTTGAAACCGCGGCTGTAAATCCTGGGCGAATTTGCACAGACCGCCAGAAACGGGATCCCTTGATTCTCCGCCGCAATGGAGGCGGCAAAAGTGAGCGGGCTGGAATACGGGCCGATCATGAGATGGACCCGGTCCACCACTGCAAGTCGCGCATACATCCTGCGGGCCAGTGCCTCGTCGCTCCTGTCGTCATACACCTTGACCTCCAATGGTCGCCGTTCCCCGCCAACGAGCACCCCGCCCTCTGCGTTGGCGGTCTCGGCCCAGGCCTCGAGAAGGGCCCGAAAGGGGCCTACTTCAGTGGCGAAGTGCCCTGTTTCCGAGACCGTGGCCCCTACACGGACAGGCCCTGCGGAAACAGCAATGGGGGTACCGAGTAGAACGACCAGCACTGCGGCAATCAAAGCTACTATTCTTTCCATGACCTTCCTCTCCTGTCTCCTCACGGCGCCCTTTTTGACAGTGCAAATAAAGGCCCTGAGGTCCTTGAATAATGTAAACAGCACCGCCCAAAAGAAAAGGCCACCCGGCTGGAGCCTGGGTGGCCTTTTGGACCTGGCATAACTCTCGTCTGATTAATTACATCGGCACCGGTTTTTTGTCAAGGATCCGGTTTAGGATCCGGTTTAGGGTCTAGAAAAGGGGCCGCGCCGCATTCATTCTTCATAGGCCGGTAGTCCGAGATCCCCTGCATTCACTATGCTCGGTACCGCCTTAGGGGGCGACTGACCCAGGAAGACTGAAACATCCGGGTCCCGCCACACGGGAAACCCATGGAGCACGCCTGCCACGTTTGATGCGGCGAGTATTGCCATGGCTTCCCGGGACCACCCGGTTCCGGACCCGACGTGAGGAGCCAGGACCACATTGGGCAGGTCCTCGAGCCCCGGCTTCATGGCGGGTTCGTCTTCAAACACGTCCAGTGCAGCCATGAATGAGGGGTTTCTCCGGCAGTGCTCCACGAGGGCCGCCTCGTCGATCAAAGGGCCCCGCCCCGTGTTGACCAGGACGGCGTCTTCTTTCATCAACCCCAATCGTTCTTGATCAATGAGGTGCCGGGTGGATTCATTCAGGGATGCATGCAGGCTCACCACGTCCGCCTCTCTGAGCAGCTCTTCGACGGATTCGGCCCTGCGGCATGCCAAAGGGGGTTGTCCCAGGGAGGCCAGAAATTTTCCATATGACGCCACGGTCCTCTCGAGTCCGTTCTTGGCCCTGACGGAATAGTAGACCAGGTTCATCTTGTGGCCTTCCACCATCATTCGCGCATAGGCCGTACCGATCCTTCCGGCCCCGATGACACCGACGGTCCTGTTCCACAGGAGTTTTCCCACGAAGAGGGAGGGCAGCCATCCAAGGAATCGACCCTCGCGCATGAACCGGTCTCCTTCCACCAGCCGCCTTGCAGCCGCAAATGTCAATGCCACGGCCAGTTCGGCCGTAGCCTCCGTAAGGACGCCCGGCGTGTTTCCAACCGGTATTTGAAGGCGCGTGGCAAGACTCAAGTCCACGTTGTCGTATCCCACTGCGTAGTTGCTGTACACTCGTCCGCCCGCGCTCACAAGGGCATTCAGGAGATCGGCCTTCCAGGGTTCGTTCAGCTGGCCTATGGCCCCATGGCACTCCCCTCCTATCCCGGCCTTGATCTCATCAATTTCCAGAGGACGGTCATCACTACAGACATCCACGCGGCATCCGGCGTCCTCAAGGATCTTAAGCCATCCGGACCCGGGCAGTTTCTTGGTAACAATAACGCGATGTCTTCCTTCGGGATTGAAGGTCTCCCATTTGTGGTCATCCATAATAACCCTCCGCCTGAGAAAAACCGGCGACCTGTCATGCAAGCTCAATGGCTCAGATATGGGACCCGAGTGTGCTGCAAACCGGTCCCGTCACTCATACACCTTCTCCTCCACGGCCCCGGCCTCTGCTGCGTCCCCCTCGAAGTCTCTCGGGGAAAGATGCCGGGCTTCGCCGTATTCACGGTACCACTCCCCGGCAGTGATGGCGGCCATGATCTCGTTCGTGCCTGTCCAGATGGAGGCCAGCCGCAGGTCCCGGACGATGCGTTCCACCGGAAAGACGTTGGTATACCCGATGCCTCCCATGACCTGCATGGCGTGGTGGGCGACCTTCTGGCAGGACTCGGTTACGAACTTCTTTGTCTCGGATACCAGACGCCGGACCCGCCGGGGGTCTACACCGGCATCCACCGCCCTTGCAGTAGTGTAGACCATGGAGCGGGCCGCATCCAGTAGTACGGCCGCCTCAGCCACCTGAAAGCTCACGCCCTGAAACTGTGAAATGGGACGGCCGAAGGCCTTCCTCCGTGCCGTATAGCCCGTGGCCACATCCAGGGCCGGACGGGCCGCTCCCACTGTCATAGCCGCGGTGCCGAGCCTTTCCGGGATCATCATGGTGTTGAAAACGGCATAGGCGCCGTTCACCTCACCCACCACGTTCTCCCGGGGTACACGCACGTCCTGAAAGAGCACCCGGCCGGCACCGCCCCCACGGCAACCCATGAGACCGTACAGGTACTCGGTGGTCACACCCGGACCCCTGTCAACGACAAAGCAGGTCAGGGCCTTGTGCGGCTCGGCCTTCGGGTCGGTCCGGGCATATACCAGAAAGAAGTCCGCCCCTTCGGCCCCGACGATGAACCGCTTCTGCCCGTTGAGCAGGAAGTGATCGCCCAGATCTTCGGCCCGCGTGGTAGTGCCGAAAAAGTCGGAACCGCCCCTCGGTTCGGTCAGGCATTCGGCCGCAAACATCTCACCGCGAAGCAGGGGTTTTACGTATTTTTCCTTCTGCCGGTCGGTTCCGTGAAGAACGACGGCGTCGCACACCAGCTCCGCGCCCACGCCGAACACACAGGCAAAGATATAGCCCAGGACGCCCACCTCCTCCATGACCATGCACGTGGTCACCCAGTCCATGCCCCTGCCGCCCCACTTGACCGGATAGCGGCAGCCCATGAGGTTTCTCCTGCCCGCCTCTTTGAGAAACTCCTTGGGAAACTGTATGCGATCACGATCCATATCCAGGATCATTTCCCTGGGGACCCGGCGGACCAGCGCCCTTACCTCCTCGCGCAGGGCCAGCTGTTCATCGTTCAACAGGAAATCGTACATTGTTCCTTACCTCCAGATGCTCGTGACCGGTGAATCGGCGTGCCTGTGTCTGTGTCGGTGAAAAGAGGAATCAGCATGGTTCGTATTAGTGGTTGGCCTTAACTTCCTTAACGCCTCAACACCTCATAACGGTATTAACTTGTGCCCATCCAGAAACGCTTTTTGGGCACTGGCAAGTTTCCAATTCAGAAATGAGGATTTTTTGTCAAGATCAAGGAAATCAAGAGGTTGCGCGGAGGCGTACTGAAGTACGCCGCACAAGCAACCTCGCAGATTGACGCCGAGATTGGCAAAAAAGACCATTTCTGGATGGAAACTAACTTATCATCTGGACAGATCTACAGCTCAACACCTATTCATGATTCCTTTCAGTTTCTGTGATAATACCGTCATATCGAACGGTTTTTGAATGAAATCATCACATCCCCGTTTTAGGATTCCGGTCGCCTTCTCATCCATACCGTACCCGCTTGCAAGGAGCACCTTCACGTCCGGGTCGATTTGTTTCATATGGTCATACACATAGCCGCCCCCCATGTCAGGCATGATCATATCCAGAATCACGAGGTCTATATCCCTGTATTCTGCCTGAAACATACGGAGCGATTCTTCCCCGTTTCTAGCTTTATATACGGTGTATCCCATCCTGGACAGCATTTCCGCGCCAACGTCCAGGACGGTTTCCTCGTCATCCACAAGAAGAACGACCCCGCTTCCCAAAGAAATCAACACCTCCTTTTCTGCTGTGCTCTCGACAGGCGTATCCGTCAATGGCAGGTAGATTTCAAAGGTGGCCCCCCGCCCGATCTCGGACTCCACATCGATGTATCCCCCGTGGGCCTTCACAATCCCATAGACTGAAGCCAGGCCGAGACCCGTGCCCTTGCTGAGCCCCTTGGTGGTGAAAAAAGGCTCGAAAATCTTGGCCCGCGTCTCATTATCCATGCCCAGGCCGGTATCCCGGATCACGAGCAAGGCGTAGTCTCCCTCCTCAGGCATGTAGGGTTTCCCTTTCATCTCTTTGCTCGTGGTGTTTTTCGTTGTCACATGGAGTTCCCCTCCTTCGGGCATGGCATCCGCCGCATTCACGAAAAGGTTTATCAGGGCCTGTTCGATCTGCTCCCTGTCCGCAAGCACGGGGCGTAGAGACGGGGCAAGATCGGTCTGGACCCGGACCTCTCTTCGGGCTGAGCCGAATGTGCGGGCGGTCTCCTCTATGACCGGGTTGAGATTGACGGCGCGTACCTCGTACCTGCCCTCCCTGGCGTATCCCAGTAACTGGCTCGTGAGCTTGGACCCGCTGCTCACCAGCTTCTCAATCGTCTTGAGACGTTCGTAATGGGAATGCCCCCGGTCCAGGTCGAGGGCCACCAGGGAGGCATTGCCCTGAATTCCCATCAAGATGTTGTTAAAGTTGTGGGCGATGCCTCCCGCCAGGGTCCCGATGGCCTCCATCCGCTGGGCGTGCTGGAGCTGGGCCTCCAGCTTCTTCTTTTCCACCTTGGACAGCTCGCGTTCGGTCACATCTCGCACCAGCCCTCTGAAACCGACAGGCCTGCCATCGGCATTGACGATCAGGGACACGGACGTCTCCACCACGACCCTGGACCCGTCCTTTCGAATATTATTCCATTGAAAGCCTCCCTCAGGACTGCCCGTCCGAAAGACCCGGTTAAAGGCTTTATAAACTTTACGGGCGGTCTCCTCGTCCATATATGCCCGGTTGTTCAAACCGATCAGTTCGTCCTTTTCGTATCCGAGCAGGTCGGTCATGGCATTATTCGCAAAAGTCAGGTTCCCGGCAAGGTCCACTTCATAGTAGCCCTCGTTCATGTTCTCGAGGATACTGCGATGTCTTTCTTCGCTTTCGCGAAGGGCGTTTTCCGCACGAATGCTCTCTCGAATGTCCATGTACATTGCATATGCGCCGACATTGCGGCCGTCGATGATAATAGGAAATACGAGTAGTTCAACTGGAATAAGCGTTCCATCTTTGTGTCGTCGAATGGTCTTGAGGGAGACCTTGTCCCCTTTTTCGACACACCGCGTCGTGCCCCTCACTTCTTCCTCCTTTCCCTCCGGGGCGATGACATCGTCCACGTTAAGCCCGATAACCTCTTCAGGCGTATATCCGAAAACCCTCGTAAACTCCGGATTGATCTGTTGAACTATCGCGCCGATCGATCCCCTGAGCATGGCAATCTGTGAGTTGTCGAATAACTGGAGCAGATAGGCCCTTTCTATATCGAGGGTCCTGGCCCATCCCTCCCGCTCGCTTATGAGTTTATCGAGATCTCCCTTTATGATGGAAACCGATTCATACAGGGAATTGAGAGGATGTGATGGATCCTTGACCTCGGAAGGGACGCTGATCGGCCCGCTCTCATCCCAATCAATGCTTGCGAGCAAGCCAAGGAAGTCGTCAACGGTCACTTCCTGTCGATCAGGTCTTAACCGGCCGCGAAACCAGCGTATTTTCTTTCGATCAAGGGCGCGAGGGGGCCCTTCCGGATGCGAAGCAGGTGCCGAATCCCGCACATCGAATGTGGGAGAGACGGAAACCAAGGGCCGGCCGCAGGAATCGGTCGGAAATGCCCCGTTAAGGGAAAGGAGCTCAAATGCCCGCCGGGCCGCACACATGAAGTCTTCCTCGAGTTCCACGCTGATATCCAAAGGCGTGAGCCGCCTGGCGAGCTTGACACTCACCTTGAAAAGCGGAGAGGTGTTGCAGAAAATGACACCAAGGAGCCGCGGGCGCTTCTTCATTACTTGAATAAAGGTGTTTCTTGCATCCAGAGAAGCCCCGCTGAGATCGGTGTAGTCCTCTATCTGAACATATCGGCGGCCCTGCCCGAAGATTTCGTCGGTCACGCTTCGGGTGAAATCGAGAACCTCTTCCGCATCCTGTAGTGTTCCGTAGCCGGAGGGTCTGCTGTGAAGTATACACCCGCCCAGCACACGAATGGTCACACGGTAGTTGCGGCCGAAATCCAAATCAACCCATTCGTCCTTCTGAAGGATGGGCAGCCCGGTGACCGGACAGATATCTTCGGCCTTCAACGGATCTCCCGAACCACCTTCTGAATTCATCGCGGCACTCCCTTAAGAATTTTATGCTTAACGTCCCACTGAATCGATTCCCGGTTAGGCGCCGTATGACGCCATTGAACAGCCTGCAGGGTAATCCAAATACTTTATGCAAGTATCACGCCCGAAAATATCACAGGGCCTTTTAACTGGCCAGAAACTTCATCATCTGGTATGTGCCTTCGATATGAAAAGGCTCATCAAAGACGCCAGGACCTATTCCATCTCCTGCGCCGACGGGGCCCGTGGAAGCCACGACTGGGAGCACACACGCCGGGTCCACGCCCTGTGCCTTCAAATCGGGCGTAAGGAGGGTGCGGACCTGCTTGTGCTGGAAC
This sequence comes from Desulfatiglandales bacterium, assembly GCA_041685835.1. Lineage (GTDB taxonomy): Bacteria > Desulfobacterota > DSM-4660 > Desulfatiglandales > HGW-15 > JAIPEI01. The sequence goes on from JAWLEX010000015.1 coordinate 14,094, forward strand.
TCGCCTCATATCTCCACGACATCGGCCGCTCGGCACAGGATCACGCAAAGGGCGGAATCTGTCACGCGGAATTGGGCGCTGCCATGGCCCTCGAATTCCTGAAAGACAGGCTTCCAGCCGGCGACCTGCTGGACAACGTGATCCACTGCGTCCGGACCCATAGATTCCGCGGAAATACCCGGCCCGAGAGCCTGGAGGCCAGGGTCCTGTTCGACGCGGACAAGCTGGACGCCATCGGAGCGGTGGGTATCGGCAGGGCCTTCCAGTTTGCGGGCGAGGTGGGGGCCACGCTCCACAACCCATTCGCGGACCTGGACAAGACGGCCTCCTATACACGGGAGGACACGGCATACAGAGAATACCGCCTCAAGCTGTCCAGGATTAGGGAACGAATACTCACAAAAGAAGGCCGGAGACTGGCAGAGGAGCGCCACGCCTTCATGGAGTTGTTCTTTGAACGATTTCTGGAAGAAGTGACGGGGAAGAGATGAGCTTTGCCTCCCGCTCGAAAGGTCCGTTTTGATCAAAAGCCCTTAATCTTCACCACGAAGGACACGAAGAGCACGAAGAGGACCTCCCGCCCTTGGGTTCTGGAACTCCAGCTTGGCAAGGATCAAAAAAACGTGTTCGAAATCCGTGGTTCGTATTTCACGACCTTTGGGGTTGTTCACTTACAGAAGGGCGGTCAGATTTCCCCAGCTCTCTTGACCACCAGTTCCGGCGTCTTCATGAACACCCGCGTGTCCGGCGGAACCGACTCGGTTATCCACACGTTGCCGCCGACCACGGACCGGGCCCCGATCACCGTGTCTCCGCCCAGGATCGTCGCGCCCGCATAGATTATTACGTCATCCTCTATGGTGGGATGGCGCTTCAGGGTCCTGAGGTCTCCCACGGCGTCCCTTGGAAGGGAAAGTGCGCCGAGAGTCACCCCCTGATATATGCGGACGCGGTCACCGATCTTTGAAGTGGCCCCGATCACCACGCCGGTGCCGTGGTCTGTAAAAAAGCTCTCCCCGACGTGGGCCCCCGGGTGGATGTCGATGCCGGTGTTGCTGTGGGCGTGTTCGGTCATGATTCGCGGGATCAGGGGAATGCCCAGGTGGTACAGCTCATGGGCGATCCGGTATATGGTGACGGCAAAGAGCCCGGGATAGCTGAAAATTATCTCATCGAAGCTTCCCGCGGCCGGATCCCCTTCGTAAGCGGCGCGCACGTCCTTTGCCAGGGCCAGGCGCAGCCTGGGAATCTTGCGCATAAATTCTATTGCGGATTCCTGTCCCCTCTCCCGGCATTTTGTGCAGGGCCGGTCGAATCGGATGCAATCATGCCGGACGGCCAGGGTGATTTGTTCGGACAGGACCTCGAAGAAAGCCGTGGCCTCTTGGCCGAAGTAGTATCCCAGGTTGACGCGGTCGAGCCGCTCTGGAATAAAATAGCCCGGAAAGAGGAGGCGCCGGGCTATGGATAGGATGCGGATGATGGAATCCCTGGAGGAGATGGGCTCCGGTCCCACGTGATCGAAGGTGTCGTCTCCATCACAGGATCGGATCAGGGACTCAACTATGCCGGGGATCTCCTCCCGCCATTTTTGAGTGTCGGATAACTCGATGCGGCAGGTCTCATCCCGCTCAACCGCCTTTTCAGTCACAAATAAGCCCCTTTCTCCGGGAAGGACTCAGGACAGCCAAGCAGCCCCGGATCCGTCAACCCAGCCCGCCGCGGGCCGCCCTGGAAGGATCCCAGTAAGGAGAGAGAGACCTCAGCCTCTCGATAATGGCCGGCACCTTCTCGATGACAAAGCCGATCTCCTCCTCGGTGTTGTAAATGCTCAGGCTGAAACGGATGGACCCGTGCGCCATGGTGAACGGCACACCCATTGCCCGAAGCACGTGGGAAGGCTGAAGCGAGCCCGAGGTGCATGCCGAGCCGGAGGAGGCGCAGATTCCAAACTCGTCCATCATGAGAAGAATGGACTCCCCCTCAACGAACTCGAAGCTGATGCTGGTGGTGTTTGGAAGTCTCTCCGCATTGCCGCCGTTCACCTTGCTGTTTGGGACCCGGCTTACAAGCTCGCCTTCCAGCTTGTCGCGGAGCCGCCTGATCCCGCTGTTTTCCCACTCAATGTTCTTCAGGGCGAGTTCGCAGGCCTTGCCGAGGCCGATAATGCCCGGTGTGTTCTCTGTCCCCCCCCGGCGACTCCTCTCCTGGTGGCCGCCGATGAGATAAGGGGAAAACTTTGTTCCCTTTCGCACGTAAAGGGCCCCTATGCCTTTGGGCGCGTGGAGTTTGTGCCCTGAGACGGAGAGCATATCAACGGCGCTCTCCTTCAGGTTGACGGGGACCTTGCCCGCGATCTGGACGGCGTCCGTATGGAACAGGATCTCCTGGTCCCTAGCCATTCGGGCCGCCTCTTCCACGGGAAAGATCACACCGGTCTCATTGTTGGCCCACATGAGGCTGACCACGGCGGTATCGGGCCTTAGGCTGTCCGCGTACCGGTCCATGTCGAGCCTTCCCTCGCCGTCCACCGGGATTTCGGTCACCTCGTAACCTTTTTCCGACAGGTGCTGACCGAGTGTGCGAATCGCCGGGTGCTCCACACGGCTCATCACCACATGTCGCTTGCCCGGGTTCGTTGCCAGGGCGGACATCACGGCGGTGTTGTCACTCTCTGTGCCGCAGCTCGTGAAGAGGATCTCATCGGGCCGGGCCCCCAAAAGAGCGGCCACACGCTCCCTGGCCTCCTGCAATTTGGCCGCCACCTGTCCCCCGAAGCGATGCGCACTCGAGGGATTGCCGTACAGTTCGCCGAAGTAGGGAGACATGGCTTCCACCACTTCCGGGGCCACCCTTGTGGTGGCGTTGTTGTCCAGATAAACGACATTCATGATCGCACCTCCTCGACTTCCAGCTCCTGCCACACCAGTTCCCTGAGCTTGTTTTCCACGAAGTTTTTCATGGTCTGCTCGCTGGCCTTGCAAACGGCGCAAGAGCCCCTCATGGAGAGGAGCACACGGTTTCCTATGACGTCAACGAGTTCGATGTCCCCTCCGTCCTGCTTAAGGGCCGGTCGAATCTCGTTTTCAAGGGTGTCCTCAATCTGCCGGATCTTTTGGATGTTGCTCATTTTGGGCCGGGTCCTGGGCTGTCTATCCGCCCTGACCCGCCGAATAATCTCGCGGATGCTGTCGTGACAGCTCTCACACCCGCCTCCGGCCTTGGTGTAGTTGATGACCTCCTCTATGGTGGTGAGGTTGTTCTCTCTCACGGCCTTTTCGATCTGCCGGTCGGTCACGCCGAAGCACTCGCAGACGATCTCGCCCTCTTCCTCTTCCTTGGGAGGCTCGCCCCGATAGTCGGCAAGGGCCTTTTCCAGTGCCTGCTGGCCGAGCACGGAGCAGTGCATCTTTTCCTTGGGCAGCCCGCCCAGGTAGTCTGCTATTTCCTGGTTGGTTATCTTCCCGGCCTCCTCCACGGTCTTTCCCTTGAGGAGTTCCGTGAGTGCCGAAGCCGATGCAATGGCGCTGGCGCAGCCGAACGTCTGAAAACGGGCGTCTTCGATCCTGCCTTCGTCATTGACCTTGAGGCTGAGTTTGAGTGCGTCGCCGCAGGCCATGGATCCCACCTCGCCCACGCCGCTCGCATCCTCAATCACTCCGGCGTTCTTGGGGTTCAAGAAAAGCTCTCTGACTTTGTCCGTATATTCCCACATGGAAGGCCTCCCTGTTCATGCCTATTCAAACCTGAGTGTAAAACCGGTCCCCGGCATGTGCAAAAGGGCACAGTTAGTTGAGCCCGATTAAAATAGTAAAGTTTAACAGATCCCCAGGGAGGAATCAAACCGTTCGCAGAAAAAGTGATGTGTCAAATCTCGCGTAGCCAAAAGAAAGAGGTGCCGCCGGCTGGTCCGCCGGCTGCGCTCCGGTCAATACCTGATTCTTTAAAAATGGGGTGTTTCAACAACTACGTCCCGGGCCCTTATGACATCCGTGCTTCCAGGCCGGCAATCAAGCTTATCTCAAGCGCCTCCCATAAAACACGGCTACTGCAGCCTGCCTTCCTCCACTGCATGACAGGCCAGCAGGGTACCAGGGACCTGCTCCACCAGTTCCGGCGCCTCTATCCTGCAGCGCTCCTCCACCCACGGGCAGCGGCTCTGGAACACACAGCCGGGGGGAAGCTGGATCGGTGTGGGTACGTCCCCCCGCAGCTTGATGTGCCGGCTGGCCGTCTCACCCAGGCGGGGGATGGCCGAGAGAAGGGCCCTGGTATAGGGATGCATGGGGTGGTCGAAAAGTGTGTCCACCGGGGCCAACTCGCACAGCGCGCCCAGGTACATCACCGCCACCCGGTTGGAGATGTGCTCCACCACCGAGAGGTTGTGGCTGATGAACATGTAGGTCAGGCCTCTGGTTTCCTGGGCCTCCATGAGCAGGTTCAGGATCTGGGCCTGGATGGACACGTCCAGGGCCGAGATGGGCTCATCCGCGATGATGAACTCCGGGTCCACCATCAGGGCCCTCGCTATGCTTATGCGCTGGCGCTGGCCTCCGGAGAACTCGTGGGGATAGCGATCCGCCCACGAAGGGTCCACGCCCACCTGCTCCATGACCTCGGCCACCCGATCCTTGACCCGGGACGGCGGGACATAGCGGTGAAACCGCACCGGCTCCTCCAGTGTCTCCCGCACGCGCATGCGAGGATTCAGAGAGGCGTAAGGGTCCTGGAAGACCATCTGCATCCTGGTACGGTAATTCAGCATCCGGCCCGAGGAGAGGTTGTCGATCCTCTCTCCCTTGAACCAAACCTCCCCCCTGTCCGGCGGGTAGAGGCCGATCACCGTACGGGCGAGGGTGGACTTGCCGCATCCGGACTCACCCACCACGCTCAGGGTCTCCCCTTGCTTTATGTCGAAGCTCACATTGTTTACCGCGTGCACAATGGTCCGCTCGCGCACGGGCCTGCCGTCCTTCCACGCAAGCTGCTCCAGGAGGCCTCCGGATATGTCGAACCGCTTGTAGACGTTCTTCAGGCTGAGCAATGAGGGCTGTTCCATAAACTATTCCACAAAGTGGCAGGCCACGCGGCCGCCGCAGGACTTTACCTCCAGCGGAGGCCTCTCCACCCGGCAGATTTCCTCCGCCCTGGTGCAGCGGTTGTTGAAGGCGCACCCGGGCGGTATATCCACCAGAGTGGGCATGACCCCCGGGATCTGGCTGAGCCTCTCCCCCCGCGGCCTTTCCTGGGGCAGGGCCCCCAGGAGGCCCCGGGTGTAGGGATGCCTGGGCTCAGATATGATCCTGCTCGTATCTCCTATCTCCACTATCCGGCCCGCGTACATGACTGCGATTCGCTGAGCGACCTGACTCACCACGGCCAGATCGTGGGTGATCAGGATGAGCCCCATGTCTTCATTGAGGCACAGTTCCTGGAGGAGCTCCATGATCTCGGCCTGAATGGTCACGTCGAGGGCGGTGGTGGGCTCGTCGGCGATGATCAGGCTCGGGGAGGAGATCAGGGCGATTGCGATCACCACCCGCTGGCGCATCCCTCCCGAGAGTTCGTGGGGGTACTGCCTGAGGCGTCGCTCGGGGCTGGGAAGGTGTACCTTGCGCAGGGACTCCACCGCCATTTCCTCGGCCGTGTGTTTGTCTATCCTGCGGTGGGCGTAAAGGGTCTCCACCATCTGGGTGCCGATGGTCAGGACCGGGTTTAGGGTCATCATGGGGTCCTGAAAGACCATGCTGATGTTATTGCCCCTCACCCGGCGCATCTGTTCATCGGTGAGCCCGGTCAGCTCCCTCCCATGGAAGCGGACAGACCCGTTTGCAATGTACCCGGGCTTACTGATCAGATTTATCAGGGCGAAGCCGGTCACCGACTTGCCCGCACCTGACTCCCCCACCAAACCCAGCCGCTCCCCCCTGTCGAGGTTGAAGTCCACCTCATCTACGGCGGTGATCTCACCTGAGCGCAGGGAGAACTTGACAGTGAGGTTTTCCACTTGGAGAACGGGTTCCATGGCCTCAGTGCATGTAGAGCTTGGGGTTCAAGTAGTCCCGGAGCCAGTCGCCCAGGAGGTTGATGGTCAGTATCAGGAGCACGAGCACGATCCCCGGGAAGAGCGTTATCCACCAGGAGCCGCTGAAGATGTACTCAAAACCTATCTTGATCAGGGACCCCAGGGAGGGCCGGTTGACCGGCATGCCCAGCCCGATGAAGGAGAGCGCCGCCTCGCTCATGATGGCGTTCGCCACCTGGACCGTTGAGATCACCAGTACCGGAGTCAGCGTATTGGGCAGGATGTGCCTCCACATGATACGCCCGGAGGGAAGACCGATAACACGGGCCGCCTCCACGTACTCCATGTTCTTCTCGGCCAGGACCGACGCCCTCACCGTGCGGGCGTACTGGGGCCATTCGGCAAGGCCGATCACTATGATCAGGAACGGCACCGCCACCTGGGCGTAAAGTCCCACTCCAAATACCGTCTTGAAAATGGCCCCGATGAAGATCGCCACCATGTAAGTGGAAAAGGAGAGCTGGACATCCGCGATACGCATGAGCACGGCATCAAGCCGGCCGCCGCCGTAACCTGAAACCAGCCCTACCATGATCCCCAGCAGTGCCTGCAGCGCCACCGCACCCAGCCCGATTAATACAGAGACCCGCATGCCGTAGAGTATGGTGGAGAGCATATCCCGTCCCTGGGAGTCTGTCCCCAGGAAGAAGCGGGGGTCCCCTTCCTCCATCCACATGGGCGGGGTGTCGGCGTCCATGATGTCGATGGTGGTGGTGTCGTAAGGGTTGTAGGGCGATATCACAGGTGAGAGGAATCCGGCGGAGATCAGGATCACAACGACGACCAGGCTCCCCACCGCCAGGGGGTCCCGGAGGAAGCTGTAGAGGAAAAAGGACTGCCTGAAGGTATTCCAAACCCCCATGCTACTTCCTGCCCGCTATCCTGACCTTGGGGTTTACAAGGCCGTAGATAATGTCCACCACAGTGTTGACTATCACAAAAACCAGGCCCACGAAGACCAGGTAGGCCACCAGGAGCGACGTATCCCCCCGTTCAACGGCCTCCAGAAAGATGAAACCCATGCCCTGCCACTGAAACACGGTCTCGGTCAGCACGGTAAAGGCGATCATGGTCCCCAGCTGGACACCTCCCACCGTAATTACCGGCAGCAGGGTGTTCTTGAAGGCATGGACTATGAGTACGCGCCGCGGAGCCAGACCCTTGGCCCTGGCGAACTTGATGTACTCGGTTTCCACCACCTCTTTCATCTCGGCCCTGATCAGGCGTATGAACAGCGGGAGCATCACGGAGGAAAGGGCCACACTGGGCAGGATCAGGTGCACAAGACCGTCCGCCGTTACCATGCCCGAGTCCCAAAACCCCAAGAGCATCACGGTCTCGCCCCTGCCGTACGAAGGCAGCCAGTTGAGCCCCACGGCAAAAATGTAAATGAGCATGATAGCTGTGAGGAAGACCGGGATGGATACTCCGACAATGCTTGCCCCCATGAGGAACCTGGAAACCCAGGAGTTGGGCCTTACAGCGGCATAGATCCCCACCGGGATCGAAATGAATATGATAATTATGGCGCTGCATAAAACAAGCTCCAGGGTGGCGGGTGCCTTATTGACGATCACATCCAAGGCAGGCCGCTTGAAGAAGTAGGATCGGCCCAGATCGCCCTGGACCGCATCCTTCAGAAAGCGGCCCCACTGCACCATGAAGGGGTCGTTCAGGCCCAGCGCGTCGCGGAGCTTCTCCCGCTCTTCCACGGATACCGAGACACCCACGAGGTCCCGCACCGGGTCACCCACCGCGTATTTGACGGCAAACCCGATGAAGCTTATGACGATCATCACCAGGACGGCCTGGGCTATACGTCTTACTGTAAATGCGAGCATGGCGGGGAAGGCCCCGAAGGCAAGGGGGAAGCCCCTTCAAAAGGGACTCCCCCCGGCTGGGGATCCTGCTCCTATTCCAGGACCAAGTCGCCGAAATAGGGGAAGTTCATGACGTTTACAATTGGCTCGATACCTACGTTGTTTTTGCCTGCGTACGAGTGGTTCTGCCAGTGGAACGGTATGAACGCGGCCTCCTCGTAAAGGACACGCTCAATTTCCTGGAGCATCTGCGTGCGCTTTTCCAGATCGGTCTCGGTCTGGGTGGCCAGGACCATCTCGTCAACCTTGGGGTTGCAATAGTTCCCGCTGTTATACTGGCCGTAACCCGTCTCCTTGTCCGGACACATCGTCAAAAACTCTGAGAAGTTGGCAGAGTCTTCGGTGTCCGAGTGCCATCCGACCATCTGCATGTCCGCCACCTGCGCGTCGAACTCATCCCAGTACTGGGCCTTGGGCATGGTCTTCAGGTCCACCTTGATGTTGATCTTTGAGAGCATGCCGGCAAAGGCCTCGGCTATTTTTTCATCGTTTACGTAACGGTTGTTGGGAGCGATAGCGGTCACGGTGAAGCCGTTTTCATAACCCGCCTCTTTCATGAGCTCCTTGGCCTTGGCCAGGTCAAACCTGGGCTTGAGGTCAGGGTTGTATCCGGCATACCCGTCAGGACCCTGCTGGGCGGCCGGAGTGGCGAACCCCTTCATGATCTTATCCACTATGCCAACCTGGTTGGTGGCATAGGCGATGGCCAGGCGCACCCGCGGGTCCTTGAACTCCTCGCGCCGGTTCTGGTTGAGCTGGAAGGTTATGATCCGCGCGCCGGAGATGGTGACCAGCTTAAGGTCCTTGTTCTTCCGGACCCTGTCGTGATCCTGGGGCGGCACCGGGGAGATGAAATCCACATCCCCAGAAAGAAGGGCCGCCACCCTGGTGGCGTCTTCCTTGATGGGGGTCAGGATGATACTGCTGACATTGCCCGGGGAGTCCTTGTCCCAGTAATCCTTGAACCTCTCCAAGACCAACCGCACGCCCTGCTCGCGCGACTTCACCTCGAACGCGCCGGTCCCTGACTCGTTGGTCTTGGCAAAAGTCGGGGCGGTCTTGTCGATGGCGTCCTTGGGGTTGCCGCTTGCGTCCTCACCGGAATAGAACTCCATGTCCATTGGAAAGATGTAGGTGGCCATGTTCAGGACCAGACCGTAAGGTTTCTTGGTCTTGATGTCCACCGTGTGGTCGTCCACTACTTCCGCACCTACAAAGGGCTCGAACAGGCCCTTGAAGTCCTGGCTCTTCTTGAGCCGCTCCAGGGTCCATTTGACGTCGGCCGCGGTGAAGTCGTTGCCGCTGTGGAACTTCACACCCTTGCGCAGGTGGAAGCGCCAGGTCAAATCATCCACCTGCTCCCACTTGTGGGCGAGTCGCGGTTCAAAGTCCCCGTCCTGGGTCCATCGGACCAGCGGGTCAAAGACCCAATGAGAAAGCTGCAACATACCGCCCGAAAGCTGCTCGTGCGGGTCCAGGGATACCGGGTCCGCGTCCAGGGCCACCTTGAAGGTCTTGGCGGAAACCATGGCCGACCCGCAGACAACCATTGCCAGGGTCAGAGAGATAATCAGAAACCGTTTCATAGGCAAACTCCTTTTGTCTTGAGGTTGATCGTTTCTTGAAAGGGGGGGCAGAGCGACCCGCGCCCCTGTCATCCCTTTTTCCATGTTGGGGGCCCACACGGGGCGTTCAAAACGCAAGGACCCGCAAAAACAGGGCCGTCGCGCAAGGCTGGGGAAATACAGCAAAACCGTATAAATGAAGTCAACGTGACAGGAAATTGATTTTTGCGAAGGGATGATACGCACGTAAAGGTTGTCTGTCAACCAGAAAGCATTCATACCGACGTATCGATTCGCATAGGTCTTTTTAAGGTCAAAACCGGGATAGTGCTTTCGAACGTAATCTTCGCAGACCCCATGGCTGAATTCCGCATCGGAGTGCTCTTAAAAAAAAGATGGGCGATGGGTTCCCATAAACCCCTTGTTTCCTGTAAAGAAGCCGGCGATCGAAAAGCAAGAATTCACTATCCTGTTCAGGCCGCCACAACACGGTCAAAGGCCTCCAGCACCGCCTCTGCAAAACCAGGGTCGTTGATGTGCGCTGAGACCTCCCTGACAGGACAGGATGAACCGAGTGTTTCCTGGAGCCCTTTCAGGAACGCCCCCGGTCCGTTCGGGCTGTAAAGAGGGCCCTGGGGGTGATCGAACGCGGAGAGCCCGGTCACCGGAACCAGGATTTCCACGGGTCCCGCAACCCCTGAGCAGGCCCCGCCCACCTCCCGGCCCACCTCTTCGATCTCCTCGTCGGCGGCACGGATGGTGGTGATCGCCGCGTTGTGAACGTGGGTCTTTCGCCCGGGGAATCTCTTTTTCGCCCTTTCAAGCGCACCGTATACCAGGAAATCCACATTTCCGGGAACCAGGACCGTCGGCACGCCCTTTTCGAGGGCGGCCCTTCCGCGTTCCGGCCCGGCATCGTAGTCCCCGCCGAACCTGTGATCAAGAAGCTCGTGGAGAGAAAGATCCACGACTGCGGTGACATCTTGCTCTCGAATGAACTCTTCCATGGCCTCGCCGCCCGCCCCTACTGTATGAAATACCACTACCTCGTATCCACGCTCATCCAGGCCCCTTCGCACCTCTCCTGTGCAGGCGTCGCTGGTCCCGAGGGTGGAGAGTACGGCCAGGGGACGCCCTTCATCATGCTCGGATTGTGGGCCCCAGCGGACCATGCCGGCCATGGCATGGGCACCGTTTTGAAGTACGGCCCGCGTTACCCGATTGAGCCCGGATAGATCGCAGACGGAGTGAAGCATGAGTATGTCACGGGTACCCACAAAGGCCCGAGTGTCCCGGGAGGCCATTGTCGTGACCATAACCTTGGGAACCCCCACGGGAAAGGCCCGCATGACCGCCGTGCCGAGGGTTGTCCCCATGGACCCGCCGATCCCGAACACGCCCTTCACCCTGCCCTCGCCGTAAAGCTTCCCGGCCATGGACACGGCACCCTGAATCATGACGCCGAGGGCCTCGCCTTCGTTACCTATGGAACGTACGGCCTTGATGGATGCGCCTGCGGCCAGGGCCACCTCCTCCCGCGAAAACGACACTGGATAGGTGCATTCCCCACGGATTCCGGCGTCCATGATTTGTACGGAGACCCCACTCTCCTCAATGCAGGACGAGGCAAAGGCCGCCTCAGCCCCCTTGGTGTCCATGGTCGCCACCAGAAGCACTACTGCATTATTATCCACTTATTATTCCTTTGGAATGATCAATTTAATGTAATTATTGAGTTTATTTATGTAATTTCAAGGACGCCTTCGTGCTCGAGCAGCCACTCCTTACGCCACAATCCACTGCCGTACCCCACGAGCTCTCCGCTGTTCCCGACGACACGGTGACAAGGGACAACAATAACCGCCGGATTCTTGTTGTTCGCCTGACCCACGGCCCGCGCCGCGTTTGGTCTTCCGATGGATTCAGCCACTTCACCGTAGGTCGTCCATGAACCATAAGGAATCTCCAGGAGGGCCCGCCAGACGGCCTTCTGAAACGGCGTACCTTCAAGGGCGAGGGGAACCGCAAAGGTCGTCCCATTACCCTGGAAATATTCGTCCAGTTGTTTTCGGCACAATACGAGACAGGCGGGCGGGTCCTCGCTGTCCTGACCGGGTTTCTCCACGAACCGGAGGCCCTGGATCCCCTCCTTGATCCCGGCGATTTCCAGCCAGCCAATGGGAGATTCATAGTAAAGCACGAAAAATCCCTCATCGTTTGCCATGGTCTTTCCCTCCAGCCGGCCTTGAGGTGAAAAAAGGGTCCGGATCACGCTCTTCCCGGGTACTTCAGAATCCGGACAATCCTATGACCAAGAAAGAATTGCACGGGCAATCCGCCAATGCCGTTTGATTTATTTGTAGGTTTTACACTATATTGCCTGTATATGAAAAGTACTTTTTTAATGCATGTCCCTGAAACGGTTGAGGGAAGAGGCTTTTTGAGCACTCAGCCCCGCTTTTGAGCCACTCTGAGGGGGCATTCGGGTCCCAATGCCTCCATTGAACTGATGTTTCGTCGAAACCCGGATCATGGGATCTCGATTAACCGCATAATCATGTCTAAACGGGGGTTTTTAATGTCTTATTATGTTATCGCTGTGCTAGGCACATTTGATTCCAAAGGAGATGAACATCTATTTCTCAAGGAAAGGATCGAGGCCCGCGAAGTCGGAACTGTCACGGTGCACACAGGGACAAGGGCGGCCTCGCCCTTTCCGGCCGACTACGACCTCTTCAGGGAAGTGGTAATGGGCCTGCCCGCCGGGAAGCGTGACCGGGACCAATCCATTCAGGCGGTGCTGGAGGCCGGCCGCAAGCTCATACGTGAACTCCATGACCGAGGGGAGATCCAGGGTGTTGTGTCGGCGGGCGGCGGCACGGGTACCCACCTGGCCACGGCAATAATGCGCGCGCTTCCCATCGGAGTACCCAAGGTCATGGTTTCCACGGTGGCTAGCCGGGACATGTCCGAGGTGGTGGGGACCCGGGACGTCACCATGATGCACAGCGTGGCCGACATCCTGGGGGTGAACAGCCTTCTCGGTCCAATCCTGGACGCAGCGGCCGGCGCGGTGTGCGGCATGGCCCGCATCACCTGGACACCGCGGAAAGGCCCGCGGCGGATAGCCCTCACCATGTTCGGTTTCATCACGGCGGCAGCCGGGTCGGTCAAGACGGAACTCGAGAGCATGGGCTACGAGGTCGTCGCCTTTCACGCCAACGGCACGGGCGGAATGGCGATGGAGGAACTGGCTGCTGAGGGCTTTTTTGACGGCATCATGGACCTGGCCACCCACGAGCTTGCCGATGAACTCAAGGGCGGCTACTGCCGCGGAATCGGGCCCCAGAGGCTGGCCCCGGCCCCTGGAAAGCCCGTTCCCCGCCTGGTTGTTCCCGGCGGGCTGGACTGTGCCGTGCTCGAGTTCACCCGGGAGACAGTCCCGCTCGAATATCAGGACCGGCCGGTCTTTTTCTACGACTTCCGGTCGGCTGTTCGCCTCACTGTTGATGAGAGCCTCTTAATCGCCGAACAGGTGGCGGAAAAGCTCAACCTCCACCCCCGGGGCCTGCGCGTACTCGTACCATGGGGGGGGTGGTCCGAGGCCGACGGGCCGGACAAACCCCTCTGGGCCCCGGAAACCAGCCGTGCCCTGGTAAACCGCCTCAGGCGCGACCTGGACCCGGCCATCCCCCTTGAGGAATGCGGGTTCCACATAAACGATCCGGCCTTTGCAGCAAAAGCGGCCCGGGCCATGCACGAAATGCTCCAGCCAGTGCCCATCCAGAAACGCTTTTTGGGGACTGGCAAGTTTCCAATTCAGAAATGAGGATTTTTTGTCAAGATCAAGGAGATCAAGAGGTTGCGCGGAGGCGTACTGAAGTACGCCGCACAAGCAACCTCGCAGATTGACGCCGAGATTGGCAAAAAAGACCATTTCTGGATGGAAACCAGCTATAAGATGAAGCCCTATCATCCGGCCATGGCCACGAACTGCTTCACATCCTTTCGCTGGACCAGGAGAAGGACCGAGTCCTTGCCCGCCACCGCCTTCTTCACCTCACCGGCCGAGGCTACGGGCTTGCTGTCCACCTCCAGGATCACGTCACCCCGCCTGAGCGATGCCTGCTGTGCAGGGCTTCCCGGCTCCACCTCTGTCACCAGGGCTCCCTGGCCAGCCTCCACACCCAGTTGGCGGGCGATCCGGGGAGTCAGGTCCTGAAGTCCGAGCCCCCAGCGGGTATCCCCCTCACGGTCCGGTGTATCCTCGACAGTGGTCTCGGGCTCCAGTTCGGCGACCTTCACCGTGAGCTTTTTCTCCTTGCCGTCCCGCAGGACAGTCATTGGGGCCTTCTTGCCTACAGGGGCGGCCGCCACAATGGCCGGCAGTTCATGGCTCTTCTCAACCGCCTTTTCGTCAAAAGAGACGATCACGTCCCCGCGTTGCACGCCGGCCTCGCCTGCAGGCCCGCCGGAAAGCACATCCGCCACCAAAGCGCCCTTGAGGTCATCGAGACCCATGGCCTCTGCCAGCTCCCTCGTAACAGGTTGGATGTGAACCCCGATGTAGCCCCGGGTCACCTCGCCGTGCTCCACCAGCTGCGGGATCAGTTCCCTTGCCGTGTTGACGGGGATGGCGAACCCGATGCCCTGGCCATGGGCCACGATGGCTGTATTGATCCCGACCACTTCGCCCTGCATATTAATAAGAGGCCCGCCCGAATTACCCGGGTTGATGGAGGCGTCTGTCTGAATGAAGTCGTCATACGGCCCGGCCCCGAGAACCCGGCCCTTTGCGCTCACAATGCCGGCAGTGACCGTATGTCCTAAACCGAAAGGGTTTCCGATGGCCATGACATAATCACCAACCTCGAGCCCGTCCGAATCGCCCATTGGGGTTCCGGGCAGGTCATCCCCGCCCTCGACCTTGAGCACGGCCAGGTCCGTCTTGGGGTCCAGGCCCACGATCTCGGCCTCCAGCTCGCGCTCGTCGTCCAGGGTCACCATGACCTCCCTGGCCCCTTCAACCACGTGGTTGTTGGTGAGTATGTAGCCGTCCCCGCTTATTATAACCCCCGACCCGGCAGCCTGTACCCTGCGCTCAGGGGGTTGTGGCCCGCCCGGCCCGAAGAACCTCCCGAAAAAATCCTCAAAAGGGCTCCCTTCAGGTATCCCGGGTATGCCGTGCATGGCCTTCTGCACCTTGGTGACGCGGATGTTGACCACTGAGGGCTTCAGTGCCTCGGCCAGCGGTGCAAGGGACGCGCTTTTCAACCCTGGCGCATTCATCGCCGGCGCCGGGATTTCCGGTTCGGCCGGCTTCTCGGTCGAGGTGAGCGCAGAGCCCGCAAAAAGCCCGAAAAATATAAGTCCGGCAGATAAACAGGCTGCTGCGGTGATTCGCAGTCTCCTTTTATTCATGGAAGCCGCTATTTTTTCAAACATGTTTTTTCTCCTTGCATATGTGGGTTGGTACTTTCAAAGGGTCTCCGCCGGAAACATGACACCGGCACTTTGGGATAGAACATAACGCATGGACATGAAACGAGGATGAAACCTTGATTAATATTTTCTCATGTATTAAAGTGCTGTAAGATAGTAGGGGAGGGATTTACAGCCGGTCCCACATGAGCGGCCGGGATCCTGTAAACGTAAACATATAATCACTAAAGTGGGCCCTTGCCCGCAACCCAAAGTCAAGGAGCACTGGCGCGAAGAATGAGCGTCCAGTTTGGTTTCTTCGGGATCGAAATCGCTATCGGGATCGAAATCGATTTCCTCCAATCCATAGACCCCGGAGTCTTCCTTCACACAGGGGTAGACATCAAGCTTTTCGTGTCCAAGTATCATTTTATTCTCTTTCGATTGCGATCCCGATCCCGATCCCGATTTCGATTTGGATTATCCCAACATCAATACTTTTTGTTTTTTCTGACAGCTTTTCAGGAGTAAGGCACTAACCGCTCAACAGTGGACAACCCAAATCCCGGTGTTTTCGTCTTGACAAGCCGGAGCCCGTTTTCCTATAGTCACTTTGTAGCTAAATAGTAGCCATCCCACAAGAAATGCCTTTATGCACAGTTGTGGCCAATTTCCTTGGAATAGGGGGTAAGCAATGAGTATTTATGATGAAATAAAGGAGATCGTGGGTGAAGAGAACGTCTTTGAGGACCGCGTGGAATGCCTCTGCAACTCCAGGGACATGTCGGTTCACCAAGGCGTGGCGGATGCCATAGTGTTTGCCACGACCACCGAGCAGGTCTCAGCCATCATGAAGCTTGCCCATCGGGAAAAGGTACCGGTGACGGCCCGCGGCACGGGATCCAGCGTTACTGGAGCGGTCCTTCCCGTCCGGGGCGGCATCATCCTGGACCTCCACAACATGAACAACGTTCTCGAGGTCAACAAGAAGGACTTCTATGCCCGCGTGGAGCCCGGTGTGGTGTGCATGCCCCTTAATGCCAGACTGGCCAAGGACGGGCTCATGTTCCCCCCTAACCCGGGAAGTGAGGCCATCGCCACCATCGGAGGCATGGTTTCCACGAACGCCAGCGGGCACCGTGCGGTCAAGTACGGGACCACAAGGGACTATATCAAGGGGCTGAAGGTTGTTCTGGCCGATGGGAGCATAATCGAGACCGGCACCACCGCGCCCAAGACCAGCCTCGGATACGATTTGACCCATCTTTTTACCGCGGCCGAGGGCACGCTCGGCATCATTACAGAAGTCATTATCAAGCTGGAGCCCAAGCCTGAGTATGATGCCATGGCCCTTGCCGTGTTCGGGGACCTTTCCGCGGCGGGCGATGCAGTCACCGAGGTGATCACCTCTGGGATCAAACTGGCCGGCTGCGAGATCATGGACAAATACAGCCTCAAGGTGGTCGAAGATGCCCTGGGCAAGGACGTGAGCAAGATCGAGGCCCTCCTGATCATGGAGGCGGACGGAGCAAGGGAAGTCGTGACCCGGGACATGAACACCATCAAGGAGACCTGCGAGAAATACGGTGTCCAGGAGTTCGAGTGGACGGACGATCCGGCCCGGCGGACCGAGATGATGGTGGCCCGCGGCCGGCTCGTGCCCACGCTCTCCCGCATCCAGCCCTTCAACCGGCTCATCCCGATCGCCGAAGACCTGGGCGTTCCCAGCACGAAAATCCCCGAAACCATCCGCAGGGCCCAGGCCATTTCGGACAAGTACGGGGTGACCATCGCCACCTTCGGTCATGTGGGGGACGGGAACGTTCACACGACCTTTGTGGGTGACGTGCGAAGCCGGGACGACTGGGACCGGCTGAAACCGGCCGTGGAGGAGCTCGTGGACGCGGCCCTGGCCGCCAAGGGCACCGTGAGCGCCGAGCACGGGACCGGCATCACCAGGGCCGCCCACATCGAGCGTCAGTTGGGCCCGGCCATGGAGGTCATGCGAAAGATCAAGCAGTCTCTTGATCCGGACAACATCCTGAACCCGGGCAAGATGAATCTGGAGAAGCCGGACAAGCCGGCGGACATCTACGACTACTTCGCGTTCCAGCCGCTCCTGGACAACCCCGAAGGCGCCGACTCTTTCGGCGAAGAGGTGGACAACGAGATCCTGGCGTGCATCCACTGCGGGTTCTGCCGTCTCGGGTGTCCCACCTTTGACGTGTCACAGCGGGAGTCCCGAAACGCCCGCGGCCGCAACGCCCTGGCCTTCTACATGCTGAACGGCACCGTGGACATGGACAAAGACCTGGCCCAGGCCTTCTACACCTGCACGACCTGCCAGGCCTGCACTTACTTCTGCCCGGCCCAGATCCGCGTGGACGAGATCGTGGAAGGGGCGCGCAGGAAAATATACAATGCGGGGTTGGCGCCGGAATCCGTGCTGGGCGTCCGAGACAACATCCTCAAGACCGGCAATGTGTACGCCGAGCCGGCCGAGGGACGAATCGAGATCTATCCCAAGGAGCTCAAGGAGAAGGTCAAGGCCGGCGAGCTCAAGGACAAGGCGGAAACCCTTCTCTTCATGGGATGCGTGCCGAGCTACCTGGACATGAAGATGGTCCCCAGCCTGATCAAGCCCCTTGATGCGGCCGGCGTGGACTACACCACCCTGGCCATGAACGAGAACTGTTGCGGGTTCCCCCTGTTTCTGGCCGGGTCGGGCGAATTCGAGGACCATGCCTCGCAGCTCATCGAGCGGATTCGGCAAACCGGAGCCAAGGAGCTCGTGACGCCCTGCGCGGGTTGCTACAAGACATTCAAGAAGCTTTACCCCGAGATCGGGGACCTGGGCATGGAGATCTATCACTCAGTCCACTACCTGCTGAAGCTCCTGAACGAGGGCAGGCTGAAGTTTGCGGGTGATATGAATAAGAAGGTCACCTACCACGATCCCTGTGACCTTGGGCGGACATTCAAGATCTTCGACGAACCACGGAGCATCATTCAGCAGATTCCGGGCGTTGATTTCGTGGAGATGGCCCGTAACCGCCTCCTGGCGCGGTGCTGCGGCGGGGGCGGCGGGCTTCAGGCCAACGATCCGGACATGGCCGCCGATATCGCGGCAGTGCGGGTGCGGGATGCCCTGGCCGTGGGAGCGGAAGTGATCATCTCGGGCTGCGCTGCCTGCAAGGACAATCTACGCAAGGGCGCCAAGCGGATTCCCAAGCAGGAGCGAGGCAAGATCAAGGTCATTGACATCACCGAGGCTGTGGCAGGAGCGTTATAGCTGATGCCACCTTTGACATTGTTTCGAGGCCTTCTAGTAGCTTATCAGCTCAACACTAATACGGGAGGATACTGATGTCCCAAACATCCAACGAAGCACCCCGGAAATCCATAGCTGCATCCAAGGTCTGCAAGAAGATTATGGCTGACCACTTCTATGAGATGGACGAGGCGGCCAGGACCGGGTCCCCCAAGATCGCGTGGTGCACAAGCGTAGGGCCGGCGGAGTTGCTTCGAGGCATGGGTTTCCTCGTTTACTTTCCTGAGAACCACGGCGCTATGCTGGGGGCCACCAGGATGTCCACCGAACTGATTCCGTATGCAAACGCCATAGGATATTCTCCGGATATCTGCTCATACCTGACGTGCGATGTGGGCTCCTATCTGCAGAAAAAGACCCCGCTTACAAAGGCCTACAACATCGAGTCGGTCCCCCGGCCCGACGTCCTGGTTTTCAACACCAACCAGTGTCGGGACGTGCAGGACTGGTTCGCCTGGTACGCCCGGGAGTTCGATGTGCCGCTGGTGGGCGTGCACACACACCGGGACATCGGACGGATTCGCGATTACCAGATCAAGGACATCGCCAAGCAGCACGAGGATCTCGTCCCATTGCTGGAGGAAGTGACAGGCGAGAGGCTCGACATGGACCGGCTCAAGGAGGCCGTGGAGTTCTCCCGCAGGACCTCGGTACTGTGGCGGGCCTGCCTGGAGTCGGCCGCGGCCGTGCCTTCGCCCTGGACGTTTTTCGATGCAAGCATCCACATGGGTCCGGCCGTGGTGGCCCGCGGAACGCGTGAGGGAGTTTCCTACTACGAGGACCACCTCCTTCCAGAGCTGGAGCAGCGTGTCAAGGAAGGGGTTGCGGCCGTAGAAGGCGAGAAACACCGGATTTACTGGGAAGGCATGCCCATCTGGGGAAAGCTTCGGCCCCTGGCCGAGCAGTTCGCCTCTTTGAAGACCTGCGTGGTGGCCTCCACATACTGCAACAGCTGGATTTTCGACCTGCTCGATCCTGCCGATCCGTTTGAGAGCATGGCCCGGGCCTATACTGAACTCTTCATCGTGCGGGACGAGGTCTACAAGGAAGATTACATCCGCCGTTGCCTGGAACTGTTCAAGTTTAACGGCATCGTGTTTCACGACGCCAAGACCTGCCCGAACAACTCCAACAACCGCTACGGCATGCCCGAGCGACTCTCAAAGGCCCTGGGGATTCCGACCCTCACCATCAACGGTGACCTGTGCGACCTGCGGTGCTACTCGGAGGAGCAGGCCAAGACGAACATCGAGGCGTTCATCGAGCAGTTAGAGGAGTAGCAAACCTGTATTCTCCGAAAGGTATAACCAGGGAATTTGGCTGCAGAAATGAGCAACGACCTTTTCATCGGAATCGACGTCGGCGCATCCAGCACCAAGGCTGCGGTGCTGGACCGCGACGAATATCTCATCGGGCACGCGGTCCTGCGTTCAGGAACGGACTTTGAGGGGACCGCCGCGGCCTCCCTGGCGGAGGCACTCGCCATGGCCGGGATGAGCGGCAGGGACGGTTTCCGCTGCGTGTCCACAGGCTACGGGAGAAAGAACGTGCCCTTTCGCGAGGACACCAAGACCGAGATCAGTTGCCATGCCAAGGGGTGCTATAAGGAGTTTCCCGAGGCCATCACCATCATCGACATCGGGGGTCAGGACAACAAGGTAATAAAGCTGGACGTAAAGGGCCGAAGGCTCAACTTTAAAATGAATCGAAAATGTGCCGCCGGAACCGGCGCGTTCCTGGAGGAGATGGCCATGCGGTTGGCCGTTCCCCTCGAGGAGATGGACGGGCTGGCACGGTCCGCTGAGCATATGGTGGAGCTCGGCAGCTACTGTACGGTGTTCTCAGGAACCGAAGTGCTCGAGAAGATCCGCCAGGGTGTCGAGGCGCCGGACCTGGTCAAGGGTATTTTTCTATCAATGATCAGGCGGGTTCTCGAAATGGACTCGCTTTCCGGGCGGGTGGTCATGACCGGCGGAGTGGTGGCCCACAACCCCTATCTGGTCGACATGGTCCGGGATATCATAGGCCATGAGGTGCTGGTCCCCGAACACCCCCAGCTCACCGGCGCCATTGGCGCGGCCCTGTTTGCCGCGGCCGGGGAAGATCAGCCGCACAGCTCTTGACGTGTTAAGCTGTTACGCTGTTGAGCAGTGAAGGTTCTTTTTATAATTTTTATTTATTTTCTTTTATCTTTCTTGGCGCCTTAGCGTAATTCATCCATGGAGGCGGGCCTGCGTCAGTCGGCGGCCCACAATCATTGACGGAGGGAAAGACGATGACACTAAAGAGCAACTGGATGCACATGGGCACGGTTTTGAAGATGCAAGCCATAAACTATCCCGAAAAGCTGGGATGGCAGGACAAGAGCCGGGAATGCACGTTCAAGGAGTGGAACGATCGAGCCTGCCGCTTTGCGAACGGCCTGCGGGACGTGGGTTGCGGCCACAAGGACTCCTTCGCGGTGCTTGCGTACAACCGGGGCGAGTGGATGGACATGTATGCCGGATGTGCCAAGGGCGGGCAGATGGTGGTCCCCATCATGTTCCGCCTGGCCGGACCCGAAATCGAGTACATCGTGAACCATTCCGAGTGCAAGGCCTTAATCGTGGAGGCCCCCTTTGTGGAGCTCATCAACGGCATCAAAGACAAGCTGCCCGTTTCCAAGGACGCCTACATATACGTGGGCGATGGACCCGTGCCCGACGGCTATGTGGGATTCGAGGACTGGCTGGCCAAGTCCTCGCCCGAGGAGCCCGACTACCTGGTGGACGCAGCGGACATCTGGACCATCATGTACACCTCAGGGACTACGGGACGGCCCAAGGGTGTCATGAAAACCCATGAGAGTTACATGGCCCAGTACTACCTGAACGATATCAACCTTGGGGTGCTCCCCACGGACAAGGTCATGCTGGTTATGCCCATGTGCCATGTCAACTCCATCTTCTATTCCTTTGCCTACACCCTGGTGACGGCACCGGTGTTCGTGTATAACATGGTGAGCTTTGATCCGGAGGATCTCCTGCGTACCATCGACGAGTATCAGATCACCTTCACCTCCCTCGTTCCCACCCACTATATCATGATGCTGGCCCTGCCCGACGAGGTGAAGAACAGCATCGACGTCTCATCCATACGGCAGCTCCTGGTCTCTTCGGCACCGGCTCGCAAGGACCTCAAGGTGGCCATCATGGATTACTTCAAGAATGCGGAGCTCTGGGAGGCTTACGGAAGCACCGAGGGCGGGCTGGTGACGTTGCTTCGCCCGGAGGACCAGTTCAAGAAGCTGGGCTCCATCGGCAAGGAAATCTTCGGCACCGACCGCATCCGCATCCTGGACGAGGACCGCAACGAGGTGCCGGACGGCGAGGTGGGCGAGCTCTTCTACCGCACGCCCATGCTTTTCAAGGAGTACTTAAAGGAGCCGGAGAAGACCAAGGAGGCCTTTGACAACGGCTGGTCGTCTGCCGGCGACATGGTCATGCGAGACCCGGACGGCTACTACGAACTTGTGGACCGCAAGGCCAACATGATCATTACAGGAGGGGAGAACGTCTATCCCTCCGAGGTGGAGAGCGCCGTGGGCGCCCACGAGGCCGTAAGAGACATCGCCGTCATAGGCATACCGGACGAGAAGTGGGGCGAGGCCATAAAGGCAGTGATCGTACTTCACGACGGGTACGAGCCCGGCCGAGAACTCGCGAAGAATATAATTGACTTTTCTCGCGACAAAATTGCAGGTTATAAGCGCCCCAAGACCATTGATTTCATCAAGGATGAAGAGATGCCCAGGACCCCCACCGGCAAGATCCTTCATCGGATCCTGCGGGAAAAGTACGGCAAGTGGAGCGATAGCTGATGCGAACATGCTCCCGCAGGCAAGCCCCTTAGAGGGCGAGGGGAAATGGGCACCCACATGCACACAAATGATTGGAGGGACAGTAACAATGTTGAAAAAGGCGTTCATTCCGTACAAAGGCTACTACTCGAGTCCGTTTTCCCGCTGGCAGGGAACCATGCAGTATGAGAATTCCATTTTTCTGGGAGCGACCACTGCAAAACGTTGGATGGAAGGCAAGGGCTGGGACCCTGCGATGTGCCAGTACCTGGTGTTCGGCAACACCATAGGACAGCACCACCAGTTCTACTCGAGCTCCTGGGCTGCGGCCCTGATGGGCGCTCCCCGGATTTCGGCCGTGGCCCTCAGCCAGGCCTGCACAACCTCCACCACCTGTGTCTGGACGGCCGCCATGGGCGTTGAGAACGGCCTGTATGGAGTGGCGGCCGCGCTCATGACGGACCGATGCTCCAACGGTCCTCACACGATCTGGCCCAACCCTCTGGGCCCGGGCGCCGAGGTGATCTCGGAGAACTGGATGATGGACAACTTCAACAGCGATCCCAACGTGGGCCTTCGTATGATCGAGACCGCGGAGAACGTTGCCAAGGAAGGCGGGTTCACCAAGGAGCAGGCTGACGAACTGTCCCTGCACCGCTACAACCAGTACCTCATGGCCCTGGAGAACGACCGGGAGTTTCAGAAGAGGTACATGTTCCCTGTGGAGATCAGGATCTCCAAGAAGAAGACCGTCACCGTTGAAGAGGACGAAGGAATCACGCCCAGCACGGCCGAGGGCCTGGCCAGACTGAAACCCGTGATCCCGGGCGGCATCCTCAGTTTCGGCGCCCAGACTCACCCGGCGGACGGGAACTGCATGTTTGTGGTCTGCACCGAGGACAAGGCCAAGGAGCTGAGCGCGGACCCCTCTATTCCCGTACAGATCATCTCCTACGGTTTTTCCCGGGCAAAGGCCGGCTACATGGCGGCGGCCCCGGTCCCGGCGGCCAATATGGCCCTCAATAATGCCGGAATGAAGATCACGGACATGAAGGCCATTAAGACCCACAACCCGTTCATCGCGAACGACCTCCACATGGCCAAGGAGTTCGGAATCGATCCCAAGGGCACCAAGGATCTCACCTTCAACGACTACGGATCCAGCATGGTCTACGGCCATCCCCAAGGCCCTACGGCAGGCCGGAACATCATCGAGGGCATCGAGGAAGTCGCCGTGAGGGGCGGCGGATATCTGCTCTGGGCAGGCTGCGCTGCAGGCGACACAGGCGGCGCCCTCATCATCAAAGTGGGTTAATGAAATCAGGGGACGCTCTTAAATAACTAAATAACTCTCTTAGTTGCATTCCCGGATGGCGTTTCATCAGAGTTATTTAGTTATTTAAGAGCGTCCCCCCTTTTTTTTATGGCTGAACAACCTGTAGACCACTGTGCTCGTTGCGGCACGTGCTGCCGGAGCGGGAGCCCCACCCTCCACTCCGAGGATGTGCCCCTTGTGCTGGATGGTGTAATCCCGGTGACATCCCTGTACACTATTCGGCGGGGCGAAGTCGTGCGGGACAACGTGCACGGCGGGCTGGCCGTTTTGGGTACCGAGAGGATAAAGGTAAGGGAGCGGAATGTCCCCCCGTATCACACGGCATGTGTCTTTTATCACCACGAGGACAGGGCCTGCACTATCTACGAACACCGTCCCGCTCAGTGCGCTGCGCTCGAGTGCTGGGACCCCAAGGCCTTTATGGAGGTCTACGACCACCCTCGGGCGGAGCGGGTCCACGTGATCGAGGATTCGAACATCCTGGGGTTCGTGGAGGAACATGAATCCCTGTGCGGGTATCCAGTGGTCGACCGGGCGGTCAAGAGTATCGGACGCGAGGGCAAGGCGGCTGTAGAGCGGCTCATCTGCATCATTCAGGAGGATCACCGATTTCGCGTGCGTGCGGTGGAGAGCCTTGGAATACCGGAAGATGCATTGGAGTTCGTGCTCGGACGTCCCCTTACCAAGACCCTGCACATGTTCGGGCTTGATATCAAGGAGCGCCCGGACGGGTCATTGGTGCTTAAAAAAATTGATTAAAGAATCGTGATTATGTGATCAAAATGACCACATAACCATATAGCCACAAAAAAGGCCCCGCAGCCTGAAAGCTGCGGGGCCTTTTGCTCAGGTTGGTGCTGATAAGGCCGCGTTTTAGAACAGACCTTCCACCTTGCCCGTGGCGGTGTCCACGTCAATGCGGCGGAGCGCCGGATTGGAACTGGTCCCCGGCATCAGGCTGATGGTTCCGGCGCAGGGGCAGAGGAACTTGGCGCCCGAGTAGATGAGCACATCCCGAATGGGGAGGGTCCAGCCCTTGGGCACGCCCTTGACTGTCGGATCGTGGGTCAGGCTCAGGTGGGTCTTCACCATCATGGTGGCGAAGTCGTCGAAGGAGGAGTCGGCCTCCAGCATCTTGGCCTTGGCCTCGGCCTCGGGGGTCCACGCCACGCCGTCCGCGCCATAGACCTCCTTGGCGATCTTGTCCACGCGGTCACGCAGCTTCATATCCAGCGGGTACAGGAACTGGAAGTCGTTGCCTTCCTCACAGGCTTCCTTGACCGCCTCGGCGAACTCGATAGCACCGTCGCCGCCGTCGGCCCAGTGGGTGGAAGTGGCACAGCGGGCCCCGGCTGCTTCCGCAGCCTTGCGGACCGCGGCGATCTCGTTCTCGGTGTCCGTGTGAAAGGCGTTGATGCAGACCACAGGGTTGATCCCGGCCTTCCGAATGTTCTCGATGTGCCTGACCATGTTCGGGATGCCCTTTTCCACGAGTTCCACGTTTTCCTTGGTGTAGGCTTCGTCCAGTGCCAGGCCGGCCACGACCTTGGGACCGCCGCCGTGCATCTTGAGGGCGCGAATGGTCGAGGTGAGTACGGAAACGTGCGGCTTGAGTCCGCTGTTGCGGCACTTCACGTTCCAGAATTTCTCAAAGCCGATGTCCGCGCCGAACCCGCTCTCCGTGATGTGATAGTCGAAGAGCTTGAGCCCGACCCGGTCCGCGATGATGGAGGACTGGCCCACGGCGATGTTGGCGAAGGGGCCGGCGTGGACCATGCAGGGCTGGTACTCGGCCGTGGTCATCAGGGTGGGGTTGATGGTGTTGCGCATCCAGGCCGTCATGGCGCCGCCCACCTCGAGGTCCTTGGTCTTGACGGGCTTGCCGGTCTTGTCAAAGGCAAGGGTGATCTCGTCCATTCGGGCGCGGAGGTCCGGGAGGTCGCGAACGATCGAGAGAATGGCCATGAGCTCGGAGGAGACGGCTATGCCGAACTTGCTCTGCATGGTGAAGCCGTCGTACCGGCCGCCGAGGCCGATGATGATGTTTCGCAGGGACTGGGCGCAGAAGTCGATTATCCAGCCGAATTCCACACGCGTGGGGTCTATGTCCAGCCTTCGCATCTGGGTGAGTCGTTGAAGCTGTTCATCGGTGTAATTCCGCTCATGCTGCATCCGGGCGGTTAAGGCGACCATGGCCAGGTTGTGGGCGTTCATGATGTCGTTGATATCGCCCGTGAGTCCCATGGAAAACTCGGTCATGGGAATCAAAAGGGCGTTGCCGCCGCCGGCTGCGGTTCCTTTGATGTTCATGGTCGGGCCGCCTGAAGGCTGCCTCAGCGCGCCGCCCACGTTCAGGCCGAGCTTGCCCATGCCTTCCATGAGTCCGACGGACGTGGTGCTCTTGCCTTCGCCGAGCGGGGTCGGCGTAATGGCGGTCACCTCGATATACTTACCGTCCGGCCGGTCCCCGAGGCGATCCATAATCTTCAAAAAGTCGAGCTTTGACAGCCTGCCGTACTCCTGGTACTCTTCCTTGCTGAGTCCCATCTTCTCCCGCCACTCATCATGGCTCGGCATGTTCGCTTCGGCGGCTTCGGAAATCTGCCAGTCCTTCATGTTAACCGCATCGTATGCCATACTCTGTTTCCTCCTTGGTCTATGATTTGGTCTTCGGGTGAGACGAATCCGCTCCAATCCTCTGGTATTTCCTTATGTTCAAGGCAATCCCGTACCAGAAATCGCTTGTTCCGTCAAGCACAAGTGACTTGGTTTCGGGCCGGATCGCCGATTTTCGAATTTGCACCCTTGTTCCTGGTTCGGCATGAGTGATTCAAGCCATTTAAGATCATGGAGTTCGTCCGGTGGTTCCTTCAGCATCGCATGTACTCCTTGACTCCCAAGAGGAATTCGGCTAAGAGCCAGTTCGAAACAGGAAACCATTATCAACCCGATTCCGGCCGGGAAGGTTTTCAATTATATCCAAAGGCTGACCGCACAGCACGAAGGGCTTAGGTAGTGCCTATCCAGAAACGCTTTTGGGCACTGGCAAGTTTCCAGTTCAGAAATGAGGATTTTTTGTCAAGATCAAGGACCATTCCGCAGGATAGCGGAATGGGACGCCCGTCAGGGCGCCCGAAGGGCGAGGGCCATGGATGGCCCGAGTCAAATCAAGAGGTTGTGCGGAGGCGTACTGAAGTACGCCGCACAAGCAACCTCGCAGATTGACGCCGAGATTGGCAAAAAAGACCATTTCTGGATGGAAACTAGGTAAGGACAGGACTACGAATGGCCTCCACCACTACCACAACAAGCACGCTCCCCGCCGGCACCTATTATTTTTCCGGGAACGAGGCCGTTGCCGAGGGCGCCCTGGCTGCGGGATGCCGGTACTATGCAGGTTATCCCATCACGCCCTCGAGCGAGATCATGGAGCGCATGGCCGACCGTCTCGATGATGTGGGTGGAGTTTTCGCCCAGATGGAAGACGAGATCGCCTCGATCTGCTCGGTGATAGGTGCGGTGTGGGCCGGGGCCCGGGCCATGACCGCCACGTCGGGGCCCGGGTTCAGCCTCATGCAGGAAGCCGTGGGCTATGCCGCCCTCACAGAGACCCCTCTGGTGATTGCGGATATACAACGGGCCGGGCCGGGCACCGGCCAGGCGACACGGGTTGGAAGCGCCGACCACATGCAGGCCAAATGGGGCTCCCACGGGGACTATCAGGTGATAACGCTCTGTCCCTGGTCGGTCCAGGAGATGTACGACTTTACCATCGAGGCCTTTAATCTGGCAGACCGCTACAGGGTCCCCGTGTTTCTCATGGGCGAAGAGGCCGTAGGCCACTTGCGTGAGCGCCTGGACGTGCCGCCAGAAGTGGGCCTTTATCTCCGCGACAAGAGACCGGGCGCCGCGCCTTTCGGAGATGCAGGCGCCGACGGTGTCCCGCCCATGCCTGCATTCGGCGAGGGGGAGAACCTGCTTGTCACCGGTTCCACCCACGACGCACGGGGCTTCAGAAAGACGGACGATCCCGACGCCCACGATCGGCTCGTCTCCCGCATCAACGACAAGATCCTTAAAGCCCGGGACCGGATCGTACGCACTGAGGAACACTTTCTGAAAGACGCCCGTGTCGCGGTCATAGCTTACGGGTTCAGTGCGCGAAGCGCGCTTTACGCCGTGAGGCGTCTTCGCAAGGAAGGGGCCGAGGCCGGCCTTCTCCGGCTCCAAACGGTGTGGCCTTTTGCATACGAGGAAATTCGGGAACTGGGACGGGCGGTGGACCATATCCTGGTCCCGGAGATGAACCGTGGCCAGATTGCAGGAGAGGTCATGAAGGTTGCAGGCTGCGATGTGATGCCCCTGGGCCGGACAAATGGAGAAATTATTCATCCGGAGCGCATCGAGGATGAGATCAGGAGGTTGCTCTGATGTCGCGGGACCTGGAAGGCTACCTCCGCACCGAAGTGAAGGCCACCCCCTTCTGCCCGGGATGTGGCCACGGCATCCTCATGAACCAGATCCTCAGAGCCGTCGATGCTTCGGGCATTCCCATGGAAGAGATGCTCTTCGTATCCGGCATAGGATGCGCCGCCTGGATTCCGAGCCCCAACTTCAAAGGGGACACCCTGCACACTCTTCACGGCCGGGCCATTCCGTTCGCCGCCGGGGCCAAGCTCTTCAACCCGGCGCTTCGTACCATTGTAATCAGCGGCGACGGCGACCTGACCTCCATCGGCGGGAACCATCTCATTCACGCAGCACGCCGGAACACGGATCTCACCGTCATCTGCGCGAACAATCAGATCTACGGCATGACCGGCGGCCAGGTGGCCTCCACCTCCCCGCAGGGAACCTTCACCTCGACCACGAACCGGGGAAACCCGCACCGGCCTTTTGATCTGTGCGCGCTTGTGTCGGCCGCCGGGGCGTCCTATGTGGCCAGGTACGCCGTGACCCAGCCCATGGCCCTCATGGGAGGGATTCGCCGTGCACTGGATATGGAAGGATTCAGGTTCCTGGAGGTGCTCTCTCCCTGCCCCACCCAGTTTGGAAGGCGGAACCGCTTTGAATCACCGGCCCACATGCTGCAGTCCCTCATGGAGCGGTGCGTGACGCGGGATGAGGCCGAACAGTTAACCGAAGAGGAACTCGAAGAAAAGATCGTGACCGGGGAGTTTGTTTACTAGTTTCCATCCAGAAATGGTCTTTTTTGCCAATCTCGGCGTCAATCTGCGAGGTTGCTTGTGCGGCGTACTTCAGTACGCCTCCGCGCAACCTCTT
>JAWLEX010000105.1:0-10727 GCA_041685835.1 Desulfatiglandales bacterium
GCCCACCACCCAGGCCTCGTGTCCCGCTCCGGCCAGGCGCTCGAAAATGGACCGGATGAACGGAGGGATGGGAATATCCAGTCGTGCCTCACCACTGTTCTCCAAACTCCGGCCCTTCAAACCATACTCCCCTTTAGGATACACGACCCGGGCGATGATAACCCCCGCTCATGAAATCAGCCCCGGTCGAGTATACAGTCGACAAACCTTCGCCCGCAACGGTTTAAAGAACCGTGGTCGTGGCCGCGGATCTTTGGTTTTATCCCTTAACACCTCATACTTCTCAACACCTGATGCTTCTTCGTGGTTAAATAGATACGGGCTCTCACGCTCCCCGGTTGAAATCCTCTTTGCAATCTCATATACTTGCCTGGAATCCATATGGCACAAATGACGGGACCCAACCCCGGGGGATTTCGCTCGAAAAGGAAAACCCGGAGAGGCGGAGCAAGTATCATGACAGACGATTCCATCGAACACATTGTTGCAGAGAGGCTGGACCGCATCTTTGGAGACGACGATGAAGATGAAGAGGTCCGGAAGCCGGCTGCCGAAGCCGCAAAATCCGCCATCGATCCTGTAAGACAGGCGGCTATGGAGTTGGAAAACGGTGTACGGCCGGAGACAGTAGAGCGTTTGACCTCCTCCATACATGCCCTTGGTAAATCCCATGGCAAAGACCCTTTGTTCCTTCCCCTGCTGAAGATGATGCACCTCCTTTCAGGGTACCTGAGCCCGGCCCGGCAGGATGTGAACCGGCCCGCCCTGCAATCGGTGCGCTCCGTTATCGAGTGCATGGAAGCCCTCGAGGGCGGGCGCACCTTGCCGGATGTTGAAAAACGGAAACGCGTCCAGAAGGAAATCGAGTCATTCAAGGTGTTCCGCGAGGCAATCCGGGTACTTAAACCGCCTGAAAAAAGCCCCAAGGATGCACGGACATCCATCCCGGCTGCGGCTGGACATACCCCCGCATACACAGTCGCCAAGGGTGAGGACGCGACGGCGGTTCCTCCCCGGCCGGAACCCCAGCACCCCAAGGAAGAACCCCCCGCTTCGATCCCGAGGATCGACGACCTGGATGCTTTCAGGAAAAGCCTCTCCACCCTGAACCACCGGATCGAAGGAATCAGGGAGACGCTGGATACCCAGGCGGCCTCAAGCGCCGAACTCCGGGACACGCTGTCTCAGATCGGAAAAGGGGTTAATGCCCTGATCAAGAAGACCATGGAAAAACCGCCTCATAAGACGGAAGACCCCGGTGTTGATTCCCTGAAAGCCGAAGACATTCGATCCTGTGTGCGCGAGGCCATGGAAGAGGGCCTAAAGGAGTTCCGCGGGTTGCCCGCCGGATTGAGTGAGGTCCAAGAGGCCGTATCAGACGCCTTCACCCGGTTCGAAAAGAGGATCAACGAACTCCACGAGGAAATTCGGTCCGTTCAAGAAGGACTTCGCTCGATCCGCTCGGAGATCGATGATCTCCAAACCCCAAAACCCCCGAATGAGCCTGCGGTTGAAGAGCCTTTCCAAGTTGGAGAGGCGGAGCTTGGAATGCCGCTCGAAGAAGATGAGCGTCCAGGCCCGGCCGGAGAACCTGAAGACCCCGAATACACTCCCCCCGCCCGTCCGGGGTTACCCACGGGAAGTTATTTTCTTTTTTCCACCGGCGGAAAGAACTACGCCGTTGACGAACAATATGTGGTCAAGGCCTCGGAAGCGGGAGGCGGTCTCCAAAAAAAGGCCCGTATCAGGGGGGGATTGACCATCTCCGATTCATCGTCCAGCCTGTTCAAGACGAAGAAGGGAATCGAGCCGCCTTGGCTTTACATTACTTCGGGAGAATTCAAAAGGACCCTGTTCCGCCTGGTGAGCGAAGGCGAACTGGACGGCCTCGAGCACACGGGTGGTAAAGGAGTCCTCTTTCTGTGGGTCGGGGACGAGCGGATTGTACTCTTTACCGACCATCCCGCGCTGAAAATCACCCTGGGAGACGAGGACGAGGTCCATATGTCGGGAGTCAGCGGCTCCCAGAGCGGTCCCTTCTGCGGGTCGATTCAGCGCTCGGGAGAACCGAGCGGGTTTTATATGATTATTTCGCCTGAAAAAATCGCTGAGCCGGGCTTAACACCTTGACAAACAAGCATGGAATGGGACATATGGAGTTCCTGATCCCGGCGGGTTTCACGGCTTATGACTCGTGTCTGTGATCGGTGTCCAAAAACCCAACGGTTTACCAGCTCAAAAGCTGACATCCGGTTGATAATGGGAGGGTGAGTATTCTCACGGTAAACCCCTTGTCTTTTGCGGGCTATGAAAACTCTATGCCACGGATCCGCGCTCGAGGTTGGACGACATGAAGCTACACGAATACCAGGCGAAGGAACTCTTTCGAACCTTTGACATCCCGGTTCCCCAAGGGCGGTCGGCCGATTCGGCCGATGAAGCGGTGGAGGCGGCCCAAGGCCTGCACGGACCTCCCTGGGTGATCAAGGCCCAGGTACACGCAGGAGGGCGCGGAAAGGGCGGTGGTGTGAGGGTCGTCCACACCAGGGACGAACTGAGGGATGCGGCCCGGGACATCCTGGAACGCCCCCTGGTGACGCCCCAGACCGGCCCCGAGGGCAAGTCCGTCCACCGCCTGCTTGTGGAGGAAGGTGTGGAGATCGACCGGGAGTTTTATCTGGCCATGGTGGTGGACCGCGAGTCAGCCGTGCCGGTGGCGATTTTCAGCCAGGACGGCGGCATGGATATCGAGGAAGTGGCCGCCAGGACCCCTGAGCGAGTCCTGAAGCAGTTCGTTGCCCCGGAGGCCGGGTGGATGCCCTTTTGCGCCGGAAACCTGGCATACGGCCTTGACCCCCTGCCCTCTTCCGAGATTATGAAATCACTCACAGCCATTATGGGACGGCTTTATCGGGCCTTTATCCAACTCGATTGTTCGCTGGCGGAGATCAATCCACTGGTGGTGACCAAGTCGGGGCATGTCCTTGCCGTGGACGCCAAGGTGAACATAGATGACAACGCCCTTTTCCGTCACAGGGAACTGGCGGAAATGGACGATCCCCTGGAAAAGGACCCTCTGGAGTTGAAGGCCGAGGAATATAACCTGAACTATATCCGGCTCGACGGCGACATAGGAGCCATGGTCAACGGCGCGGGCCTGGCCATGGCCACAATGGATGTCATCAAGATGGCCGGAGCCGAACCCGCCAACTTCCTCGACGTCGGCGGCGGCGCGAGCGAGGAGATGATCAAGCGGGGCTTTGAAATCATCCTGGAAGACCCGAAAGTCAAGGCGATCCTGATCAACATTTTCGGGGGTATCCTCCGTTGCGACGTACTGGCCAGGGGTGTACTGGCTGCGGCTGAAAAGACCGCCATAGACGTTCCGCTGATCGTTCGGCTCGAGGGCACGAACGTGGAGGAGGGCCGGCGGATCCTGGAAGCCTCGGATCTGGAGTTTCTGGTGGCAAAGGATGTCAGCGAGGCGGCCGACATGATCACGCGCCGTATCCACCGGGCATAGAGCCGGGTTCAAAACCGAAGCGCAAAGGGAGCAGGCAGGTCATGAGCATTCTGGTTGATGAAAACACGCGAGTGGTGGTGCAGGGAATCACAGGCAGGGAAGGCTCATTTCATACACAGCAGATGCTTAAATACGGCACAACAGTGGCGGCGGGAGTGACTCCCGGAAAGGGCGCCCTCGTCATTGAAGGCGTCCCCGTATTTAACAGCATAAAGCAGGCCGTGGATCTGGAAGGTGCAAACACCGCGTGCATATTTGTTCCACCGCCGTTTGCAGCGGACGCCGTCATGGAGGCGGCCTATGCGGGAATTGCGGTGACGGTCTGCATTACGGAAGGCATACCCATCCTGGACATGGTCCGGGTTTCCAGCTACCTGAAAACCTACGGCACCGTCCTGATCGGACCCAACTGCCCCGGCATCATCTCCCCGGGAAAGAGCAAGGTCGGCATCATGCCCGGGCCCATCCACCGGCCGGGAACCATAGGCGTGATCTCCCGAAGCGGTACCCTGACCTATGAAGTGGTAGACCAGTTGACCCGGGCCGGACTGGGGCAGTCCACGTGCATCGGAATCGGGGGAGACCCCATCGTGGGGACCTCCTTCATTGATCATCTCACAAGGTTCGAGCAGGACCCTGATACGGAAGCGGTGGTCCTGATCGGTGAGATCGGGGGTTCTGCGGAGGAAGAGGCTGCGGGTTACATCCGGCAGTCATTTACCAAGCCGGTCCTGGCCTTCATTGCGGGCCGGACCGCCCCTCCGGGCAAGAGAATGGGCCATGCAGGCGCCATTATATCGGGAGGAAAAGGACGTGCCGAGGACAAGATTGAGGCCCTGGAGTCCGCCGGGATCAAGGTGGTTCGCGAGCTGGGCAGCCTCGGAAAAACGGTCCGGGACGTGGTAGCGGCCTCCTGACTCGACAGCACACTCGACAGCACACTCCTTGACTTGGCCGCACATTCGCTGCTATTATATCCAAACAAAGGGAAATATTCCGGTCCCCTGAAACCGTTTTCTGAACAGGCGCTGATCATCCAAACAAATCAGCAGGTTGAGTGGACGGCCGCCGGCGCCGCCTCTCCCCGGAACCCGTCCCTGAAAGCGACCCCATATGGACAAGGTAGTCGACATCCAGTACCGGATCAGCCAGCGCCGGCAAGGGCGCCAGGTGAGGGAGTACCGAGAGAAGATTCGGGCGCTTCAGAAGGTCCTTCAGTGTGCTTCCTGCCACTTCAAGTGCGCGATGTGCGGTCATCATATCAACGAAACCGCAGACGGTTCCGGGCTCGAGCCGGGCCCGCTCGGCTATGTCTTCTGTAAAAGCTGCAAGGAAGAGTTCGAAGACTTTCTTGCGATAACCAGCGGCGACAAGGACGCTGAGGTCTTCTGGCACAATGAGGCTTGGCAGGAGATGTGGTCGGCCTGGCTGGACTACCAGCAGGCGATTCATCAATTCATGCGATCTCCTGAATTCAAGCTCCTGTTATCGGAAATCGAGAAATAGAACCTACGCATTGCGGAGGAAACCCATGTTTGGGATCGGCATGCCGGAATTGATCATCATACTGATTATTATTTTAATCATTTTCGGTGCAGGAAAACTTCCTGAAATCGGAAGTGGGATCGGTAAAGGGATCAAAAATTTCAAAAAGGCTACAAACGAAAAAGATGAAATAGACGCACCGGCTAAAGAAACCGATAATAGCAAAGAAAAAGACAAATAAAACTTTTAACCAATGTACAAAAGGGATGCCCTTGCTCGAAGCGGGGGCCGCGTTTAATCAGGGATTCAAAAGGGGATATCATCTTCCGGCGTGTTGAGAGGCTCCTCCCCGGGCCCTTCCCGGCCCTCAAAAGCCCCCTGCCCCTGCCCCTCTCCCTGAGCCTGCTTTCCGGGTGCCGGCCCAAGCATCTGCATCTCTCGCGCAACGATTTCCGTAGTATACCGGGTGTTGCCGTCCTTATCTTCCCAAGACCTTGTCTGAAGGCGCCCTTCCACATAGACCTGCTTTCCCTTGTGAAGATATTCTCCGCAGATCTCTGCCAATCGGGCGAAAGCCACCACGCGATGCCACTCGGTGCGGCTCTGCTTCTCCCCGGAATTCTTGTCCGTCCACTCTTCGGTCGTGGCGATCCGGAAATTGGCCACCGCCGACCCGCTCGTAGTGTAGCGGACCTCTGGGTCGGCCCCCAGGTTTCCGATCAGGATCACTTTGTTTATACCAGCCATGGCAGTCCCTCCTGTTACTGTTTGAAAATTCAAAAAACGATCGTGAACCAGCATGGATCGCGACGAACATCCGGCACCTTAACACAAAGGAAAAACCGAAATCAAGTCGAATTCAAACATGGACAAGAGATGATGAATTCTCTATTGACTGGCGCAGTTCAAAGAAGTAAGGTTCCGTAAATTCAGGAAAATGCCAGTTTGAACTCGGGCGGGCTCTCCCGAACGGGGATGGCCGCCGACTGGAGGCAAATACATGCTCAAGGTGATTCCCCTGGGAGGGCTCGGCGAAATCGGCCTTAACATGATGGCCCTGGAATCCGAGGACTCCGTCCTGGTGATCGACGCCGGACTCATGTTTCCCGAGGAATACATGCTGGGTGTGGATGTGGTGATCCCGGAGTTCGGGTATCTTCGAGAAAACCGCGAACGGCTTCAGGCCGTCGTCCTGACCCACGGCCACGAAGATCACATCGGGGCCATGCCTTTCCTGCTCCGGGAATTCGCCGTTCCGGTTTTCGGCACTACTTTCACCATCGCCCTTCTCCGCGAGAAACTGCGTGAACACCAGCTTTCGGAACCACCGGATTTACGAACCATCCTTCCCGGCGAGACCGCCGAGTTCGGCCCTTTTCTCGTGGAATTCATCCGGGTGGACCACAGCATCGTGGACGGTGTCGGGTTGGCCGTTCACACCCCCGAGGGCATTCTCGTCCATTCCGGAGACTTCAAGGTGGATCACACTCCTGTGGACGGGATCGTGACCGACCTGCCGCGCTTCGCCCATTTCGGAAGCCTGGGCGTCCTCGCTCTGCTCTCCGATTCCACCAACGCGGAGAAGGAAGGATTCACTCCGAGCGAGCGGGACGTGCGCCGGACCCTGGGGGAGCTTTTCCGTTCAGCACCCGGGAGAATCATTACCGCGGTGTTCGCCTCCAACATCTCTCGGATTCAGCAGGTGGCGGAACTGGCTCTGCAGGGGGGGCGAAAACTGCATTTCAGTGGCAAGAGCATGCGATCAAACGTGCGCATCGCCAGAGAGTTGGGGCTCATGCGGATCCCGGACGACGAACTGCTCGAGGAACGCCGGCTCGTGCAGCTCCCGGACAAGGAAATCGCCATTATCACCACCGGGAGCCAGGGAGAACCCATGTCCTCTCTGACGCGTATGGCCCAGAACCGGCACAAACACATAAAGATCAGGCCGGGGGATACTGTAATTCTCTCTTCCCGGTTCATTCCCGGAAACGAAAAGGCTATTACGGCCACCATCAACAGCCTGTATCGCATGGGCGCCGAGGTCGTCTACGAAAAGGTGTCTGATATTCATACTTCAGGACATGCTTACCGCGAAGAACTCAAACTGATGATAAACCTTGTCCGGCCCAGGTATTTCATTCCCATTCACGGGGAATATCGGCACCTGTTCAAGCATGCCGCACTTGCCGAAGAGGTGGGCATACCCCGGGAACGCATTCTCCTTGCGGAAAACGGAGATACCGTTCACTTTGAAAACGGTCGAGCCTTCCTTGGAGAGCGAATTCCCACGGGCCGGGTTCTCGTGGACGGCAAGGGAGTGGGCGACGTGGGCGAAGTGGTCCTCAGGGACCGGCGGCGGCTGTCCGGGGACGGCATGGTCATCGCGCTCATGGCCGTTGACGAGCAGACCGGGGATTTGGTGTATGGACCGGACATAGTCTCGAGGGGATTCATCTTTGAAGACCGGGATACCGCCATTCTCGAAGACGCCAAGTGCATCGTTCTGGAAGTCCTGGACGAGATCGAACGTCCCGCGCGAACAGATTGGACCGATATAGCTCCTGACATCAAAAAGGAATTGAAACGGTTTTTCTTCAGCGTCCTGGGGCGAAGCCCCCTTATCCTGACAATCATAATTCCGGTCTGAAAACGCCGCAGAACGACGAACCGCCAGCGACGGACTCAACCGAACCGGACCGTGAGGGAAGCACGTGAGCAGGAAACCAGCGGCCAAGCCATCTCCCATTAGAAAAGAAATCCGAGGGATCCTCTTCCTGCTCGCAGCCGTGGTTCTGGGCGTGAGCCTCTTCTCCTACCATCCCGGCGATCCCCTCGCATGGGATGCAGGGATGGGAGTCGACAAGACGCGGAACCTATTCGGGCCTATGGGCGCCCACCTCTCGGGCAGCCTGTTTTTCGCCCTGGGCTTCTCTTCTCTCTGGCTCGTGGCGTTCTTCACGGCTGCTGCGCTGTTTTCATTTCTTGACCGCCCCATGCCCTCTCCGGCTTTGAACGGGGCCTCCGTATTCTTTCTGCTGATCTCATTTTCAGGCCTTCTCGCCCTCCAGTTCCCGGACTCCGTTTCCTTCCGTGAAGGTAGTGTCCTATGCGGCGGCATAGTGGGCCTTCACGTGGCCGGCGTAATGAAAGGATACCTCAACGGCTTCGGAGCGAATGTCCTTTTGGGTGCGATCTTTATCATTGCACTCATGATCACGACGCGCCTGTCCTTTGGTCGCGTGTTTTCCCGGATTTACTCATGGGCCGCGGCCCTGGGCCGCAGGGTGAGGGAGTGGACGGAAAAGAGAAAGGAGCGAAAACGGAAAAACCGCGTCCGGGTCGCCAAACTGAAAAGTCATGAATCAAAGCCCAAACGCAGGCCCACCATCGTACCGCCCCCGGAGGAGCCCCGGAAGACCCCCGAGCAGGAGTCCTTCTCCTTCATGAAGATCATGGGAAGCTTCTCCCTTCCTTCCCTGGATCTTCTGGACGATCCCCCGGAACAGCCAAAGGGGGATATAGCAAGGGAAAGCCTGGAAATGAACGCCCGGCTCCTGGAAAAGAAACTCTACGACTTCAACGTGGAAGGAGAAGTAGTGGAGATCCTGCCGGGCCCGGTGATCACCATGTACGAGTTCAAACCGGCGCCCGGCATCAAGATCAGCAAAGTGGCAGGTCTTGCGGACGACCTGGCCCTGGTGCTCAGGGCCTCGGGCGTGCGCATCGTAGCCCCCATACCCGGAAAGGCGGCCATAGGCATCGAAATCCCCAACAACAGGCGTGAACCGGTCTTTCTCAAGGAGATCCTGGCGTCCCCCGCCTTTAAGTCATCTACACACCGAATAACCATCGCCCTGGGCAAGGACATCACCGGGGCACCGATGATCGCCGACCTCAGCCGCATGCCCCACCTGCTCGTGGCCGGGGCCACGGGAACGGGGAAGAGCGTATGCCTAAACGCCATAATCAACAGCCTGCTGTTCAAGGCCTCGCCCGACATGGTCCGGTTCGTCATGATCGACCCCAAGCGTATCGAACTTTCCATTTACCAGGATATCCCCCACCTGCTCCACCCCGTGGTCACCCAGCCCGGAGAGGCCACCAAGGCCCTGCGCTGGGCGGTAGAGGAGATGGAGTACCGGTACGGCCTGCTCTCGGACCGCGGTGTGCGCGACATAGAAGCTTACAACCGAAAAGTCATGAAGGAAAAGCAGACGCCTGGAGAATCCGAGAGTAGCCCCGTCAGGCCTCTTCCTTACATCGTCATCGTGATAGACGAACTGGCCGATCTGATGATGGTGTCTTCCAAGGATGTGGAGGACGCCATCCTGCGTCTTTCCCAGATGGCCCGGGCCGCGGGCATTCACCTGATAATCGCCACCCAGCGCCCCTCTGTGGACGTGCTCACGGGTATCATCAAGGCCAATCTGCCCACGCGCATCTCTTTTCAGGTCTCATCCAAAGTGGACTCCCGCACAATTCTGGACGCCATTGGAGCAGAACACCTCTTAGGCGAAGGCGACATGCTGTACATGCCGCCGGGAGTCAGCCGCCTGACCCGGATTCACGGGGCCTTCATTTCGGAAACCGAAGTGAAACGAGTAACCGATTTTCTCAAAGAACAGATGAAGCCCGAATACGATCCCGCTATACTGGAGAAGGTGGCCCGGTCCGATGAACCCGGCGAAGAGGAACTGGAACTGGACGAGAAGTACGAAGAGGCCGTGGAAATGGTGATTAAGAGCGGCCAGGCATCCATTTCAGGGCTTCAGAGAAAGCTCCGCGTGGGATACAACCGGGCCGCTCGCATGATCGAGGCCATGGAGAGGCAGGGCGTGATCGGCCCGTCCGACGGCGTGCGGCCTCGAGAAGTCTACGGCCGAAGGGAGGAGTCATGAATAGAGAAACAGGCAGGGCGTCTGCCTCACTTAAGATACTGATGGTCCTGGCGGCCTTTTTTTACCTTGGACCGGCCGCTGCCCCGGCGGGCGACGATCCCTGGCAGGGGGTCGTGGATTGCCTTCGCACTGAGTTGGGTGACCTGAAAGGCCTCAGCGTACCATACGAACGTCTCATCTTCACCTCTTCCACGATGCTCCTTGGAGGCGGTGAAGGAGAAGACCTGGCCAGGGGCCGCATGCATTTCAAGCCGCCCCACTTCCTGAAAATCGTACAGGAGGACCCCCGGGAAGAGACCGTCGTCGCAGACGGAGAGACCCTATGGTGGTACATTCCCCGGGAAAAGCAAGCTTACCGGTATCATGCCGAAACCATGGGACAGGAACTGAAGGCCCTGACGGACGTGTTCCGGGGGCTAAGGGATGTGGAAGAGAGCTTCGAGGTGATCTGGGAGGGCCACACCGACAGAGGGGACCGGCGGATCCGCCTGGTCCCTGACCCTCCTTGGACCCAGACGGACTCAATCGCCCTGGAGGTCACCACGGGCTGCCGCCTCAGGGTCGTGGAGATCCATAACGCGGTGGGAAACATTACGCGGTTCGAACTCGATCCCGTGGAGGAACACGAGGCGTTCGAAGAGGATTTCTTTTCGTTCACGGTTCCTGAAGGAGTACGCGTGATCGACGAGACCCCTTAATTCCTCCACCATCAATGTTCCCCCAACACCCCTGCCAGGACGTGGCCCGCGCGCATGAGACTTCTCAGGTTGTCCGCCGGAAGAACGTGGTGGATGTAAGGAAGCGCCACTCTCATGCCG
>JAWLEX010000106.1:0-2791 GCA_041685835.1 Desulfatiglandales bacterium
CTAAGCACGCATTTACCGGTTTATGAAACCACGCACTGAGCCCAAGGCCTGAAAGGCCGCAATTTTGGACACCAGGTTCGGGCGAAGCTCAAACAAGGAGGTCGCACGGCAACAATGGAATGGTCCGGCCCGTTGAAAGTGGACATTAGAAACCTTCAATTCTTCTATGGGAACTTCCAGGCCCTCAAGGACATCGACCTGTCGTTTCCTGCCAACAAGGTCACCGCACTCATAGGTCCTTCCGGGTGCGGCAAGAGCACGCTGCTGCGTTGCATAAATCGAATGAACGATCTGATCCCCGGTACACGGTTTCAGGGGGAGCTCATATATGCCGGCCGGAACATCTACGATCCGTCGGTTGACGTGGTCACACTAAGACGTCATATCGGCATGGTGTTCCAGAAGCCCAACCCCTTCCCAAAGACCATCTTCGAGAACATCGCCTACGGTCTTCGGGTCAACGGGGTCAACGACCGGAGCCACATCTCCGGAAGAGTTGAGAAGAGCCTCAAGCGTGCGGCCCTGTGGGACGAAGTCAAGGACCGGCTGCATGAATCAGCACTGGGGCTCTCCGGCGGGCAGCAGCAGAGGCTCTGCATCGCCCGTGCCCTGGCGGTGGAACCGGAAGTCCTTCTCATGGACGAACCGGCCTCCGCCCTGGATCCCATCGCCACCCAGAAGATCGAGGAACTCATCCACGAACTCAAAAACGCCTACACGATCATCATTGTCACTCACAACATGCAGCAGGCCGCCAGGGTCTCAGACATCACGGCCTTTTTCTACCTGGGACAACTCATCGAGGTGGACAGCACGGAGACCCTTTTTACGCGGCCCAAGCTGAAGCAGACATCCGACTACATCACGGGCCGGTTCGGATAGGCCCCGGCAAGGAAGGAGCGAGCCAATGCCTGTGCATCTGCAGAAGGAACTCGAACGACTCAAGAAGCGGATCCTCTCCCTGGGGGCCATGGTAGAGGAGCGGGTACGTATGGCCGCCCGGGCCCTGGAACAGCGGGACCCGGTTACGGCGGAACAGATCATAGCCACTGATTACGAGATCGACGAACTGGAAGTAGAAGTGGAGGAGGAGTGCCTCAAGATACTGGCCCTTCACCAGCCGGTGGCCGTGGACCTTCGCTTTCTGACAGCCGTGGTCAAGATCAACAAAGACCTCGAGCGTATCGGGGACGAGGCCGTGAATATCGCCGATTGCGTGGCCGTCATATCGCGTAAAACGCCGCTGGATGTGTCTTTGGGTTTCGGTCCCATGGCGGAGAAGGCCCAGTCCATGTTCAAGAAAAGCCTTGACGCCCTGGTCAACCTGGACCTGGATGAGGCATTTCGGGTCCTGACCCTGGACGACGAAGTGGATCAGATCTACCGGAGTATATCCCATCAGGTAAAGGATATGATTCGCCGAACCCCGGACCGCGTGGAGTGCCTGATCAACCTGCTCATGATCTCGCGATACCTTGAACGGATCGCGGACCATGCCACCAACATCGCCGAGGAGGTGGTATACATGATCGAAGGGGAGATCATACGGCATGGGAAATGGGACCAGCCCGAGGCCTGAGCCTTTTCAATCCGGCTAACCCTTTCGGCCGGACATCCAGGCCTCGTCCCGGCGGGCCCGTTCAAAAGATTTCAACCGTTTTCCGTCCCAAAAACAGTTCCGCCGCTGCGACGCACTCAAGGCCGAAGGGCAGGTACCCGGCATAACCCAGAAGCGGCATCTCAAAGAGTTGAAACCGGTGGACGTATGGAATACTGTAAACCCACCTGGCATGGCTCCAAAAGTTCCACATCTCCCAGAAAAACCCGCAAATCAGAGCGGCGAGTGCGGCTGTGACGATTCCGCCCCAGTCACCCTTCGAAGCGGGGGAAAACACGTGGGGCTCGCCTAAAAGCGTCTTTACGGACACTATGATCAAGAGCGGAGAAATCCACAGCAGAGGAAAAAGCAGGTTAGGCCGGACACCGAGGCATGACAGGCCTATGCCGGCGATTACCAGGACACAAACGGCCAGGGGTCTTGGGCGGGAAACTTGCACCGGCATAAACGACCGGAACCTTTCATCGAACTGAAACACGCTTCGAAGCCACGCCCGCGTAGCCAGCACTGCGGGAAGCACCGTGGAGAAGGGAAGCGTGGCGTACCAGAAGTAGGACCAGGGGTCCAGCGGCTCGCCCAGGTAGTACCAGTTCTGAACAAACCGGTTGAGATACTCGAAAAACCACCAGAACCCGGCGCTGATGGGAAAAAGGGAAAGGTATGCTGCGGTTCGATGGGTAAGAGGGCTCTTCCCGGTCCGGCCGAATAACAGTCCATTCACCGTGAGGATATAGCCCAGCCACAGGGGGGCGAACGTGTGCGCCTGAAACCACGCGACCCATGAGAACCTGCCCCAGGCCACGATCCAGGATACAACAATCACCCCAACTCCGACCCAGCCCCACCAGGGTAGAAGACGCCTGGCCCTTTCGAATCGCCTTTCAGGCCGTATCATTACCCTGTCCGGCCGGTGTGCGGCAAAGGGGGCAACCACAGCCGATACCAGCAAGGCCAGCCCCAGAAAGACCGTCCAGGAAAAGGGCTCATGGGACACATACCGCGTGCGCGGCGGAAATTCGAGGAAGGAGTCCACGGGCTTGCCGGCAAGAACGACCCCCAAAAGGGGCAACCCCATAAGCATGGCGCACAGCACGAAGAGCTTGATGGCCGTTTTTGTTGTAACACTGATGCTCATACAAGAAGCCGGCTTTTCACCATGGCATGTGACGGCTG
>JAWLEX010000106.1:2891-10411 GCA_041685835.1 Desulfatiglandales bacterium
ATTAAGACCTTGAAGCCGGGACGCATCGGCGAAAAGCCTTTTATTCCCTTTGTCCGCTGTGGTATTGAAACCGGACAGGAGGCCGCACAATCGAGGCCCGACCTTATCCAGAAACCCTGAAGAAATCGGGAGGCAACCCATGTCCACCATCCAACCAAAGGGAGAAAACATCCGGAAGGCAATACGGTGGATCTCGCAGCAACGGGAGGACGATCCTCAAAAAGCAACTTCGAGCCTCATTCAGGAGGCCTGCATGAGATTCAATCTCACGCCCAAGGATGAAATCTACCTGGACTCATTTTATCGGAATTGTGATTCGTGATCCTCTCGGCCCCCCGCAGGCGGCCTTCCCGGCCAATCAACCTTCTAATATGAGCCGTTGCCGGATTCGACGGTCTTCCTCTGAAGGGCGGCCCGAAGACCCCCTGCCAGGGGAAACGCCGCCCGGAGCACGATAGCGATGGTAAGGCAGCCGACAAGTATGGGCACCCAGAACCCCTGCCTGTGAACGCTGCAAATCCCCACCCAGACGCAGGCGCCCCCTAGGAAAACGACATAGCCCACCGTCGCCCAGACAACCAAAAGAAGCAGGTTCAGGACCGCGCCCTTGAAGGTAATGGGATCTCGAGCCGTCACGCTTGGCCCTTTTCCAGCCGTTTTGTAAAGAAATCCACCTGCTTGCGCACATTACGATCCGTCTTGGCCTTGCTTGCGATGACTTCGGCCGCATAGAGTACGGTGGAGTGATTCCTGTTGATGGACGCCCCTATTTCCTCAAGGGTGGCGTCCGTGTGGGTCCGGCAAAGATATGCATAAAGATTTCTAGGATAGGCGTGGTTCTTTTTTCTGGATCGGGAGGTCAGGATGTGAGCCTCGAGACTGAAGTATCTGCAGACCAGGCCCATGATATCTTCCAGGCTGATGCCGGCGCCCTGGCTCACGTGGCACTTTATCACGTCCATGACGAGATTCTTGGATATCTTTTCGTTAAGAAGTTCCGTCTTGGCCTTGAGACAGCTCAGGGCGCTTTCGATCTGACGGACATCCCGGCTGAGGTGCTTGGCCAGGAGCTGCGCCGCCTCCTCTGACAGCTTCAGGGCACTTTCAGCAGCCTTCTTTTCGAGCATTTTCAGGCGTGTCGCGTAGTCAGGGCGATTGATGGTTGTGATGATGCCGGAGGTCAGGCGGGACTCCATTTCCTTGCTGAGGCTGGGAATGTCCTTGGGCAGGACGGCGCTCGTGAAGATAATCGTCTTTCGGTCGTTGATCAGGGCGTCCAGCGTGTACTCCAGCTCCTTCTGCGTCTTCTCCTTACCGCTTAAGAAATGCACCTCCTCTAGAAGAAGTACGTCGCAACCCCGCCGGTATTTGTTCTTAAACTCCTCGATTCGGTTGTTTTTCAAGGAAAAAATCATCTCGTTGACAAAGTCTTCGGCCGTCACATAACAGACCCGGGTTTCCGGCGCCCGGCTGAGGACATCGTGTCCGATCGCTTGTGCCAGGTGGCTCTTACCCAGCCCCGTGTTCGCCAGCATAAAGAGAGGGGTGTAGTGCATGTCACTCCCGGAGGACATGGAGCGGGAGACCGAGTATGCGAACTCGTTGCACTTGCCTACCACAAAGCGATCAAAGGTCAGGTTATTTTTCAGCCAACGGGCCGTCATGACGCCCCGCCGCTGCATGTTGGGAAAGGCAAGCTGCCTGGATTCACGTATGATTTTGGGCGGGACCGGCGTCGGAGAGGCCGGCGTCACCTGCAGTGATACCCGCAAGGGACTGCCTCCCACTTGCGCCAGCTTCTTCTCCAGAAGAGGCGCGTAGTGATCCATAACCCAGTTTCTGGAGAACTTATTGGGGCACCCCACAACAACGGTGTCGTCTCTTCGTTCCAGAAAAGTGATCGGCTTGATCCATAGGCAAAAGCTTTGATCAGGGATTTCTGAA
This sequence comes from Desulfatiglandales bacterium, assembly GCA_041685835.1. Taxonomy (GTDB): domain Bacteria; phylum Desulfobacterota; class DSM-4660; order Desulfatiglandales; family HGW-15; genus JAIPEI01. The sequence continues at coordinate 4,836 of JAWLEX010000106.1, forward strand.
CGAATCTGCTGCTTGACATCTTCCCATACGCCGTTCATTCGCAGACTCTCCGACAGCAAAAAAGGGTGTCATGGAAAGTTTCGGCTTGATCCCCGGTCAACCGGGGCGGGTTTTGGCGGGTGGCTTAATCGGCATTTCAAGACCACGCGCCTTTATATAAAGGGTTCAGGTGAACGCTGGACCTGCTGAACTGGAAACACAGAATGAAGCGCAGAATACGCCGGTTTTCTTCAAGCAGCGGTTTTGCCCTCAGGATCTGGCGACCCATTATTCAGAATCGCGGCCGGGTGTCAAAGCGAATAGGCGGCGGGTTTCACTTAGGCCTGCTCCCATTTTCGACAAACCAGAACTACATGAAAATACAGATCAAACTTTTCTTCCGTCTATAACTTGGCCTGATGCTAGGACATTTTAGCGCCCGATTTTTTCTGCATGAATTCAAAAGCTTCTCCCGTTTTAGCTACTTGTGAAAAAAGTTGTCCACATGGTGCGATCTCTCGTTTTCTGTTTTTTTCATCAAAAATTGACGTTTTTCGTTTTATTTCCCTTCAATTCCAGGTACCACCGGCGGTCCTGTTCCTTGAAAAGCCTGCATAACAGGGACCCGGCCGGGGAAAAAGGGCATGCGCCCCGGCGCACATGCCCTCTCTGGATTAAAGTGCGTCTCAACCCCACGCAGCGAGCCGTTTCCGCCGGAATTCGGCCCAGAAAAGGTGTGTTGCCGCCCCGTTATTTTCCCCTACCCCCGCCTCGAAAGTCACGCAAGAGAACCTGCGCCGCAAAAAAGGCCCGATACATATTAATTATGTTATTGCCAAGCATACGAAAAGGATGACAGAATACATAGATAAATTCATGATAAGGTCATAATCTATGAATCAAGCAGATATCACGAACATGGTTAAAGAACACAGGTGTATTGAGGTCCCCGTCTCAAGGCATCGGGCTGTTTGCTTTGGGTTATGGACACGAACCACGGACATTTTCACTTTTAAAACCTTCGGGGTTGTGCTATCCACAATCCCATCACCCGCTGTCAGGCTTTTTAGCACGCCTCACGCTTGGTGATGTTTCACGTGAAACATCTTCACGAACACACAAGGGGTGTCCGGTTCATGGGCCAAATCATATCCATTTCCAACCAGAAGGGCGGGGTCGGCAAGACCACGTCCGCCGTGAACCTTGCCGCATCCCTCGCCGCCGCTGAAAAGAGCTGCCTGGTGATAGACTGCGACCCCCAAGGCAATGCCACAACCGGGTGCGGCCTGGACCCCAAGGCCCTGGACCGAGGCCTCTATGATCTTCTCCTCGGCAGCGCCGCGCTCGAAGACGTCCTCCGGGACACGGTGCTTCCCGGTCTTTCCATAATCGGGGCCGACCCCAATCTCATCGGTGCTGAAGTTGAAATCGCTTCCACTTCTGCGCGCGAGTACCTTCTTAGAAAGGCCCTCCAGCCGCTCCTCCCCAGATTCGACTTCGTATTCCTGGACTGTCCCCCGTCCCTCGGCTTCCTGACCTTGAACGCCCTCACCGCAGCCGATGCCCTCCTGGTCCCGCTCCAGTGCGAGTACTACGCCTTGGAAGGGCTGACCCGCCTTATGGAAACCGTCCGGGCGGTCAAGCGGGGCCTGAACCCGGCCCTTCATCTCACCGGCATCCTTCTCACCATGTACGACAGCCGCAACAATCTTTCAATCCAAGTGGAGGAGGAAGTCCGCGATCACTTCAAGGACCTTGTGTACAGCGCAATGATTCCAAGGAACGTCCGCCTGAGCGAGTCTCCCAGCCACGGCATGCCTGCTCTTCTTTATGATATTCGATCCAAGGGAGCCCAGTCCTATCTCGCCCTGGCCCGTGAATTCCTGTCCCGAGGAGAACGGCACCATGACCAAACGCAAAGCACTCGGTAAAGGGCTCTCGGCCCTCATACCCGAACCGGACCGTCCTGAAGGAAAGGACCCCGCCTTTTTCCATTGTCCGGTTCACGCCATCGAGCCCAATCCGGCCCAGCCCCGAAAGTCATTCGACCATCCGGGGTTCGACGAACTAGTGGCATCGGTTCGAGAAAAAGGCATACTCACGCCTCTCCTGGTCACTCGCATCCGCAACGGATATCAGCTCATCGCCGGAGAGCGCCGGTGGCGCGCCGCACAAAAGGCGGGCATCGAGACTGTTCCCGTTGTGGTCAGAGACGTCACGCCCTCCGAGACCTTGGAACTGGCCTTGATCGAGAATATTCACCGCAGTGACTTGAATCCCATCGAGGAAGCAGAGGCCTATAGACAGTGCATCGAGGGGGGGAGTCTTACCCAGGAGACGCTGGCCCGGCGTCTTGGAAAGGACAGGTCTACAATCACGAACATGCTTCGCCTTCTCACCCTGCCTTCACTTATACAACAGGACCTCCTGGAAGGGCGTTTGTCCATGGGCCACGCAAGGGTGCTCGCCGGCCTCAACAAGTCAGGGGACCAGAAAACACTAAGAGACATTATTTTGAAGAAAGGCCTGTCGGTCCGCCAGGCAGAGCAAACCGCGAAACGCCTCGGAAGGACCCGTTCTCCACGCAGTTCCCCTTCACCGGACGGGGAATATCTCCGGGCCGTCTCGGACACCCTCAAACGCTCCCTCGGCACCAAGGTGGAGATCCATCGCCGTGGCAGGCAGGGCCGCATAACCATTCACTTCTATTCCGACGAGGAACTCGAAGGGCTCCTTGAGCGCCTGGGGTGATCCTTCACATCCCTTTTCCACCGCCTCTCTTCGCCCCGGATGATGCGCCCGATGTTTTCCCTGTGGGCAATCACGATCAAAACGCTCACAGCCACGGCCACACCGATCCTTTCGATCGGCCCGCTGAAGAGGAAAATAAACAGGGGCACGCTGCAGGATGCGGCAATGGACCCCAGCGAGATAATATCTGTCAACAGGACGACCACGAGGAAAACCCCCAGGGCGGCTCCGCACGCAAAGGGCTCGAGGGCGAAAAAGATCCCCAGGGCCGTTGCCACTCCTTTGCCGCCGCGAAACCCCAAGAAAACAGAGAACTGGTGCCCTAAAATGGCGGCCAGCCCGCACAGTTCCGCCAGTCCTCCCTCAAAGCCCCCCATGTGGAGGACCAAGACCGGGGCCGCCCCCTTTAGTGCATCCAGGACCAGGGTAAGCGCTCCCCATTTGATGCCAACCTCCCGGGCTACGTTGGTGGCACCGATGTTACGGCTCCCTTTCTCCCGGACATCGACCCTTGCGACCGCTTTTCCGATAATTCGGCCGAAGGGGATGGAGCCCAGCAGGTACGCAACCAAGGGGTATAGGACCCACACCACGTCCAGAACCTCCTTTTCCAGACCATCCGCTTACATTTTTTTCCTTGTCCATCTTGAAAATACAAGGGCCGAGAGCACACTCTCGTCTTTTTTAACGGGATTTGGACAAGATACCCGCACCGGGAATCGGTTGCAATACCAAACACGGTGTAGAAGGATTTTCCTGGCGTCTTGGGCAGAGGCAAGCGGCCGTGCCTCGGGTGGGTATAAGAGGGGTTCTCAGCGCCTTATTCCTGAAAAGCTGTCAGAAAAAACAAGAAGTGTTGATGTTAGTATAATCGAAATCGGGACCGGGATCGGGATCGGGATCGAAAGAGAATAAAAGGATACCTGGACACGAAAAGCTTGATGTCTACCTCTGTGTGAAGGAAGACTCCGGGGTCTATGGATTGGAGGAAATCGATTTCGATCCCGATAGCGATTTCGATCCCGAAGAAACCAAACTAAACGCTTTTTACCGTGTTCTTCGTGGGCGTTGTGGAGAAAGGACTTATCCCGGTCTCACCCAGCCAATCAGGAGCCGTCGGCCTGTTCAACTAGAACGGCCTTTCGCACCTTTCCCAGTGAGGTCTTCGGAAAGTCCTCGCAAAAGACCATTCTCTTGGGCCATTTGTGTTTTGCCAGCCGCCCCTCGCAAAACGATTCCATTTCGGCGGTTGTGAAACGCGCCCCGTTCTTTGGGATCACGTATGCCACGCCCACCTCTCCCCAGGTCTCGTCCGGAAGCCCTGCCACTGCAACGTCCTCAACCTCAGGATGCTCCCTCAGCACTCGTTCCACCTCAGCGGGATAGACGTTCTCGCCTCCTGAGATATACATGTCCTTTGCACGGTCCACCAGGTAGAAGTACCCGTCGCCGTCTATTCTAGCCAGGTCCCCGGTATGAAGCCATCCGTTAACTATGGTTTCCTCCGTCCTTACCGGGTCCTGCCAGTACTCCTTCATCATGATGGAGCCCCTCACCACGATTTCACCCACCTCTCCGGGCCGGACCTTGCGCCCGGACTGATCCACAATTTCCACCTCCGCATGGAAGACCGGGCGGCCGACAGTGCCTGGTCTTTGAAGCGAATCTTCCTCGGACGCCCATAGGAGTATGGATGTCTCTGTCTGCCCCAAGATCTGCCTGAGACGGAACCCGGCGTCGCTGCAGGCCCTGAATAGCGCAGGCGTTGTCTTTTCCCCGCCGATGGCGCAGACCCTGAGGGATGACAGGTCGCGCCGGCTGGAAGGATTGACTTTCAATAGAGCTCGATAAATGGTAGGAACAGCGAGAAACTTCGTCGCTCTGTACTTCTTAATGTCTTGAAAGGTTTTAACAGGATCGAATTTTGAGTGAATAATCATAGTAGCACCCTTGTAAAGAATAGGAGATGCTTGTATAAACAGCCCTCCGGAATGAAACAAGGGAAGCACTACAAGCATAATATCATCAAAATGGAGCTTAAAAAAGATATCAGCGTTCAGACAGTTGAAAAAGGTCTTTCTGTGGGAGAGCACGGCGCCCTTGGGTTGACCGGTGGTACCTGAGGTGTACATGATGACATGGGGTTCCTCAGGGTCAGCGGGCCCCAGGGAACTTGTCAGGAAAGGCGTCTTGCCGTCAAACTCCCGGGAATGTTCCGTGTAGTCCAGAAACCGGTTTTCCAAAGCCCTTTTTGTTCCTGTATCGCACCTCAATATTGCCATAATCATGAGTGGAGGCCCGTTGTTGCCCACACGAAGGGACTCCACTGTCTCAAGATACCTTTCGCCGAACACGAGCAGCCTGGGCCGTGCGTTCTTGAGCGTGTACTCCAGTTCCGGGCCGGCAAGCCGGAAGTTCACGGGGATGAAAATGGCCCCAAGGCGTGAACACGCCAGATAGACCTCTATGAACTCCGGCCCGTTCGGAAGCATGGCGGCAACACGGTCTCCCTTCTCGATACCAAGGGACTGAAGCCAGCATCCCGTACGATCGGCCCTTTTATGGAGTTCTTTATAAGATATTTTCTCATTGTTATATATTATTGCAATCTTTTCAGGGTGTAGCTCACTCCATCTCTGCACCCACCATGCAATATTCATGGATTTAATCATGCTTTAAAACTTCCTTTATGAATAGACAAGCGCTTCAATGGCCGACAGCAAGGCCCAATTATTCAGTATGTTTAATAACTCGTTTCCATCCAGAAATGGTCTTTTTTGCCAATCTCGGCGTCAATCTGCGAGGTTGCTTGTGCGGCGTACTTCAGTACGCCTCCGCGCAACCTC
>JAWLEX010000016.1:0-22926 GCA_041685835.1 Desulfatiglandales bacterium
GCAAGACCGTCGAGCAGAACCAGAATGGTCTTCAAAGGCCTTTTACCTCTCAGGAGGCCTTAAGGACTGGGGCCTGGACAGGATCCGAATTCGAAATGTCCGCCAGGCAGCGGGACACAATGTCCCGGGTCTCGAGAAGCCCGGCAGGGTCGTGGAGTTCCAGTGTCCACCACATGCAACCGATCTCCAGCAGGAGGCCGGCACGGGAGGCGATGTCCTCGCACCGCACCGGCGGGACATGGCCCCGGCCTTTACCCTCCAGGTGGCATACCTGGGCACCCACAACCTTTTCCGGATGGGGGGTCACAAAGTCTTAAAACTCATACTGACCGCTCCGGACCGAATCGCACACCATGGCAAGGCTGGGTCCCATGTTTTCCCCTGCGGCGAAAGATCGGCTCCAGGCTGCTTGTCCCCCATGACCCCTCCTTCACCGGACCTCGGCCGGGTAACCGGGTCAATCAGCCGGCTCCAGGACAATCCGGTGATTCACCAGGGCGAAGCGCTTGATCCTGGCCTTGAGCCGTTTCTCTTCTCCGAAGATGCTAAGCATCCGCACCTCGCCTCCCTGATCTTCCAGGACACCCACGCTTTCCAGGATCAGCTCCTCGGTCCCGTCCTTTTCGATGTACACTGAGGCTTCACACATGGTTTTCCATCTCCCTCACGACCCCGATCACCCTCTCCACCAGGTGCGGCAGCGGCTCGCCCTGTACTCCCACCACGGTGGTATTCTCCTGGGTCAGCGGGATCAGTATCTTGGCTGCATTGCTCGTGCTGACGGCCTCGGCCATGGACGGGGTCAACTCCCCCATCATGGAATTGGGCATGATCACGGCGAGGGGGCCGATAATGGCATCCACCTCAGGGGCGGTCCGCATAATGGCGTTCTCACCCGTGGCCCCCCTGTTGGCTCCGGCCTTCATCATGCGGGAGGTGGCCACTGAATTGGTCCCCAGGGCATAGATGACCAGCCCGTGGCCGAAGACCTCTCGAAGGCGCTTTATCACGGCGGCGCCGATCCCCCCACCCTGCCCGTCCACAACCATCAGGATCACGCAACAGCCTCCTTGACCCGGGTGTACCCTATGACCGGGTCGATCAATCCATATCCATTTCAGACTCGAGTTCCAGAAGCCGGGCCTTGAGCGCCCGCCTTTCCTCCTCGGTCAGGTCTTCCTGCTCGAGCCGCCGCCTGAGTCCCAGGAGGACCATCTCCTGCCGGTACTCCATGCAGGTATATTGTCCGTTCATCTCAGCCATGTCTTCCGTCACTCCATCTCAAATGAAAAAGCCATCAAAGGATCGCCCCCTCCCCTGCGGAGCAAACGGCCTTCGTGGCTTGATTCATGTTCATTAAACCTTGATTTTCCGTACAATTCCAGGCTTCTTGCCCCTTTCAATCACAATACCGGGACGCTTTCCGGCTTGTCAAGAGCTTTCCTGGAAGCTTTCCTGAAGGCCGTTATGAACGACAAAGATGCTGAGAGGCGGCAAGACCGACTCATTAAAGCTGGTACGCAGCGAAAAGCCCTACCATAAGCCATGAGCCATCACAGGGCTTGCACTCCCCACCCTCCTGACCTAGACTGCACGGGTACCGGCGTTCTTTGCGGCTTTGCGGAAGACAAAAGGTTTCTGCGTAATTATTAAAGTTGGGTTCGGGAGGGCACAGGTCATGATCATTGTCACCGGCGGGGCCGGATTCATCGGTAGCGCGGTTGTCTGGCGTCTCAACCAGAAGGGCGAAAAGGACATTTTGATAGTGGACCACCTGGGTGAGACTGAGAAGTGGAAAAACCTTGTCCCTCTGCGTTTTTCCGACTATCTGGACCGGGATGCATTTATCGACCGGATCGAGAAAGGCGACTTCGGCAGCCGCATACGGGCCATCCTTCATCTCGGGGCCTGCTCTTCCACCACCGAGACGGACGCCGGATACCTCATGGAGAACAATTACCGCTACACCCTGCGCCTTGCGGCCTGGCAGGAGCAGCACCCGAACTGCCGCTTCATCTATGCGTCGAGCGCCGCCACTTACGGCGACGGCGCCCAAGGACACAGAGATGACGAGGCCTCTTTATACACCCTCCGTCCCCTGAACATCTACGGCTACTCCAAGCACCTCTTCGACCTTTACGCCCTTCGCCGCGGCTGGCTCCATCGAATCGCCGGGCTCAAGTATTTCAACGTGTTCGGTCCCAACGAGGACCACAAGGGCGATATGCGAAGCGTCATCAACAAGGCCTACCCCGAGATGAGGGAATATGGAAGGATCCGGCTCTTTGAGTCCTACCGGCAGGATTACGGCGACGGTGACCAGTTGAGGGACTTCATCTACGTAAAAGACGCAGTGGAAATGACCCTCTTCTTCCTGGAAAACCGGCGCGCCAACGGCCTCTTCAACCTCGGAACGGGCCGGGCGCGTTCATGGAACGACGTGGCCCGTGCCATGTTCAAGGCCTTGGGCAAGGAACCTCGGATCGAGTACATCCCAATGCCCGAGACCCTGAGAGACAAGTACCAGTACTACACCTGCGCGGACACGGAGAAGCTCAGGGCCGCCGGATGCACGCACCAGTGCATGGCGCTGGAGGACGCTGTGAGTGATTACCTCCGGAACTACCTGGCTACCGGGGCCCGCCTGGATCCGGGCAACCCGGTTTATTCCTCATCACCGGGCCGCTGAATCACGGCATCCTGCCGAAGCTGTTTGACGTAGCTCTGGACCGCCTCCTTTATCGCTTCCCTTCCCAGGTATACGCGCAGCTTCTCCTGCACATCCTCGAAGGGTAATGTTCCTTCCGCCTTGCGGTCCTCGAGCTTGATGAGATGGTGCCCGAATTGTGTCTGGACCACCTCGCTCAACTCGCCCGGCTCCAGGGCAAAGGCCGCGTCCTCAAAGGGCTTTGCCATCTTTCCCCGGGGAAAGTAGCCGAGGTCCCCACCCTGCTCCTTGCTCGGGCACTGTGAGTGTTCCCCGGCCAGCTCGCCGAAATCTTTCCCTGCCTCGGCTTCCTTGCGGATTTCCTGAAGCGCTTTGACGGCCTCATCCCCTGCCTCGTCCCCGCCCTCGGGATCGGCACGGATCAGGATGTGTCTCGCCCGGACCTGCTCAGGACTTACAAAGGCCTCAGGGTGGCTGTCATAGAATGTTTGGGCCTCCTTCTCGGAGATCTCGGCGCTCTTTCCGAAGTTCTCGTTGACGAACTTATGCACGGCAATGCCGCCCCTGAGCTCCTCCCGAATAAGCTCCTTGGTCATGTTCATTTGTTCAAGGGCCGAATTAAACGCATCCTCGGATGGAAATTGCCGCTGAATCTCGCCGAATTGCTCATCGACCTCCTCATCGCTCACGACGATTCCCTCTTTCACGCTCTGCTGGTGGAGCAGGGTCCGGTCGATGAGGTTCTCGATGACCTGCTCCCTCAGCCCGGCAACGAGTTCGGGGGTAAGGGCCTGACCGGAGCGCATCATCTTCTGCTGGTGGCCGCTCAACTCGCGATCCACCTGCCCCTTGGTAACGGCCTCGTCGTTCACGACAACTACTGCCTCACCGGCTGAGGAGGTTTCAATTGCCGCCTCTTCGGCCGAGGCCGAGCCCGGCAAGAGGCAGAAACACAGGGCCGTCACAATGGTCATAATCTTGGTTGTCTTACTAAAAAGCATGAAGTGCTCCTTTCAATGAGTATTGCCCGCCTGTTCTTCCAGTCCTCTTTTCGAGGCGGAGCGAACGCGGGCGGAGAATCACCCTGCGGGACGGGCATAGAGCGCCTTTTCAAGGTAGGCCATACCCAACCCCAGGAGGGCTGTGTCATCGGCGGCCGCCCGGTCGCGGGCGGCCTCGTCCAGTTGAACTGCATCAATGAAACGGGTGCTGAAAACGACTTCCCGAAACACATCCAGGTTGTAGCATGCCACGATCACCTTTCGGACCTGTTCCTCGCTCAAGGTCCTTCCGGCACGCCGGCCGGCATGGAATACGACATCCAGCATCCGATCGTTCATACGCTCGTAGGGATTGAGCCCCTGGTTATCTTCCCACGCCTTGACGCTCCAAACCCGCCCCTCGTGTCTCCCAAGGCAGCCCGGCGTTTCCATGAGAAAGAAGAACGGGTCGGAATCCGGGTTATTTTCACTCCTTCTCACTGCGCGGCCCAACGGATAGAGCCGACAGGCCGTGGGCCGGTCATGGTACACCCGGCACCCCTCCAGGGACACAAAGGGGCAAGCCCCATCCGGGGGCTCTCCCATCCGAAGGCGGATCAAGGGAAACCCGGTCTCCGGATCCATCCAGTAGAGGGTGTGCCTGGCGATGAACTCATCGGATGACAGTCTCAACCCTTGCTTCAGTCTGAGCACATCGTAAGGCGTCAGAGGCAGATACTTGTTGCGGCAGCAGGCATTGAAGCAGGCCAGGTCACTGTGACATGAGAACGAAAACGTTTCTCCCGGGCCGAGTTTGGTTTCGTTCCCCGGCACGTGCTGGGCAAACATGAACCGTCCTCCGGGTATTCAGGGCAGGAGGAGCGATCCGCTCTCGAATCCGCACCACGACCCTGTTGATTTTCACGATCAAACATGATTGTCTCTTTCTTAACAGGCGCGGCGGGCTCATTCAAGCACAAACCTTTTCCATTGATTCCGTCATCAAACCTGGAGTAGACAGAAGCCCGGGACCCGCCGCAGGCTCGCAGCGGGTCTAACTTTCCCATGAAAGGAGATCAAAGAGCTATGGCTTTTTCCAGCACCCATGATGTGTTTTCCAGAATGCCCGAGGTATTCAACCCCAATTCGGCAAAGGGACTGGACGCGGTCTTCCAGTTCAACATTGAAGGCGAAGACGGCGGGACCTGGAATGTCACGGTACAGGAAGACTCCTGTTCCGTTGAACAGGGGACCCATGACAGCCCCCGAGTGACCATCACCATGTCCGCAGAGGACTGGCTTGCCCTGGTCAACCGCAGGCTCAACGCGGTTCAGGCCTTTATGACGGGGAAGCTCAAGGTAAAAGGCGACCTCATGCTTGCCCAGAGGATCTACGATCTCTTCCCGTTCTGATCCAAACCGGCGCAGCCGTGACCCCGAAATACCTGCATACATATATCTCAAGACCCGGAGCACACAAAAGCTGAATATGACCGCCCCATTCACTCGAGAACACGCAGAACTCGTCCTGGACCGAAAGCGGGAGCAGCTCGGCCGGGGACTGTCCTATGCAGAAAAAATCCTGTTCATTCACCAGGCCGATGCCGAACTCGCCGGGATACCCAAACGGGGACGCCACCCCATCCGTCTCTTTCCCGGCCGGGTAGCCATGCAGGATGCCACGGCCCAGATGGCAGTGCTCCAGTTCATTTCAGCCGATCGGGACAAGACCTGTGTTCCGGCCACCATACACTGCGACCATCTCATGCGGGCCGCAAGGGGAGAGGAAGAGGACCTTAAAGCCGCCCTCACCGAGAACCGTGAGGTGTACGAGTTCCTCTCGACCGCAGCGGCCCGCTTCGGCATCGGGTTCTGGGGGCCGGGCTCGGGCATCATTCACCAGGTCCTGCTCGAGAACTATGTCCTGCCGGGCGGGCTGATGATCGGCACCGACTCCCACACCCCCAACGCAGGCGGGCTGGGCATGCTGGCCGTGGGCGTGGGCGGGGCGGATGCGGCCGAGGTCATGTCCGGGCTGCCGTGGGAGACCACCATGCCGCTCATTGTCGGTGTCCGGCTCACCGGACGACTCACCGGTTGGGCTTCGGCCAAGGACGTTATCCTCGAGATGCTCCGCCGCCTCACGGTAAAGGGGGGCACAGGCAAGGTCTTCGAGTACTTCGGAGATGGGGCGCGGGGTCTCTCCGCCACACAGAAAGCGACCATCACCAACATGGGCGCCGAACTGGGCGCAACATCGTCGGTCTTTGTCTACGACGAGACCATGGACGCCTACATGCGCAACGCGGGCAGGGCCGAAGACGCGGACCGGGTGCGGCCCCTGGGGGACCTGCTCACTCAGGACCCTGTCTGCGATGAGGCCCCTCAAACCGTATTCGACGAGGTCATAGAACTGAATCTCTCTGACGTGCACCCGGCCCATGCCGGACCGTTCAGCCCGGACCGGGTGACGAGCACACGGGATTTTCGTGAAACAGTCAAGTCCGAGGGCTGGCCCGATAGGGTCTCGGCCGTGCTCCTCGGCTCCTGCACGAACAGCTCCTACCAAGACCTTTGCGCCGCAGCCCAGGTCCTGGAGCAGGGAGCGGCCCACGGCCTTGGGGCCGGCGCACCGTTCCTGCTCTCGCCGGGCTCACGGCAGGTGCACGAAACCATTCGCCGCGACGGAATCCTTCAGGTGCTTCTGGATGCGGGCGCCACAGTGCTTACGGCCTCATGCGGGCCCTGTATAGGCCAGTGGGACCGGCAGGATGTACCCAAGGGCGTGCCCAACTGCCTGTTCACCACTTTCAACCGCAACTTCCGGGGGCGAAACGACGAAAACCCCGAGACCCGGGCCTTTCTGACCTCCCCGGCCCTGGCCGCGGCACTGGCCCTCAGCGGAGATCCCGGCTTCAACCCCGAGACCGAGGCCCTGAGGGATGCGGACGGCGAACGGTTCCTACTCGAACCTCCCAACCCGCCGGCCCTCCCTCCGAACGGGCTGGTCCGGGACAGGAAGGCCTATGTCCCTCCTCCGGAAGACGGCCACGGCGTTGAAATCCGGATTCCCCCGGACTCGGAACGGCTGGAGTTCCTGAAGCCTTTTCCGGCCTGGAACGGACGCCCTTACGTGGGCCTGCCGGTCCTCGTCAAGACCAGGGGCAAGGCCACCACGGACCATATCTCCCCGGGCGGGCCTTGGCTCAGATACCGGGGTCACCTTACCAACATTTCAAAAAACCTTCTTAAGGGAGCCGTGAACGCCTTCACCGGAGAAACCGGCCGCGGTACCAACATCCTCACCGGCGAGAGCGGCGCGCCCTTCCCGGAACTGGCCGTGAGCTACCGGGACCGGGCGGGCGGCTCGGTCATCGTGGGGGACGAAAACTACGGGGAGGGCTCGAGCCGGGAGCATGCGGCCATGAGCCCCAGGTTCCTGGGAGTGCTGGTAGTGGCGGCCCGGTCATTCGCCCGCATTCACGAGGCCAATCTTAAAAAGCACGGTATCCTGCCCCTCACATTCCAAAACCCCGCCGATTACGAACTGATCCAAGAACAGGACCGCCTCAGTTTTCCACCTTTATCGGAGCTGGAGCCGGGGAAGCCCGTCACTGTCGAGGTCAGGCGCGCAAACGGCACGATCCTTTACCTTAACCTCCGGCACACCCTGACCCGCGAGCAGATCACGTGGCTGCTTGCAGGCTCGGCACTGAATACGGTCAGGGCTTCCATGACCCGGGGGCAGGCCGCACCCGGCCGGGGAAAACCATGACCAAGGGCGCTATGCGCGGGGACTTTTACTGTGAGAGGTGTCTGTGATAGAGGTCTGTGACAGAGGTCTGTGTCATTGGAGGCGAAGGGGTCCGCCGGCTCAACAGCTGCTTCAGTCGTCGTTTCCCAATACATCTGCAAACGGGTTGTTAAAGGCCCCGGGTCTTTTCTCACCTGTCTTTTGCCGGGCATACGCCTTCTTGGGAAGGGTGCTCCCCTTATTTGCCGCTGCGGAGGTTTCCAGGGGCTTTTGTCTTTTTCCACCGGAGCGCATGGAGAGTGAGATCCGGTTCCGGGCCAGATCAACATCCAGGACCCTTACCGTGACGCGCTGGTTCAAGCTGACCACCTCTGCGGGATCCTTGACAAACCGGTCCGCCAGTTGGCTCACGTGCACGAGCCCGTCCTGATGGACACCCACGTCCACGAATGCGCCGAAGGCTGTCACGTTGGTCACCACGCCGGGAAGCGTCATCCCCGGCGTCAGGTCCCCGATCTTTTGTATCCCCTCTCTGAAGGATACGGCTTCCAACCGCTCCCGGGGATCCCGGCCCGGCTTGGCCAACTCCTCCAGGATGTCGTTCAGTGTAGGAAGCCCGACGGTCTCTGTGACGTAGTCGGTGAGTCTGATCTTTCTTCGAAGGTCCTCCCGTTCCATGAGGTCCCGGACCGAGCAGTCAAGGTCCAGGGCCATGGCCTCCACAACGCCGTAGGACTCCGGATGGACCGCGCTTCCGTCCAGGGGATTCTGCGCCTCTCCAATGCGCAGGAACCCGGCCGCCTGCTCGAACGCCTTGGGACCCAGACGGCTCACCTCCTTGAGTTGACGGCGCGAGTGGAACGGTCCTTTCTCTCCGCGGTAAGACAGGATGTTTGAGGCGAGCTGTGGACCCAGCCCCGACACATAGCTCAGGAGCTGCTCGCTGGCAGTGTTCACCTCCACGCCTACGGCGTTTACACAGCTCACCACTACATCGTCCAGGCTTCGCTTGAGCGCTGTCTGATTCACGTCGTGCTGGTACTGCCCCACCCCGATGGATTTGGGGTCGATCTTGACAAGCTCGGCCAATGGATCCATGAGCCGCCTGCCGATGGACACCGCCCCCCTGTAGGTCAGGTCCAGGTCGGGAAACTCCTTGCGGGCAACGTCCGAGGCCGAGTAGATCGACGCCCCGCTCTCGTTCACCAGGATCACAGGGATATTTCCGGGCAGGTCCAGCCCTCGAATAAAGGCCTCGGTCTCCCGGCCGCCTGTCCCGTTACCCACGGCGACGGCCTCCACCCGGTGCTCGCGGCACAGGCTCTGAACTACCTCGGCGGCCCGGGCCTTTCCAGCACCTGATCCCACAAGGAACACCGTCTCCGTGGCAAGCAGCTCTCCCTGGCGGTCCAGGCACACCGCCTTGCACCCGGTTCGGATGCCCGGGTCTACGGCCAGGACCCGCTTTCGCCCCAGGGGAGGTGACAGGAGAAGCTCCCTGAGGTTACCGGCGAATACCCGGATCGCGTGCTCGTCCGCCGACTTCTTTGTCTCCACACGGATCTCCGTTTCCATGGCGTGGCTGAGGAGCCTTCGGTAGCCGTCATGCACGGCGTCCCTGACCTGCTCCGAAGCAGGACCCTCCCCCTTGACAAACAGCGCCTCGAGGAGCGCCAGGGCCTTGTCTTCCGGCGGGGTCACCCGGAGGTCCAGGATTCCCTCCCTTGCGCCTCTGCGCATGGCCAGGACCCGGTGAGACGGGGCACTGGCCACAGGTTCTTCTATGTCGAAGTAGTCGCGGTATTTGGCGCCCTTTTCCTCCATGCCCGGCACAACCTTCACCTGAAACACGCCCTCCGCCGCAAAGAGCTTCCGCATCCGTTCGCGGGCCGCCGAGTTCTCGTTCACCCACTCGGCCACGATGTCACGGGCCCCGGCCAGGGCATCCTCCTCGGACTCCACCCCCTTTTCCTGATCCACGCAGGCCCTTGCCGCGGCCTCCGGGTCCGTTGAGGGATCCTGCTCGAAAAGGAGTATGGCCAGGGGTTCCAGGCCTCGCTCCCTGGCCGCGGTCCCGCGGGTCCGGCGTTTGGGACGAAACGGGAGGTAGACGTCTTCCAGTTCCGCCAGGGTCTCGGCCGCCTGAATACCCGCCTTCAGCTCGTCTGTAAGGAGCTCCCGCTCGGTAAGGCTCTTAAGAACGGCCTCCCTGCGCTTGCCCAACTCCTCCAGCCGGGCCGCACGGTCCCGAACAGCGGTCACCTGGACCTCGTCCAGGGTGCCCGTGGCCTCCTTCCGGTACCGCGCTATAAAGGGTACCGTGGCCCCTTCCTGAAGCAGCCGGAGCACCGCCTCCACCTGTCCGGGGGTCAGGGCGAGTTCATTCGCAATGCGTTGTGCGTGTAGTTCGTTCATGAATTCCTGTTTTCCTTTCAAAGAGGGACCTGGCAGATCCTACGGGCTCTCAAGTAACACTCCTCTTTTAGAGAATCCTCTTCAAAGTCATCGAGCAGCAGGTTGTCCGGACCCAAGACACGCGCCTGACCGTCTGCGGGCACCACCAGCGCCGTGGCCAAAGCCAAGAACTCAGCCCCCGGCTCCACCCAGACCGCCCCATCCGGAAAGATAGACTTCAATTCCTCGAGGTTTCTCGCCGTGGAATCCAAGTCCAAAACGCCGGTCTCTCTTTCGAGGACAATTCCCATGCCCCGTGCCGGAACCAGTATTCCATCCCGCCCTGCTATGGTTTGCCAGTCCAGTAGCTCCTGTTTTGTCTCATAGAATGCAGGTCCCCGCTCCCAAGACAGGTAAAGCCCCCTGACCCGGGCATGCAAGCGATCCATCTCCCGAAGGCACGAAGCGACACCGGGGTCTTTTCCGCTGGAGACGGGGCGGTGCAGTACTAAAAGCACGTCTCTGTCCCGAAGGCCTTCTGAATCACCCCCCGTCATCCCGGAGAGAGGGATGGCCGGTATCATGCCATAATGAGCGCTCGCTTTTCCGCCTGCCTGAGCATAATCCTGTATGAGGTAAACAGCCAACCCCTCATCACCGCGGCAAATTCCGCGAACCGCCGCCGCATCCTCAGGGGAGCGGTACTGGAAACCCGCGCCCAACCTGCCCAGCGCCTTCAGAAGTTCCGGGCAGGAGCTCAGGCCCAGGTCAAAGAGCAGCCTGTCCACGCAATCCAGGCAGAGCAGGTCGAACACGATATCGTTCAGGGTTTCGCCGTCGTACACCAGAACCGGCCCGTCCTCCCCTGCAATGCGGACCATCTCCTCTTTTCGTGTTTCCCGCCACATTGGATTTTCGTTTTCAACAAGTAAGGTCTACTGAAATGATATCCCACCCGATGGGACTTGCGTGCTGGCACTCACAACGACACTGACACAACCTCCCGGGATATTCAACACAAGCTTCATTACGTAGTGCCCCTGTCCGAATATCGTGCAGCCATACTGGTTTTGTATTTCCGGCCCTCATTTTGTGCTTGCCATTGACAAACGCTCGGTTCGTGTATATTCATACCCCCATGAGAACACCAGACGCACTTTCACCACTATTTCGGCCAATGGCCATATCGTGTTGGCTTCCGCATCCTTTCAAAAGGACCCCCTCTAAGGCGTCTCCCTCGCCCACGCCCCCCTGATACGATTTTCCCAACTATACAGCCAGGTTACAGTAGTCCTTCCAAAAGATATACTTCACTCGCCCTCAGGGCATAACCGTTGCGCCATAACACAAGGCGTCTGAATCCCCCTTTTGCAGGAGCGACGAACAACTAGATACGGACGCAATCTATGGAAATACAGTTAAGCAGACCACGACGACACCGGGAAATCAACCGGCGCCGAACCTTCGGCATCATCAGCCATCCAGACGCAGGCAAAACGACCCTCACCGAGAAACTGCTGCTTTTCGGCGGCGCTATACACATGGCCGGCTCGGTCAAGGCACGCAAGGCCAACAGGCATGCCACAAGCGACTGGATGGCCATTGAGCAGGAGCGGGGCATATCGGTCAGCAGCTCGGTAATGCAATTCGACTACCGCGATTACGCAATCAACCTGCTGGACACACCCGGCCATCAGGATTTCTCCGAAGATACCTACCGGGTGTTGACCGCCGTAGACAGTGCGGTCATGGTGATCGACAGCGTCAAGGGGGTCGAAACCCAGACCCGCAAGCTGATGGAGGTCTGCCGGATGCGCAACACCCCGATCGTGACCTTTATCAACAAACTCGACCGCGAGGGCCTGCCCCCTCTGGACATTCTGGGGGATATAGAGGAGACCCTGCAGATCGAGTGCGCTCCTCTATCCTGGCCTATCGGCATGGGCAAGAGTTTCAGAGGCACCTACAATCTCCACCGTAAAGAGCTGACCCTTTTTACACCCGGCCAGGAGACGCTGCCCGGCGATGCGCTGACTATAAGGGATCTGGATGACCCTTTGCTCGACAAGGCCCTGGGCAGTCAGGCCGGCGAGCTGCGGGAAGACATAGCACTGATCGAGGGAGCGGCGAACCCTTTCGACATCCGGGAATTCCTCGCCGGGAGCCAGACCCCGGTTTTCTTCGGCAGTGCGATCAACAACTTCGGAGTGCGCGAGCTGCTCGATGCCTTCGTGGAAATCGCCCCGCCCCCTTTGCCGCGCGCAACGACTTCCCGATTGGTTCACCCCGATGAGGAAGCATTTTCCGGTTTTGTATTTAAAGTTCAGGCGAACATGGACCCCGCCCACCGCGACCGGGTCGCCTTTTTGCGCATCTGCTCGGGCCGTTTCCGTCAAGGGATGCGGGTACGCCACCACCGCCTGGGCAAAGAAATTCAACTTGCCAATCCCATCATGTTCATGGCCAGGGACCGAACTCGTGCGGAGGAGGCATGGCCCGGCGATATAATTGGGATCCACAATCACGGCACAATCAGGATAGGGGATACTTTCTCCGAGAAGGAGCCGTTAACAATCACCGGCGTCCCCAATTTCGCCCCGGAGCATTTCAGGCGGGTGCGATTGAAATCACCCTTAAAGGCGAAACAGCTCCAGAAAGGTGTAACCCAGCTGGTCGAAGAAGGCGCGGTGCAGTTATTCCGTCCTCTTACGGAAAACGCATTGATTCTGGGGGCGGTGGGCGTACTGCAGTTCGACGTGACCATGGCACGGCTGAAAAGCGAGTATGGCGTTGATGCCGTCTATGAGCCGGTTGAATACGCCACCGCCCGCTGGGTAAGCTGTGACGACAGGAACAGGCTTGCCGATTTTGAGAAGGCCTGTCAGGCCAACCTGGCACTGGACGCCGAGGGGAGCCTGACATATCTGGCCCCCAGTGAATGGCAACTCAAATACCTGGTAAAAGACTGGCCGGGCATTCACTTTGTCAAGACCCGCGAATGTAATCAATAAAACCTTCGTGTCCTTCGTGGTGAAACAGATTATTTGTATACCACGAAGATCACGAAGAGGGCGTAGAAGAATACGTAACTCCTAACCAAAGCGAAGAATGTCTTCCACGGACAGGCGCTCGCTCCGGAACAGGCTTGCCGGCGCAGACGGGTGCGGGTATCCCATAGCGATTCCGATCACGACTTTCTTTGTTTCAGGGATATCAAGGGTCTTTTTGATTATGTCCGGAAAGTGCGAAGAAGCCGCCAGGTATATGGTTCCAAGCCCTTCCTGATGGGCCGCATAGCACATGGTCGTGCCGATGGAGCCGATATCCAGACAGGCGTAAGGCTCATTCAAGGCCCCGTCGACGGTGAAATAGACACATGCCGGGGCACCGAAAAACCGGTACATATTTATGTAGTGCCGGGATCGAGCCTCTTTATCCCCCCGCTCGATACCCATGCTGGAAAACAGATCCCTTCCCAATCCCACATACCGGTCCTTATGCGGGGAAGGGAAGTCTCCAGGCATGGTGATGTCGGGCCGGGGCTTCTCTCCTTTTTTCGCTTCCGCTTCAAACGCATCAGCCAGGCGCATTGCTTTTTCACCGTCCGCCACTACAACCTCCCAGGGTTGAGTATTGCCCCACGAGGGCGACCACCGGGCCAGGTCCATCACCCTGGCTATTAGATCCCTGGGAACAGGATCAGGTAAAAACGCACGGACACTCCTCCTGTTTTGCAGAACCTCTTTCAAGTCCATTCTCGATCCTTTCTCCTGTGTATTGTTACGAACGATCTCTAAACTCCGGCTCACGATTCTCAAAATTGGCTTTAACGGCTTCGATCTGATTTGGAGTGCCTATCAGCGTTCTTTGCAAGGCTTCTTCAAGTTTCAGCCCCTCCTCGGGGCTGCTGTGCCAGGCGGATTCAAACAACTGCTTACCTGCGGAAACGGCGTCCGGTGATTTGCAGGCGATCTCCCCGGCCACTCTTCGAGCCTCTGACAGGGGATCTTCACACACACGGGTGACCAGACCGAGCCGGCCTGCCTCCCTGCCGTCGATAACCCTGCCTGTAAACATCAGCTCTTTGGCTGCATCCATGCGAACCAGGTCACGAATAGTCTGGGTGATCGACATGTCAGGAATAATGCCCCACTTGATTTCCATGATAGAAAATTGAGTATCGGGCGCGGCAAGCCGGATATCCGCTCCAAGGGCGATTTGCAGCCCGCCCCCGAAAGCAACACCATGAAGTGCAGCAATAACCGGTACTGCCTGTTGCTTCCAGATATAACCGGCCAGTTGAGCATAATTGCTCATCCCGTCCCTGGATCGCTTAAGCAATAAACGGCCGCTCTCCCGGTCTTCGGTCATCTTTCCGGATCCCATGGCCATAAAGCTCTCGAAATCCAACCCGGCACAGAAACCACGCCCCTCTCCGGACAGGACAACGGCGCGGATCGAGCGGTCTTGAGAGACGGTTTCCCCCGCATCTATAATGGCCTGAAACATCTGGGGATTCAGGGCGTTATATTTTTCCGGCCGGTTCAGGGTCACGTGGGCGATATGTCCTTCAACTTCAAGCCTTACAAAATCCGTCATCAGCTCCCCCTTTACCCCACTCCTATTCCACCTTGACTCGTGTCGCCTTCCTTTTTCCCCGGGGAACGCTCTCTTTCTCAAGGTCCTCTATCTTTTCATCAATAAGGTATTTCAAGGCCTTGAGAAACTCGGCCTGTGACCGCGACAGGTGTTCAGTAAACTTGGATTTCCTGCTGGATGCCTTTTCAAGCTTTAAAAAAAACCTGCCGATCGGGCATGCCATCTGTTCATTCATATTGTTCTCTTTTGCTTTGGCCATGGTTGTCCCCCTTTCCAACAGAGTTTCAGGGATCAAACTGAATCGACAGATCCGCCCCGTCGAGCGTGGCGCTGACCGATTTTGAGGCCCCCACCTGCCTGGGAAGCAGGATATGCCTCTTGAAGCTTCCTACACGGATAATCAATTCATCCGCTATCTTATTAAGATCGACGTCCTTCTTCTGCACAAAAGGCAGTTTTATCTTTAACTGGTATTTACCGTCGGCCTTGACCAGGGTGTAGGGCTCTCCCTCAAAAAACCGCTCCAGCGGGTCCCGGTCGCCGTATATCTGATCAGCCAGGGACGTGAGGCTCTCCCTGCCTAATATCTCTCCCCTGAAGAGATTCACCGGGAAAAGCGGTATCGGGCTGAAGTAGGTCTCCGCCTGCCGTATATACTCAGCCTGCCGCTCCCTCCAGTCGTCAAAATAGGCGTCATTGATGCTCTTAGGCAGGATACGATTCATGATGATGGCGTCTGTACTCATTTTGTAAAGGCAAAAATACATGAACGCCCGCTGCGTCTCCTTGAGCACGATCTTTTCCGGATTGGTCACGAGACGCACGGTCGTTGTCTTTGTGTCAGCCAGGATCTCATCGACCCCGTGCAGGCGCTGGAAAAGGTATTCAACGGCGTCGAAGTAGTCTTCATCCGGAAGCGGAACATCATACAGCCGCTTGGCTATGGGACGGGCATACCTGGCTATGGTCCTCTCCATCTTGAATATCTTTTTTATGTACCACTCCAGGGTCGTTGGAATGCTGATAAACCTGAGCGATTCTCCAGTGGGCGCACAATCCAGAAGAATGACATCGAACTTGTTTGTCCGGACATAGCTGTTGATGTAGAGAAGCAGGCTGACCTCCTCCATCCCGGGCAGGATGGCCAGTTCCTCGGCCAGGATCTCATCCAGACCAGTGGTGTTCAAGAGGGTCGAGAGATACTTGTGTATATCTCCCCAGTTCTTTTCAATCTCTTCCTGTATGTCCAGTTCCTGGATCCAGAGGTTCTTCCCGACCTTGATCGGCTTTCCCCTGTTCTGGTCGATCAGCTCCCTTTCGAGATCAAAAATATCTGCAAGGCTGTGGGCCACATCCAGAGACATGACCAGAGTCCTTCGCCCCGCCTGCGCCGCCTTGATCCCGGTGGCGGCGGCCACGCTGGTCTTTCCGACCCCACCCTTTCCGGCAAAAAATATAATCCTCATTTGATTCCGATTCAGATCGTGCTCTTGTCAAAAGCTGAGGTTTTTTTGGAACGCCACCAAATTATCCTAGTGCCCATCCAGAAACGCTTTTTGGGCACTAGCAAGTTTCCAATTCAGAAATGAGGATTTTTTGTCAAGATCAAGGAAATCAAGAGGTTGCGCGGAGGCGTACTGAAGTACGCCGCACAAGCAACCTCGCAGATTGACGCCGAGATTGGCAAAAAAGACCATTTCTGGATGGAAACTATCCTAACACACCCTCATAACAAATTTCCATGCAATCTATGAGGATTCCATTGTCCCGTCCTCGCCTGAGACAAAAATCCGCCGCAGCCTACGAGTTGTCTTCAGTTGTTTCGCTACGTTTCTGAAAAAAGCAGGTTATTCTTGCCGGCAGCATCCCTGACCAGACCTACATTTGACCTCAAGTCACAAAACTCGTATGTTAACGTTCCGAAGCACTGAGCATCAGGGCGCCGGCTCCACTGGTGTTTTACAAGCCCGCGGGAATCGGGCCGGTTTCGGATCATGGTCAGGGCCGAGCGTCTGTGCGTCAGGGAGCCTTTTCCGTACCACTTGGTATTCCGATGGAATTTGCTGAATTCATCGACCGCTGTCTGTGCCTGGACCTCGAAACCGGGCCCAAAGGTGAAATCATCGCCCTGGGCGCAATCCGCGGGAACCACAGCCACAGCTTCCCCCGAAAAGGCAACGCCGATCTCGGGGCGTCTCTCGGCATATTAGGCAAAATGGCCCGCGGAGCGCAGTTCCTGCTCGGCCACAACCTGCTCGATCACGACCTGCCGATCCTCGAGGCGGCGGCCCCGCACTCACCGGTTCTTCAGATGCCTGTTGTAGACACCCTTTTTCTCTCCCCTGTCGCCTTTCCGGAAAACCCCTACCACCGCCTGGTCAAGGACTACAAGCTGGTGCGGGACACGATGAACGATCCCCTGGCGGACGCACGCATTGCCGCGTCTCTTTTCAAGGACCAGTGGGATACCTTCACCGCCATGGGAAAGGTTGAAAGCGGCCTGTTGTCTTTTTTCCTTTTCGCCTTCACAGGCAATCCTGCTTACACAGGCATTCAAGAAATCTTCGAGGCCATGGGCGCCGACCCCGTGAGTGCGGAAGAGGCCTATGACCTTTTCGAGCATTACACAAGCGGCCGCGTGTGTAGTGAGGCCCTGATACGGACCGTTCCCTCATTCCTGCACGACCCGTCGCAAAGGATCTCCCTGGCCTATGCCCTTGCCTGGCTGCGTGTGGCCGGGGGCAACTCGGTTCTCCCGCCCTGGGTGCACAGGCGCTTTCCCGAGGTGGCTCCCATCCTGCGCGATTTGCGGGACACTCCCTGCGGCAGGCCGGACTGCCGCTATTGCACGGAAACCCATGACCCCGGAAAGCTGCTCAAACGCTTTTTCGGTTTTTCCGAATTCCGGCCGGAACCGGCCGACGCCAATGGACGGAGCCTTCAGCAGGCAATTGTAACAAGGGCCATGGGCGATCAGCATTTGTTTGCAGTTCTTCCCACAGGTGCCGGCAAGAGCCTCTGCTATCAGCTCCCGGCCCTGGCCCGCTATCTGAGGCGCTCGGTCTTGACCGTTGTAATATCGCCCCTGCAGGCCCTGATGAAGGACCAGGTGGACAACCTCCGAAACAAGACAGGGGCCCCCAACGCGGCCGCCCTGAGCGGACTCCTCACGGCCCCGGAGCGGGGAGAGGTCCTCAAGGGAATTCGACTGGGGGATGTGGGCGTCCTCTATGTGTCCCCGGAACAACTGCGCAACCGCTCGTTCCGCGAGGCCGTCCGCCACCGCGAGATCGGTTGCTGGGTATTTGATGAAGCCCACTGCCTTTCCAAGTGGGGGCACGACTTCCGGCCCGACTATCTCTACGCGGCCCGTTTCATCAAGGAGTTATCCTCTGCGAACCAGAGCTTTCTTCCGCCGGTCCAGTGCTTCAGCGCAACCGCCAAGGAGGATGTCAAGGCGGAAATAATCGACCATTTCCGCACCCACCTGGGCGTGGAGCTGGAGGTATTCAGCGGCGGAGTTGAACGTGATAACCTGAGGTTCGAGGTGCAGACCGTGGCCGGCGCTGAAAAGCATCCTCGCCTCCACGCGCTGCTCTCGGAACGCCTTCATCCGGAGCTTCCAGGTTGCTGTATAGTGTATTGCGCCACCCGGAAAGGTGCTGAGACCGCGGCCGAATACCTGTTGAATCAGGGGTGGCAGGCGCAGGCCTTTCACGCGGGGATCGACGCGTCCCGCAAAAGAGACATCCAGAATGACTTCATAGAAGGTCGTATCCGCGTCATCTGCGCCACCAACGCCTTCGGCATGGGTATCGACAAAGAGGATGTGCGGCTGGTGGTCCACCTGGACATCCCCGGATCCCTCGAAAACTATATACAGGAGGCGGGACGGGCCGGCCGCGACCGCCTCGACGCCGAATGCGTCTTGTTCTATGACGAGGAGGACATAGAGACCCAGTTCAGGCTGTCGGCTCTGTCCAGGCTGGATCGACAGGACATCGCCGGGATCCTGCGGGCCCTTCGCAAGGCCCGGAGGGACAGGGAAGGCAATGTGGTTCTCACCACCGGCGAACTGATGCGGGACGAGGCCATGGAGGACGCAGTCGACCCTGATGACCGGAACGCCCGGACCAAGGTGATCACCGCGATCTCCTGGCTGGAACGAGCCGGGTTCCTGGAGCGGAACGAAAACCGCACCCAGGTGTTCCAGGGCCGCCCCATGGTGAAAAGCCTTGACGAGGCCCGGAACAGGATTGAAAAGCTCGGCCTCTCCGCCCGCCGCAAGGCACAATGGCTGGCGATCCTGGAGACCCTCATCAATGCGGATTCGGATGAGGGGTTCAGCGCGGACGATCTGGCCGAGCTGGGCGCATTTCGGCGCGACCCCCAAACCGGCGATCAGGAGGGGGAAGGCGAGACCGAGACCCAGCGTGTTCTTCGCACCCTCTACGACATGGCCGAAGCCGGCCTGATCCGAAAGACCCTCCTGATGTCGGCCTTTGTACGCTACAAGGTGGCAAGCCACTCTGGGGTGCTCCTCGGGCAGATATGCCGCCTGGAATCGGCCATGCTGGACGCCCTGAGGGAGGAGGCCCCTGACGCGGACAGCGGGGAGGTCCAGACCCTTTCCCTTCGGCGGCTCAACCAGCGACTGATTGATCAGGGGCTCGAGCGGAGCAATCCGGAAATCCTGCGAAACCTTATAGCCAGCCTTGCCCGGGACGGACAGGGTCTGGCCGGGAGCCGAGGCAGCATCACCTTCAGGTATGCCGGGCGCGACCGATACAAGATAAAGCTCCAAAGGGACTGGAATTCTCTCAGGGCCACGGCCGAGCTTCGCCAGGCCGCGGCAAAGGCGGTTTTAGACGCAATCCTTGCCCGCATCCCGGCCGGCACGCCTCCCGACGCAAACGTGCTTGTGGAATTCTCTGCAGAAGATCTCCTCGCCCACCTGAAACAGGACATTATCCTGGCCGGCGCCATAAAAGACCCGCTGGCCGCCATTGACCGGGCACTGCTTTTCCTGCACGAACAGCGAGTCATCACCCTGCAGAAAGGCCTGGCCGTCTTTCGCCAGGCCATGACCATACGGGTATCCCCGGAATCCAAAGGCCGCCGCTACACCAAAGGAGACTATGAACCCCTGTCCCGGTACTACGGCGAACGCGTCTTCCAGGTCCATGTCATCAATGAATACGCCCGCAAGGGAATGGAGAGGATCGGCCAGGCCCTTGCCTTTGTGATGGCGTACTTCTCTCGTGACAAGACCGAATTCGTAAAGCGTTATTTCTCGGACCGCGCCGAGATCCTCGAGAGGGCCACCAGCGGAGAGTCATTCCGCCGTATCGTGGATGACCTCGGGAACTCCCGGCAGGCCGCTATTGTCGCCGCCCCTGAAGAAGACAACATTCTCGTCCTTGCCGGTCCGGGTTCCGGCAAGACACGTGTGGTGGTCCATCGCTGCGCCTACCTGCTCCGCGTGATCAGGGTCCGGCCGGAGAGCATCCTGGTGCTGTGCTTCAACCGGAATGCAGTGACCGAACTGCGCCGGCGCCTGCGCAGCCTGGCAGGCCGTGACGCCCTGGGAGTCACCGTCCAGACCTACCACGGCCTGGCATTGCGGCTGGCCGGGCGATCCATGCTGGGCCGGGACCTTCGGGGCGACCTTGCCGAGGCCGGTTTCAGCAACCTCATCCGGGAGGCGACTTCCCTCTTAAAGGGGGACATGGATACTTTCGGGCTTGAAAAAGACGAACTCAGAGATCGGCTGCTTAGAGGCTACCGCCACATACTGGTGGATGAATACCAGGATATCGACGAGGACCAGTACAGCCTGATTTCAGCCGTAGCAGGAAGGTCGCTTCAGGAAGACGAGAAGAAACTCAGCATCCTCGCAGTGGGTGACGACGACCAGAACATCTACCAGTTCCGCGGCGCCAACGTGGAGTTCATACGCCGCTTTCAGGAAGACTACAAAGCCTCTCTCCATTACCTGGTGGAAAACTATCGCTCCACCCGGCACATAATCGACGCGGCCAACGCCCTTATCGCCCGGAACCGCGACCGTATGAAAACCGGGCATGCCATTCGAATAAATGACCGGCGCAAGGACCTTGCACCGGGAGGCCCATGGACCCGGACGGACACCCTGGCCCAAGGCCGGGTCCAGATCATCGAGTGCCCTGATGAGGCGAACCAGGCCCGGGCCGCGCTGGACGAACTGCTGCGCCTTCAACGACTGGAAACCCGGCCGGGCCGGGAGGGATTTGCGGTCCTGGCAAGGGAATGGAACCTGCTCCATCCGCTCCGCCTTCTTCTGGAAGAATCCGGCCTGGAGTTCTCCATGGCCCTTCCTGCGGACCGCATGCCTCCCCTGGTGCGGATCCGGGAAAACTCCCGCTTCCTCGAAGACCTGAAGACCTGCGACCGGAAGCTTACGAGTGCTTCCCGATTGATGGAGCGGCTCTGGGCACTGTTTCCCGATCAGTCATCCAATACCTGGATACTTCAGCTTAAAGAAATCCTGGAGGCCCGGCGAGACGAGACAGGAGATGCCGAACTGCCGGTTCGCGACGCCGTTGAATACCTCTATGAAATCCTGGCCGAAAAACGCCGCGAACGCCGGATCGGCAGGGGGATATTCCTCGGCACGGCCCACTCGGTCAAGGGCATGGAATTCGATCATGTGTTCATTCTGGACGGCGGTTGGGACCGCAACCTGAAGGGTCCCCGTGAGGAGGAGGAAACACGCCTCTACTACGTGGCCATGACCCGGGCCCGGGAGACACTGTGCCTTATGCAGCGTGAAGACACGCGAAGCCCCCGGGTGAGAGAAATGAAGGGCGACTTTGTCCTGCGCAGGCGGGCCGCGCCCTTGAAAGACATTGATGCCGGCACCGGGGCGACCCTGCGCGGTTATGCCGTTCTGGGGCTCCAGGACCTCCACCTCAACTACCCAGCACGCTTCCCTGCGCACCATCCGATCCACAGGGCCCTTTCATCGCTTCAACCCGGGGACAGCCTGAACATCGTTGTTCAAGACCGCGACATCCTGCTCGCTCACGGAGACGTCCCGGTGGCAAAGCTGTCGAAAAGCGCCTGCGAACAATGGCGGGACCGGCTGGAAGACGTCCAATCCGCTCGTGTGACGGCTATGGTAGAGCGTTTCCGTGACGACGGCGAGGCCGAATACCGCGAAAGCTGCAGGATAGACTCCTGGGAAGTCCCGGTGGTGGAGCTGCGTCTGGGAAAGTGAAAGGTCTTAAGAGGCGTCCCGGAAAGACAGCGCCTTTCCAGGCTGCACCGGGTCGAGTAGCGCTCCTGCTACTCCGGGATGTTCGGCATGGTTGTCCGCTGTCCCTTATAGTTGATCAGGCGGTATTCCTTGTCTGTCTTCCCTTCAATATAATAATCCGGCATCAGCGGGATCTTACCGATGTTCGTGGCGATGACATACATGGGCTGAGCCAGGCCGGTGGTGTGACCCCTGATCGCGTCCCTGATCAATTCGGCGCCTTTTTCAACGGGGGTCCGGAAGTGATCGATTCCCGGGGCCGGTTCACAATAGAACACGTAATAGGGCCTTATGCGAACCTGAAGCAGCTTCTGGTGGAGGGCCCGGAATGTCGCTGTATCGTCGTTGATCCCTTTGAGCAGCACGGCCTGGTTGCCAACGTTCACCCCGCAGCCGAGAAGGTTGTACACGGCCTCTGCGGTCCGATCCGTAATCTCATTGGGATGGTTGCACTGCGTGTTCACCCAGATGGGGACCCGGTGAAGGCCGCTCAGGACTTTTTTCAGGCCTTCAGTGATCCGGTGGGGCAGCACTATGGGGGTTCGAGTCCCGAACCGGATCATTTCCAGGTGATGGATCTCACGAAGCTTCCTGACCAGGTAATCGATCTTGTCGTCGGAAAGAAGGAAGGGATCCCCGCCGGTAATTAGCACGTCCCTGATTTCCCCGTGTTCCCCGATCCAGCGCAGCCCTTCTTCCACGTCCATGCGAAGCTTCAGGTCCCGGTCCACAACGACTTCCTTGCGAAAACAGTGACGGCAGTAGTTCGCGCATACATCGGTCACCGTAAAAGCTATCCTGTCATCGTACTGGCGGGCGATACTGTCCGGCCGCTCTTCGCCGACCGCCCGGTTCTCTTTCCACATGAGGTAGTCCGGCAGTCCGTATCTGTTCTCCTTCTCCTTCATGGACGGAATCACCTGTTTTCGAATGGGACACGTCGGGTCATCCGGATTCATCAGAGAAGCAAAGTAGGGTGTGGTGCCCCATTTGGTGTGAAGTGTTGTGATCGCCTCTTCCTCATCGGGGGACACATTTATGAACTGCTTCAGCTTATCCAGCGTATTCACGAACCCCCGGACCTGCTCCATCCATTCTTCCATAATCGATCTCCTTTAATTCTTTCTCGACTGCAGCACATGCCCGACGATCTCCCCCTATGCTACCCGCAGTGAAGACTTGCCTTCACGACGTCATAGAGCGCGTCAGCGTTTCCATGTAGATTTTCACTTAG
>JAWLEX010000016.1:23026-41770 GCA_041685835.1 Desulfatiglandales bacterium
CTTAGCTCGTGGTCCTGATAAGATAGTTGGTTTCCATCCAGAAATGGTCTTTTTTGCCAATCTCGGCGTCAATCTGCGAGGCTGCTTGTGCGGCGTACTCCAGTACGCCTCCGCGCAACCTCTTGATTTGACTCGGGCCATCCATGGTCCTTGATCTTGACAAAAAATCCTCATTTCTGAATTGGAAACTCGGGCTAGAAGCGTTTCTGGAGGATCACTAGTTACATCTCGACTTTCATCCTATCCAGTATGGTTTCGGTGTGATCCAGTCGCTGCTGTATGGCGTTGTCATCCAGCTGTTTGACCAGCTCGGAAAGTAACGTCTCGATGCAGATAACAGTAGCGGTGATCGGGCTGAAAAAATAATCGCCCTGGGTCGACACAATCAGGTAATTCTCGGTTTCGTCGGTTAACGGCGAAGACACGCTGTCGGTTATCGCAAACACGTCCACGTTCTGCCCGCAGCAGATGCGGCAGGCTTCAACGGTGTCCCGGGAGTAGGGATTGACCCCGATGGCAATCAGCAAATCGCCGGGTTTCAACCGCGAGATATCCTCTGCAAGCGTGTGTCCTGCCTGACCGATGAGCGACACGCCTTTGTGGATCATTTTCATATAGAAGCTCAGGTAGTAGGCCAGGGGATAGCTGCCGCGAAGGCCGATGATTTGTATCTCTTCGGCGTTCACGATGAGATCGACAACCCTGGTGAACTGTCGATCATCAAAAGCATCCGCCATGAACATGACATTGCCCCACTCATCCTGGATTACATGCCTCAGGAGGGAAAATTTATCATTGTCCTCCGGCAGCCCTTTTTCCAAAAATTTTCTGACCTGCTGGCTGTAATAACTTTTCCGCTGCTTGACATGTTGCCGGAAAAGGTCCTTCAAGCCGGGAAAACCTTTAAACCCGAGCTTTTGCGCCAGGCGCGTGACCGAAGAAGTGTTGATGCCGTTTTCTTCGGCGATTTCGGAAATCGACTTGGTCGCCGTTTCGTGTGGATCGTCGAGCATTTTCTTGATTACAGCGAGGGTGCGATCGGTGAGTCTTATTGCGTGGGTGCCGCTGCGGATACTGATGTAGAGACACCTTAGCTCTTCGATGTTTTTCGGAGCACTTTCGGTCATCGTAGCCTTTTCTCACCCAAATGGACTCATGTGCATGGCGTACACGCGCACCGGTTATTACACGGGCGCTCTTCCAGTATGCAGGCCGCTTTTTGAAAGTTTTTGACGGTCAGGTCGTTCGACAGCCCCACAAGGCGTTTGCGAAAACAGTGGCGGCAATACATGGCGCAATATTCGGATGTAACCACCGGGGCGGTATAGCGGCATTTGTGCAGGAGGCCGTTTCCCTTGTCGTGCTTGTCGTCTCCGTAAGGGTCCCCGGTTGTCTCGCCCATGGCGCCGGCCACGATGAGTTCAGCGGCATCAGGAACACACTGTCGTCGTATGGGATCCTCGGGGTCGCCGACATCAACCAGGCTGAGATAGTACCGGGAATATTCATCGGATGAATACCCGCCACCTGACGCAGATCGTACTCCTGCTCCTCGGTCAGCGGCAGGTATGTCTTAAGCTCATCAACCGCCGTAATATTGTGTCGCAGTTCACGCTGCCAGTCCCGCAGGGTCCAGTCGATGTCCTGAAGCGCATTATGCCTTTCCGTCACGGCTGTTTTCATCGCGGTTTCCATAATTCATCACTCCCTGGTGCTCATCGAAAAGCCGACGGTCGGGCAAAAAATCATGGCGTCCCGGAAGAATCCCCGTAACAGGAGCTTCCATCCAGGCTGTGGTGGTTTAACGGATAAATTCCCGGTTATGGGAAGGCTTAGGCCTAGTAACCCACATGTTGTAAAAAGTTCTTCAGGCGTTCACTACTTGGAGATCTCAAAAGCGTTTGGGGGTTGCCGTCTTCGGCAATGCGGCCGCCATCCATGAACAACAGCCTGGAGCCCGCTTTGCTGGCAAAACTCATTTCGTGCGTGACCACCACCATGGTAATGCCCGTCTGAGCCACGGCTATCATCACGTTGAGCACTTCTTCACGCAGCTCCGGATCAAGGGCCGACGTAGGCTCGTCGAAAAGCATGATCCTGGGATTGATAGCGAGCGCCCTGGCGATCGCCACCCGCTGTTGCTGGCCCCCGGACAATTCCGACGGATAGTGATGGCATCGGTCCAATAATCCCACCTTTTTCAAGATTTCATTGGCGACGTCATTCGCCTTATCGCGAGACATCCCCCTAACCTTCCGCGGTCCGAAGGCGACGTTGTCCAGTGCCGACATGTGCGGGAACAGGTTGAACAGCTGAAAGACCATGCCGACCTCTTTGCGGACCTCCCGGATCTGTCGTTTCTGCCGGGGCAAATGGATGCCGTTGACAATGAGTTCGCCGGACGTAATCATCTCCAGCCCGTTGATGCAGCGCAGGAGAGTAGATTTCCCCGATCCCGACGGCCCCACCAGAATGACGACCTCATTCTGATCAATGGTCAGGTCGATGTCATGCAGGACTTCTACATCGCCGAAGCTTTTGCTGACCTTTCTAAATTCGATGAGACAGGTCATACGATTTTTATCCTTTTTTCGACAAGCTTCAGCATCAAGGCCAGGGCGGATGTCATAATCAGGTAAAACACAGCGACCGCCGACCATATTTCCATGGCCCTGAAGTTGCTGGCCATGATCTCCTGCCCCTGCCGGGTCAACTCCCCGACACCGATGACGATAAACAGGGATGTGTCCTTCAGGCTGATGATGAACTGATTCCCGAGCGGCGGAATCGCCCGTTTGAAGGCGATAGGTCCGATGATGCTGGCAATCAGCTGCATTCGGCTGATTCCCATGGCCATCCCGGCCTCGATGAGTCCCTTGTTGACGGACAGCACCGAGCCGCGGACAATCTCGGCCATGTAAGCGCCGGCGTTGATGATAATGGTGATGACGGCAGCCGTCAGGGCATCGAACCTGATCCCTTTCAAACCGGTGGTCGCCTGAATCAGCATTGGCAGGGCGAAGTAGATGAACATCGCCTGAACAATAATCGGCGTCCCGCGGATCAGCCCGATATAAGCAAAGGCCGCTTTCTGGCAGATAATGCCCAGGATGCGGGTGAAGCCGTAGCTCGCTCCGCCCACGGCACGGGTTCCGGCCAAACGCATGAGACCCGCCGCCGTCCCCAACGCCAGACCGCCGAGGATACCGATAATGGTAATATACCAGGAAAGCTTGGCGCCTTCGAGCAGGGCCGGAATTGCTTCGACGACGTACTTAAATTCAAAGCCCATTTTGCTCCCTTTCCATGTTTGTTGCAGTCCTGTGGCGGGGCATTCCGCCCACAGCCATCAGTGTGAGGGGGATTGAGGGCTTCTATGTTCCAGCCGCGTTCCGGCCGGCAGCGCCGACGGTTGCCTACTCCGGAAGGGTGCCGAACCATTTCATATACAACTCGTCATACTCGCCGTCTTCCATCATCTCCAGCAGCGCAATGTTGACCTTGTCGCGCAGTTCGCTGCCCTGTTGAAAACCGATCCCGTAAAAAGCCGCCTTGACATCAGGGCCGACCGCTTTGACCCGGCCCTCACCGGCCGTTTTGATGTAGTAAAGGACATTGGGCGTATCGTGCATGGCCGCATCCGCACCGCCGGTGGCCACTTCCATATAGGCCTGGTCGATGTTGGGGAATTTGACGAGCTTCTTGGTATCCAGGGTTTCCACGTAGTCTACGGTTGCCGTTCCGGTCTTGACGGCAACCACCTTGCCCTTCAAGTCCTGGGGGCCCTTTATGTCTTCGTTTTCAGCGGGCACCATCACTTTCAGGCCGGCCCGAAAATAGGGATGGGAGAAGTCGATCGCTTTTTCCCTTTTTGATGTAATGAAGATGGCGGCCAGCACGACATCCAGGTTGCCGGTGGTCAATCCCGGGATAAGGCCGTTAAAATCCATGGGAATCAATTTATAGTCCACTTCCAGGCGATTGGCGATGGCATCCCACAGTTCAACGTCGAAACCGGTGTATTTGCCGTCATCACCCTTGAATTCGAACGGCACAAAGGCGGTATCGACGCCAACTCGCAGTTCTTCGGCGTAAACGATGCTGCCACAAGTCAGTATCAGCAACGCGGCAACAATCCCGGCCAACCAGCTACTTCTGATTGTTTTCTTCATGATCCCCTCCTTTTTGTTGTATGGATAAAATGTGGATTGAAGCAACATTATCCCAAACGTAAACAGCGGTCAACGATAATTGCACAAAATGTCTTTTATGCAATTTTACTTTATTCTGCGGTCCGTACCTGGACAAATTGGCATAGGCGCATGCCAGCCGTGGCATTTCAGATCATACGTCTTATTACTCCTTCTGCCTCCGGCGCCACTCATAGAGGGCCACGGTCGTGGCTGCGGCGGCGTTGAGGGATTCAACCGCCGGGTACATGGGGATGCGGACCGCCCTGCCGCGCCAGAGGGACGGCAAGCCCCCGCCTTCCATCCCGGCGAGCAGGCCGAAGGCCGGCGGAAAGACAGCCGTGGCCATATCCTGTCCATCGGCGGACAGCGCCACCACGGGCAGGTCGGGGGGCAGGGCTGTCAGGGAAGGCCCCTGGCGCAGACGTACCCTGAGAGCGGTGCCGCCCGAGGCCCGCAGGGCCTTGGGGTGGAAAGGGTTGGCGCTTTCGGAGAGGAGAATGACCTGGGTGACGCCAAAGGCTGCGGCCGAGCGTATCACCGTGCCGGTGTTCTCCGGGTCCTGAAAGGGCACAAGGAGCGTGCAGCCAGGTGGAAACCCTTCTTGCGGGGACCACGGTTCCGGCTCGGGCGCTTCGACAAGCAGCAGCGGTCCGCCGGTGCCGAAAACGTCGAGGGCCTGAAAAAGCTGATCCGTCAGTTGAAGCCATTCCATGCCGGGCGGGGCATTCTCCGGAGGAGGGAGTTGTTCACCGCTGGTTATCCAGCCTAAACACCTCAGGGGCAAGGCGCCCAGCGTCTCTTCTACGGGACGGGCCCCGGCCAGCAGGGCCTGCCCGGCCTTTTTAATGCCGCGGCCGGCCAGCAGTTTCTTCAGCCCCTTGTAACGGCTGTTCTGCTCACTGGCAACCGCCGTCACTCGATGACGCCGGATTGCCCGGTCCGCAAGGGCGCGGCGCGGCGCATCCAGGCGCTCGAATACCAACAGCCGTCGCTGGTGGAGAGTTTGGCCGATGCGATAGGAGGCGTCCTCAACCAGGGCGAATCGGCGGCCGAAGCGCTCCAAGGCGTGGGCGAGTTCCGGTTCGCATGCCGGCCCCTTCATGAAGATGACCAGGCCTTTTTCTTCCAGGCATCCCTGTATACGCTCCAGGGTCTGATCGATGCGTTCCAGCGCCCGGGTAATCACTCCCCTGAAAGGCCGCTCAAAGTCCGGGGTGATGTTGCGGTCGATCACCCCGATGCCCTCCAGACCCAGGCGGTCGATCACCTCCCGCAAAAAGGCGGCGCGCCTGGCCCGTCTCTCAGCCAAAAACACCTCCAGATCCGGATGCATGATTTTCAGCGGGATGCCCGGCATGCCGGGTCCGCTGCCCAGGTCCATCAGGGGCGACGGCAGGTCGATCATTCGGGCCGGCAGCACCGAATCCACATAGAGCTTGAGCACCATGCCGGTGAAGTTGTAAACGCGGGTCAGGTTCAATTCAATGTTGTGGTGCCGCAGCAAGCCGTGATAGAGCCAGAACTGTTCAATCTGTTGTTGCGTCAGAACGACACCGCAGCCCTGAAAGACAGCGGCCATGGCCCCGGGGTCGGGTGGATGCGCAAGTGCCGGGTCCCCGGCCCGCCCGGGTCGGGTCCTGCGTTTTTGGGAGGATAAAGCCTTTTGACCTTTTTTCATCCGCGCTGGCCTGTGTTTTATGAGGACAATCACCTGCTTGTACTATATAAACCAGCGGGCCTTGTAATGCAAAGGGACACCAGGGCGAGGCCCAACCTGGTGGACCTGGCCAAGGCGTGGCTCAAGGTGCGCCATGCCAAGCCCGGCCGGGTATTTGCGGGCATGGTACATCGATTGGATGCGCCGGTGGCCGGTGTGCTGCTGCTGGCGCGCACATCCAAGGCCGCGGCCCGCTTGAGCGGGCAGTTTCGGGCCGGATCCGTGGAGAAGACCTATCTGGCCGTGGTACAGGGGAGGCCGGGCCGGCCGGCGGATCGCCTGGTTCATCAACTGGTGCGCCGGGGACGTTACAGCCGCCCGGCCGAAGGTGACCTTTCGGGCGGTCAGACCGCCGTGCTTTCCTATCGCCTGCTGGAAACCCGGGCCGACCGGAGCCTGCTGGAAGTGGATCTGGAGACCGGCCGCCGCCATCAGATCCGGGCCCAGCTGGCGGCCATGGGTTGTCCCATATGGGGCGATATCCATTATGGCGCCGGCCGTGCCCTCCCCCATGGGTGCATTGCTCTGCTGGCCTCCAGGCTGGCCTTTATCCATCCCACCCTGCAAACGGCCATGCGGTTTGAATCCCCCGTGCCTGAAGGCTGGCTCTGGCCTGTGTCATCGGAAGCGCTTGATCGTCCATACTGGAGCATCGAGGATTATCAAAGCAATGGTTTAAAGCTTCCGTTAAACCCCGGCTAGACACCGGGCAACCTGCACTTTGCCTGTTTTCTCCCTTTTTTCCTCACACCTCCACGGTCCCTCCGGGTTCCAGAAGGACGAGGCGTTCAGACAGACCTGCCTTTTCCATCTCGCGCTCAATCTCCACGGGCGGAAGATGCACTGGCTCGTCTCCCAGCCTGAACGCGCCCCAGTGCACCACGAGCAGGCGGCGGGCCCGAAGCGAGCAAAAGGCCCGGACCGTTTCTTCGGGATTGATGTGACTCTGTGCCATGAACCAACGGGGCTCGTAGGCGCCCAGGTTGAACACGGCCAGGTCGATGGCGAACTCCTCTCCTATCTCAGCGTAACGGTCAAAATAGGCCGCATCCCCGGAGATGAAGATCGTCTTGCCGCTTGCCCCCCGAATCAAATAGGAGCCCCACAGGTTTCTGTTCGGCCCTGTGATCGGGTTCCGCATGGTCCAGTGGTCGCAGGGCAGGGAAAGGATCTCCAGGTCCTTGTCCCGGTAAGCCTGATACCAGTCGAGGCGCGTGCGGTTCATCATGCCCAGGTCTTCGAAGATCCCGTCGTATCCAAGGGGCGTTATCACGTGGGTGTCGGGGTCCAGGGTGCGAAGGCTGGACACGTCGAGGTGGTCGTAATGGCCGTGGGTGATGAGGACGTGGTCAGGCGAGGGCATCAGGTCCAGACCCGATCTGATGGGGCTGAAATCCGTGAACCAGAAGAGGCCGAAGAAAACAGGGTCCACCAGCAGGACACGGTCCAGGTCACGCACCAACAAAGAGGAGTGACGGAGGAACATGACCGAACAGTCGCCCTGTTCCTGCAGGGGACCCCAGTCCAGGTCCAGCGGGCGGACGACCTCCTCGCGGTATTGATCCTTGAAGCGGTTCCTGCTGAAGAGCTTCCAGCGAAGGAAACGCATGAGGCCTCCCCGCTCTCCATCCATGAAGGGATTGATGAACCGGTCAGGCCCATGATGAACACGACGCTTCGCGATTTCCCTCAACGAGAGCTTACGGGCCCTGGAGATACGGCGCTGATTGTCTTCCGAGGCCATGGCCCTCCTTGCCGCACTGCACCCGGGAACAAGCGACAAGGCCAGGGCCCGGCCGCTCCAGGAGCAGGTGCGCTTCAGAAAATCCCTGCGGCTGATTCGGGTGGTGTTCATGGAGTTTTCTCTTATGGCCGGGCTGACTTTTCTTGTTTTCTTCAATTGAAACGGATTCGATTTTTCGAATGAATAATAATCGCAGAGGCAACCCGAATAATAAAGGTTTTTCCCGGCGTCTTTGCGTCCCGGCGAGAGATAAAAGGGTCTTGGCGGCTTGCCATGCGGCATCTCATGGGATATACAATGGACATCAAGAACGCCAATGAAAACGCGGTTATAAAGGCCCACACATGAACCTTTCGATCCTTACGCCTTCCTGCGAGATCCTGACGGTTGGAACCGAACTCCTTTTAGGCCGTGTCCTGGACACCAACTCCTCGGACCTGGCCCGGGCGCTCGGACTCATAGGCATCCGCGTCCGTTTCCGCACTGCGGTGGGAGACCGGATGAGAGACATGGAAGAGGCCGTCCTTCATGCCCTCACACGATGCGACCTCGTTATCCTGACCGGGGGGCTCGGTCCCACCGAAGACGACCTGACCCGGGAGGCTGTGGCGCGCGTGTCAGGAGTCGACCTGGAGTTCCGGCAGGAACTCATGGACCGGATCGAGGCCGTGTTTCAAAAGATCGGTTACCGCATGCCCGAAAACAACCGGAAGCAGGCGTATATTCCTGCGGGTAGCCTGGCCGTTCCCAACCCTGTCGGTACTGCGCCTGGTTTTATTGCGGAAATAGACGGAAAACCCGTTGTCTGTCTTCCGGGCGTACCCCATGAACTCAAGTATCTTATGGAGACCCGGATCAGTCCATGGCTTAAGAAGCGGTTCTCTCTCGACCAAAGCCGGGTCTATACCCGAGTGCTTAGGGTAGTGGGCATGGGTGAAAGCAAGGTGGACCGCCTCGTGGGTGACCTCATGAAAGAGGGCCGGAACCCCGAGGTGGCGCTCCTGGCCTCTGAAGGCGAGATCCAGGTACAAATCACGGCCCAGGGCTCGAGGCCTTCTGAACTGAAGGAGTCCGTGGAGATCCTGGAGCGGGAGATCAGGTCGCGGTTGGGACGGAAGATCTACGGCGCTGACGACGAAACGCTGGAAGGCGTTGTAGGCGGCCTTCTGAAGGACCAAGGTGTGTCTCTGGCCTTGGTGGACACCTTTACCTCGGGCCGACTTGCCGCGAGGCTCCATGACCTGGAGGGCTCCCCTGTATTGTCGAGCATCGTGCTCCCGAACCGCGAGGCAGTGGCCGTATGGCTCGGCTGTGAACCACCCCTGGAACTAGAGGACACGGCCCGGCTCCTTGCCCGGAATGCACGCCAAAGGGCCGGAGCCGAAGTGGGACTGGCCGTTGCCGGGTTTCCCGGACCCGAGAAGGAACAGGGAGGAATGATCGGGGTTGTGGCCATAGAAGGTGCTGTGGGGACCAGGACCTTTTCATGGCAGGCGGGAGGTCCCCTTGCGATGATGCGCCGGCGCGGGGCCGCAATCGGATTGAACACACTCAGGATCTCTCTCCTCGAAAGCCACAACCTTCGCTCTTCATAATGCAGGTCTTTATGGGCGGTCCCCGGCAGATGGGCCAGCGCCCGCCCCCGCCCATGTGCGTGGCCGTGATACCGGGGTGTTGACAATATCGCCCGGATGCTTACCTTATTTCAAAATAGCCCATAACATACTGTTTTAATTGGCTATAGTGCTTAACTTTCATTCTTGTCAGACACAGGAGGGCGAATCATGAATGTATCTGAAAGAGCGAAAGAAAAGCTTGACGTGGCAAGCAAAGAAATCAGGGACGCCGTGGAAAACCTCAAGCAGGAGGTCGCAGCACTATCAAACAAGGTGAAAGAGAAGCTTAAAGGCAGCGGTGACGAGTTCCGGGAATCCGCGGATGAACTCGCCCGGGAGACTAAAAGGCTGTCGGAGCGGGTTAAAGATCTGATCCCGAGTAAACGGAGACACTCTCTTCCCGTCCATGTGGAAAGGCGCCGGGGCGTAACCGGTGATAACCTGTATTGGCCCTTCATGGACACCTGGAGGAGCGCGGATCGGATTTTTGACGACTTCTTCCGCTCTACGGGCCGGCTTCCCGGCGAGTGGGGTGCCTCCCCCGAATGGATGCCCGACCGGCTGACGGGAGAAGGTTTTCGCGCGGACCTGAGCGAGACGGACGATGAGGTCCGGCTTTCCGCGGAACTACCGGGAGTCGAAAGTGATGAGCTTTCGGTTTCCGTGAGCAGCGGATTGGTAACCATTCGAGGTGAAAAGAGGGCGGAACAGGAGCACAAGGAGAGCAACTACTACAGCCTGGAGCGGTCTTACGGGGCGTTTAACAGGAACTTCCGCCTGCCTGCGGAAGTGACGCCTGAAAAGGCCGAGGCCTCCTTCAAAGACGGAGTCCTCACTGTAAGAATGCCCAAGTCCGAGACAGCACGCAGACGGAGCCGAAAGATAAATATTCGATCCGGCTGAGGCGATGGGGCAAGGCAGGGGCCCATCCGGGCCCTGTCGCCGTCCCTTCATGGGGGATCTTGGCGGGCTACCAACTCTTGCGAACAAGGATATCGCGGATCTCCTCTTCCACTTTTCGTTCCACGAGAATCATCTTCCGTGCACGGGCCTTCTCGATCTTGCCGGCCAAGGTCTCCAGGTCGGCGGGCTTTTCAACAAAGTCCATGGCCCCCAGGCGCATAGCTTCTACGCCTTTCTCTATGGTCCCGTGACCTGTCAGCAGAATAACCTGAAGCTCCGGGCGGTTTTGCTTGATGAGCTTCAAGGCCTCCAGCCCGTCCATCTCCGGCATCATCAAATCGAGAATGATCACGTCGAAACTCTCTTTTTCAAGGGTCTCGAGGGCCTGCAGCGCAGAAGCCGAGGTTTTCACCTCCATTCCGCGAACCTGCATTCGCTCGCCCAGTACATCCAGAAATTCTTCTTCGTCGTCAACCAAAAGCACTTTTGTGGCCATTTTTTTGTCTCCTTTATGAAGGTGTTTGATTCAGCCCTGTCCGATTCCGCCGGGGGCAACAAAAGGCTGGAAGGCTAAACACCGGGCGGAGTTTCTGGAATGTGCACCTCCATTTCATGAGGGCGGGTTCCCGGTGCGATATTCGCTCCGAGCAAGGTCAACAAGGCCTGCGAGTCCCCGTCCATGACCTGTGTCATAAAGCCGGGCTCCTGGGTCATACATCCTTTGAAGCAAATGGAAATCACGCCGCCGTCACGACTGAAACTCACGTCCAGCGACTTTTCGGGGCCGGGCCATTGGGAGCAGCAATCCAGCAGATGCCAAATCAGGTACAACAGAAAAAAGGGAGAGGTGGTCAGGCTCACCTGTTGCCCCGCCGGGATCACCTTAAGGGTCATGCTCTTGGCCGCCAGCAGTCGCGCGGAAACGGCCGCTGTCAACTCCAGGTATTCCTGAAGATCAAAGGTCTTGATTTCAAAATCAACCGTATGAGCGAATTTGTTCATATTGCGTATTATGTTGTCCGCCCTCTTGACCTGGCGGCCGATTGAGGCGGAAAGGGCCTTGACCCGCTCGATGTCCAGCCCACCTTTACTGTCCGCAAGCAGGGCAAGGTCCTCCAGCAATCCGGCGTTCTCATTCACGATACTCAAGGCATTCTTGAGTTCATGGGATATGGAAGCCGAGATACGGCCGAAAAATTTCAGTCCTCCCCAGCCGGCGGTTTGTGGAAAAGCGGGCATCAAGACCTCCTATAAAAATCAATTATCTCGATTCGCCATGCGTTTGATTTTTTGGGCAAGGGCATCTATATCCACGGGCTTCCACAGGTAGTTGGATTCACCTGCAGCGGCGGACCCGGCCATGAAATCCTCCTGTGAACCGTGGCCGGTCATGAATATGAAATTCAACCCGGAATCAATTTCGGCCATATGGTTCTTGAGCTCCAGACCGCTTATGCCCGGCAGCTTCACATCAAGAACAGCCACATCATAGGTCTTGCCCCTCAGAAGCTCGAGTGCCGAGTCTGCAGTGACCGCCCAGTCGGCGTCAAAGCCCCTTATGGCGAGCCTTTCAGCCAATGTAACAACGAGGTCTTCTTCATCATCCACCAACAATACACGGACGTGTTTCATTTCATTGTCTCCGGTTTTAACGGCAAGATGATATCGAAGCGGGTCCCCTCACCCACCCGGCTTGTTACATCTATGGAACCGCCGATTTCCTGAACAAGGCCATAAGTTATGGAAAGGCCGAGACCGGTTCCGCCCTGCTTGGTACGGGTAGAGAAAAAGGGTTCGAATACCCGCTTGAGATCTTCGGGCGCAATACCGCACCCGTCATCAATCACCGAAACACGGATGGAGTTTTCCGAGATCAGATCGGCCTTGAAGGTCACATTCCCTCCGTCTTCCAGGGCTGCAAAGGCATTGTTGATGAGATTCAGAAATACCTGCTGGAGCTTTCCCCTGTCGCTGTCAAAGTCGGGGATTTCAGGGTCTATCTGTATGTCAATATTAATGGATCGATACTGGGCCTCATTTCGAAGAAAAGACAAAACACTTTCTATGACTTCCCTCAGGTTCACACTTTCAACGCTGACATCCATACGGCGGGCGAACCCCAAAAGCCGCCTGGTTATTGTGGCACAACGTTTTACCGAAGCCGATATTACTTCTGTCTGTTCAATCAGTCTGGTGCGCAAGGCCGCCTCGGGCTGGGGCCGGAGCAGGTCCATGATAAGGCCGGCCTTTTCGTTTATGATGGCAAGGGGGTTGTTGATTTCATGGGCCACCCCCGCAGCAAGACGCCCTATGGACGCCAGCTTGTTTGTGTACTCCACCTGGTGAAGAGTCGCGACCCTCCTTTGATCCGCGGCATGGATTCTGCTTACGAGATATGTGGCCACAGCCAGCACTACCATCAATATGATCGCAATACTCCCCAGCAGGTATGTTGTGATCTGCCGGCGGGCCTTTAACCAGGGCCGCATCATTTCACTCTTGTTCTTCACCGCCATCAAAATGAAAGGGGTCTCGTCTATGTATGCATAACCCACATACAGGGTTTCGCCCCCCTCGCCCCTCCTCTCCAGTATACGCGTGGAATCGGCGCGTTCAGGCACTGGCACGCTCAGCCTCTCCAGGATGCCCCCATAGGAGCGGGAGTCGGTCTGCAGCACGCCGTCATGATTCACGATGAACAAATCTGAAACACTGCCGGTTTCCACCTGCAGGAGCTTTTGGTGAATGTCTTCAGTCTCAATGGTGGCGCGTAAGACAAAGCCCCGGTCCCCGCCCATATCACAATATACCGCCAGCACCATGTGCGGACTCCGGCGGAAACCCAAAAAGACATCGCTTGTATAACTGCCCTGAGCCTTTACCTCCTCAAACCACTTCTGATCACTGTAATCCGCACTGTCGAGATCATAGGGGCCGATATAGGTTATCTGCCGACCGGACTCATCGATCAGACCCAGATCAGTAAATCCGCCGAAACTCGTTTTAAGGTTTCTAAGTATGTCAAACAACCGTGAAGGCTTGGACAGCGATTCGAAAGAATTGTCCCGCGAGAGAAACTCCATGGCTGATTGCCGTTCAACCAGGAAAAAGGATAACGTCCTCCTGGCATTCGATACCAGGCGCGAAAGTCGCAGCATGTTTTCCGATTCTATCGCCTTCTGTGTAACCTGATAATCTATGGCTGCCAGGAAGAACACCGGGGCCAGTGCCGCTCCTGCGGTCAGAAAAACACTCAGATACCAGATTCGGCGCAGGCTGAACAGATTCCTGTACGGTCCCGCCGCCACATCACGATAGTCCCAGAACTTGGGTTTCAGGTTTATCTTGAATGCCATCTACAAACCACTCTTTCGGCTGCGCATACGGTCCTCGGCCCTTTTAAGGGTCTCACTCAGGGTATCGATGTCCACCGGCTTTTCCAGGTAAGCGAAAGCGCCCAGTTTCATGCAGACATCCCTGTCCGCGTCAGTGCCGTGTCCGGTCAGAATCACAACCTCAATCTCCGGATTGCCGGCCTTCACGAGCTTGAGGACCTCGATACCGTCTATGCCCGGCATCTGTAAGTCCAGGACCATCACTTCGGGGGAGTCCTCCCGGACCATGTCCATGGCGCTTTCACCATCGTAGGCGATCACTGAATCGATTTCCCGAAGCTGCAGTCTTTCGGACAGGGTCTGAACGAATTCCCTTTCGTCATCGACAAGCAGCACCCTTGCAGGTGGTTCGAAGCGCCGGTAGGAAAAAGGGCTGCGATGATTTCCGGCCGCCTTGATCTCGACCCGGTCAGGCTTGAAGCCTTTTATTCCCATGATCAAACCCTTTATTTCCCTGGCCAGTCTCTCATGCATGACCACCGGCCTATGAATCATCACAATACATCCCGGTGATTCGCTTCCACACCCGCACAATGGCCGTGCCTTCCCGGATGTACCTGGACCCGGACGCCTCTCAGGAAATCGGCATAAACACTAATTCATCGGCCTGACAAAATGTGCTGCTGAACAGCGAAACAGCCGCCATAATGTTTACTCACCGTACATGGTGATGCGTGACATTTTTATGTCGATACTTTTCACGCCCGGGATGTGATTGGCAATCTCAACAATCCTGCGTTTAAGCTCCGGTTGACGGTCAGGTGATGCGTTCAGCCGGACGGCAACCAGTCCGTCTTTTGCCTCAACATCGATATCGTACTGGACGTCCATAAGAGCCGCCTTGACCTCGGCTGCAAGAGCCAGGTCGTGCAGGGCCCTGATTGACTCAGGAGTCGTTCTAAACTTATCCAGCGCCACGATCCCGGCAATGACCTGGGCGGCATCATCCGTGGACAGTTTCTGAATACGAAGCACCAGATCGTACAAACCGGAATCCCATGTATCTATCCCGTAAAGGTCACGACTCCATTTGCGCCTCTCTTCGTCGTCCTTGCGAATGAGGGCCAGGGCTTCCTCGTAAGTCGTCCCTTCGCGTGACATTTCAAGGCGCACGCGATCTTCGAGGTCCGCCACAATCCGAGCCTTCAATACGTGGGAAACCCCCGAGACAAAGAAGTGGCCGGCCAAACCATGATAAACGACATTGTCGGTACAGAGCTGCTTCAACAACGCGGCCCGGATATAGGCGATATATTTCTCTTTCCCATACTCCAGGGCCTTGAAGACGGACGGAGCATCATGGATAGCCCGTATCAGCTTGATTTCGGGGACATTGAACTCCTGGGATGCCTCGATCAGTATGTCCCTTGAAATGCAGCGATAACCCAGGCGCTCCGCCACCTGTTCAGCCACTTCTTTCCCCTTACTGTAGGAGCCGCGTGAAATAATTATAATCGCCATAAAAGACCTCCTTGTTCTGTTGCCGATAGTGAGGCGCCTGTAAAAAGCCGCCATTTAAGCAGGACGCGCGGAGGGGCCAAGCATAATATAGTCCCCTGCATTTCTGCTCGAGGCAAAAGGTTTTTACACAGCCATCATCAGTGAAGATTGAAAAGCTCATTAATAGTCCCTCTTATCCGGTTGCGATAATGAAAGACCATTTTTTCATTGGACATAACCATGTCCAGTTGCCTTGTGTGAATTATCAAGAAACCTATTATTCTCAATCTCTGCTGCATGACCTCCATTGGTTCGTCTTCAAAGCGCGCCCAAAGGAGATCCTCGTTAACATCTAAACTAAACCCCAAGTCCGTGAGAATCTCCTCTATCAGCTGCACCCTTCTCTTTTTGCGGGATTCATCGGCCGCACCCCCTTTGAAACGAAAGTGGATATAATTTTCCGGTATACGCTCGCCGACATAACTCTCAACACTTGCGAAATGGAACCCGAAACGGGAGGTAAGACTGCAATAATGTTCCGCAATCATGAAGTAGTTTCGTTCTGCATAGTTTGAGCGCACACCGGTCACGAGGGAAGTATTCTTAGTCGCCTCGAACATCACGGACATCAGGCCTTTACCGTCGATCGGAGGAGGGCCCTCCCAGGGAACCATGGTTATACCCTCCCAAAGGGCCCTCATGGGCACCGATATGATATCGTCGATGTGAACCTCGGGCCCTTCAATTTCCTTGTCAAATCCGTCGTCAAGATTCAGCACCCACCACTGCATGGGGATATCGCAGACAAGCTGCTTGGCGGCGTGTCGGGGAAAAGGGTACCGGCTGCTGAACCGGAACATCTCTCTAACTGCGTTTTCATGGCAATATCTTATTATATCATGAAATGTAGTACAGTTTTCAGGCCTGAAATCAGGGGCATCAGGGTCCTT
This sequence comes from Desulfatiglandales bacterium, assembly GCA_041685835.1. Taxonomy (GTDB): domain Bacteria; phylum Desulfobacterota; class DSM-4660; order Desulfatiglandales; family HGW-15; genus JAIPEI01. The sequence continues at coordinate 38,985 of JAWLEX010000016.1, forward strand.
CAGCGTAAGCGGTAAAACATGACTCGCGATTCTTTCCAGGGCCTGATAGACAGGCGTATGTGCTATCGATGCTTCTGTCTCAACATTTGATTCAATGAGTTCGACGATTTCTCCATCATAGATGCACGCCCCGCTTCCATCCACGGTCACCATTTGCCCGTCGGTCAGTTTGTCGCAGGCGCCTCTCAGGCCGAAGACCGCCGGCTTGTTAAACTCCCGGGCCACGCTGGCCAGATGGCTGGTGATACTCCCGTATTCGGCTATCACGGCGGAACACGTGCCCATCAACACCGCCCATTTGGGCAGGGGGTGCATAACCACCATAACGGCCTTCTGCGGAAAGCGTAAGATGTCCACATCCTTTTTCAGGATATGAACCGGACCGGCTGCGACACCGGAGCTGACCCCCCGCCCCCCCTGTAAGAGCACCGGGGCCTTTACAACCCCGCCGTCACTGGATACCGCGGGCCCTTTCTCAGGCGCAGCAGCCAGGCGTAAAGGACGGCTCTGCAATATTACGACCCTGTTGTCATGGCTTATGGCCCATTCCATATCCTGTGCTTCGCCGTAATGAGTTTCAGCGGCAACCGCGGCCCGGGCCAGGGTCAGTACCTGCGTATCCGTTATAGAGGGCTTTAGCCTTTCTCCTTCGGCCAAATCCTCCCGAAAGACCCCCTCAGCGCTATGACATGTGTACTTAATTGTTTTGTGGGCGATTTCCCTATGAATGATCTTCAGTTCAGGAGACCGGAGTACAACAAATCGATCCACGTCCGAGCGCCCGTCCACCACCAGTTTGGGCAATCCCCAGGCGGAGTTTATGATAATCATTTCGCCGCGACCTTCGACAGGGTCCCTGGAATAGGCCAAATCCTCCCGAAAGACCCCCTCAGCGCTATGACATGTGTACTTAATTGTTTTGTGGGCGATTTCCCTATGAATGATCTTCAGTTCAGGAGACCGGAGTACAACAAATCGATCCACGTCCGAGCGCCCGTCCACCACCAGTTTGGGCAATCCCCAGGCGGAGTTTATGATAATCATTTCGCCGCGACCTTCGACAGGGTCCCTGGAATAGGCCACGCCTCCTGCCACTGCATCCACCATCTTCAGACAGCCCACGCACATGACCGCATCCTCGTCCCTCAACCCCCTGTTAAACCGGTAAGACATTGCTGTGGCGCTGTACTTGCTGGCGACGATTTCTTTGAAGGCCCGCAGCAGGTTTTCAGGCGAGACATTCAACACAGATCTATACTGTCCGGCAAAGGAGGCCTCCTTGAGATCCTCACTTACCCCGCTGCTGCGGACAGCCAGGGTCAGTGGCTCCGTTGGAGAGGCCCTGAGGCCTTCTATTGCCTCGTGTACGGCATTTGACACGGCCTCGGGAACCTGAGCGTCTATGATCAACTGTTGCAGGCTGGAACTGAGGCGGTACAACGCATCCAGACCTCCGCCCTCATCCGCCTGCCTGCGCCTCTCCAATTCTCTCTTGAGGCCGTTGTGCTCCATGAAGGCCTGGTAAGAGGCAGAGGTTATCACGAACCCTTCCGGAATACCCATGCCAAGGCCGCGCGCTGCTTCCCCGAGGTTGGCCATTTTGACCCCTACCTGATCAATATCTTCCCTGCCCACATTCGACAGGGTGAGCACTAAAGGGGCCTCCGCCGCATTTTGGCTGTTGTTCAGGACAGGGGTGATTTTTTGCCTGATTTCATCGAACTTGTCGAAAAGCAGTTTGAACTTGCCGTCATCCGCCAGATCGTTCAGATACTTTACCGCCTGATACACGCCGGTTGATATGACCGTGGTTCGGGAACGCACGAAATCCATTCCAAACAATCGAGACCCCTTGAGTGCAAATTCTATCTCGGTCATGGCCGCCAGGACCTTGTCATTGGCATTCAACAGGCGCTTGAACCTGTTGTACCGGAGCCTCAAGACAGTCCGCTCACCCTCGGCGTCAAATACGCGTTGGCGTCTGCGCCATGGAAATCTATGGGAGAGTATTTTACTGATAAATCCCATAACGTCCCCAAATGCTCATGACCTATACATCGGCCTCCCCCGTGGATGAAAAGATTGTTGGGGAAATCCAAATCGAAATCAGGATCGCTGTCGAAACCGAAACGCCATGGGACCGGAAAACAAAACCCTTGATTTTTACCTCATCTCGATAGGCGATAAGAAAAATTTTACGGACTATGGGTGCTCTGGTTTCGATTTGGTTGCAAACAAAAGCCAAGCGGATACACCGGACACTCGTTCTTCGCGCCAGTGAGCCTTGTCGCTGGTAACCGGGAAACGGTTAGTGGCCGAGCTTCATACCAAAGCCTTCAAAAAGATACATAATTCCAAAGCCATACCATATGGTATATATCACATAAAAGACCAGGGAAACTATAACTATAAAATATTTGTCTTTTATACTTTGCGTCTCAATACCATAATAGTTATATGAACATTCAATAACTCTATTTTGAACTAAATTTATATTTTTTGTTGCTTCAAATTGCTTTCTATTTGTTAATTCATTTCCTATTTTATTTAATAATATCCACCAATTATAAAGTACTCGACGTTCATTATATCCATATTTAGATACTATTTTATCCCCATCATTATCAAACATGATTTTTGAATCATCAATAGCCGCTAACAGAATGTTTTTTAGATTACCATTGACTTTTATTATTTTGTTCTCGACATCGCTGTCAGCGCCGGCCGCCTTCAAGAGAAGGGCTGATTGCCCGGCCTGTTCCCTTGATGCCATCTCCACTTCCATA
>JAWLEX010000107.1:0-10376 GCA_041685835.1 Desulfatiglandales bacterium
ATTCCGCTATCCTGCGGAATGGTCCTTGATCTTGACAAAAAATCCTCATTTCTGAATTGGAAACTTGCCAGTGCCCAAAAAGCGTTTCTGGATGGGCACGAGCTAAAGGGCATAGGCCTCTTCGCCAAGGACCCGGATCCACTCCCCTTCGAGGCAACGTATCGCGTCTTCCACTGGTTGTGCCCGGATGATCAGCACGGTGCTCTTGCCGGAGGAAAGGCAAGGGTATACATAGTCCACGTTGATGGCGGCTTCCCTGAGCGGCCTGAGAACCGAGCTGAACCCTCCCGGATGATTGGGGATTTCAGAGGCGATCACATCATGGGTCTCCAGTATGTGGCCGGCTGCCGAGAGCAGGTGGACCGCCTTGTCAGGGTTGTCGGCTACAAAGTTCAACCGTCCCTCGTCCCCCCGCGTGGACACATAAAAGGCAATGATTCTGATGCGGCCGGCCCCGAGCAGATCGGTTATCTCCGAGAGACGGCCGGGTTCGTTTTTCAAGGTGAGTTCGATTTCCTTGACGCTTTTCATGGGCATCCATCCTTCAGGCGGGCCGCTCATCCCGGGCGGACCGGGACGTGAACGCCGGCGGCGGTCTCGGCGTTAGACACGTTTGGTTGCGTACTGGGCGCCTCGTTCCATGCCCTTTCGGTTAAGGTCCATGATGGAGGCCTTTTTGCCCTTGACGATTTCAGTGAGACCGTTCATCAGTGAGTCGAGACTGGTAAGCCCCGTCTTGGCGGCAAAAGCCCCGAGCATGATCATGTTCGCAATGCGCGGGCTGCCCAGTTCGTTGGCGATTTCGGTGACCGGGACTCGAATCTCCTCCACATCATCGCGAGTGAGTTCAGCCTCAACAAGGCTGTCGTTTATCATCATTGTCCCGCCCGAGCGGATCATGCCCTGGTAGCGGAGAAGGGAGGGGTTGTTCATAACGACGACATGGTCGGCAGATGAAGAGACGGGAGAGGCGATTTCCTCGTTCGAGACCACAACCGTGCAATTGGCGGTCCCTCCGCGAACCTCTGCTCCATAAGAGGGGAGGTAGGTCACGTGCATGCCGTCCCGCATGACCGACACGGCGAACACGTAGCCCATCATGAGGACTCCCTGCCCCCCGAATCCCGCGAATATTGTTTCCTTAATCATAGACCCATGTCCTTCCGAATGTGTCAATCAGATGTCGCCTACCTCGTCCTTTAACACCTGTAGAGGGTAAGCCGACAGCATGGTTTTTTCGATCCAGCGGCACGCATCCACAGGGGACATCTTCCAGTTTGTGGGGCACTGGGAGACGATTTCGACCAGAGAGAACCCCAGCCCCTGCATCTGGACCTTGAACGCTTTGGTAAGGGCCTTCTTGGTTCGGCGGATGTGCTTGGGGGTGTGTACCGCGGTTCGCTCGATGTACGCGCTGCCCCCGGTCAAGGCCAGCATCCTGCTCAGATCGAGAGGTCTGCCGTCGCGTGATCGATCCCGGCCCCCGGGCGTGGTGGTCGAGTTTTGCCCCAGCAGAGTGGTGGGGGCCATCTGTCCGCCGGTCATGCCGTAAACACCGTTGTTGACGAAGATGACAGTGATGTCCTCTCCCCGGTTTGCCGCGTGTATAGTCTCTGCGGTTCCGATGGCGGCGATGTCCCCGTCGCCCTGGTAGGTAAATACTACTCGGTCCGGGAGAACCCGCTTGATTCCTGTGGCAACGGCAGCGCCCCGGCCGTGTGCGGCTTCACCCATGTCCACATCGAGATAGTTGTAAGCCAGCACTGCGCACCCCGCCGGCGGGACCCCGATTACTCGGTCGCCTATGTCGAGTTCGTCGAACACCTCGGCCACAAGGCGGTGAATTATGCTGTGACCGCATCCCGGGCAGTAGTGAAAAACGGCGTCTTTCAAGTATCTTGGTTTACCGAAGATCTTTTTTGACATGATCCTTCCTCAATTCCGGGGCTTCCGCGGTGTCATATGCCCATTGTCTCTAAGGCCCTTCAGGGAATGCCGCCGAGCCTTCGGCGGTCATACAGGGTGTGAATGACGCCCGCGATCTCATCCGGGGTGGGGATGGTTCCTCCGGGTCTGCCGTAGAAGTGGATCCGCCCTCGTCCTTCAAGGGCCAGCCTTACGTCTTCGACCATTTGGCCTGTACTCATCTCGAACGTGAAAAAATCGTGCACTGTGCGGCTCATGTCTTGAATAACACGGTCGGGAAAGGGCCACAGTGTCACGGGCCTGACGAGGCCGACTCGGAATCCCTTTTCCCGCAGGGCCTTGACCGCACCTTTGGCGATTCTCGCTGCGGTGCCGTACGCTATGACCACGAGGCGGGCATCTCCGGTCAGGAAGGTCTCGGCGGAAGGTATTTCCCGGGTGATGGCTTCATATTTGCGAAAGAGCTTCCAGTTCAGTTCCTCTTCAACGGCTGTGTCGAGGAGCAGGGAGAGGATCACCCTGCTCTGCCGATTCCGGGCGCCGTCCAGTTTCCAGGGCTTGCCGGGAAGTTCGGCGGGATCCATGGGGTCGGGGAACGTGACGGGCTCCATCATCTGACCCATCATGCCGTCGCCTAGAATCATGACCGGTGTCCTGTAGCGGTCTGCATAGCCAAAGGCGGTCCTGGTCAGGTCAGCCAGCTCCTGGCCGGAGGCGGGGGCCAGGACGATATTGCGGTAGTCCCCGTGCCCTCCCCCACGGGTGGCCTGAAAATAGTCCCCCTGGGAAGGCGCGATGTTGCCCAGGCCGGGGCCGCCTCTCATGGTGTTGACGATCACAGCCGGAAGCTCCTGGGCGGCCAGGTAGCTGATACCTTCCTGCTTCAGGCTGATGCCCGGACTCGAAGAGCTTGTCATTACGCGGGCCCCGGCCATTGACGCTCCGATTATCATGTTTACGGCGGCCAACTCACTCTCGGCCTGGACAAAGGTGCCCCCATGGGTTCGATCCATGATTTCGGACATGTACTCGGTCAGCTCGTTCTGGGGGGTTATGGGATATCCGGCGTAGAAACGGCAACCCGCACGAACCGCAGCCTCGCCGATCACATGGCTTCCTCTCATCAGCTGTTTTTCAGTCACGGTAGACCTCGATCGCGACGTCGGGACAAATGGTGGCGCATTGGGCACAGGCCGTACAACGGTTTTGATCGGTTTGTTCGAAATGTGCCGGAAAGTAACCTTTTTGATTCAATTTATTAGAAATTTGAATATTTTTATTTGGACATACTTCGATGCATAAATAGCATCCTTTACATAACTCCCTATCTATTTTAATACTTCCTTTTGAAGTTTTCTTTTCCATAATATCATCCATTTTGCTGTGCCGCGAAGGGAAATTCATAAAAAGAATTCCATATTCCCTGGCGTCGCCTTTGTCAACCCCTGTTGCGCATCCGCCCGGTACGGCACGGCACGGCACGCTTTTCGTCTCTCGCCAAGACGCCAGGGAGCGAAGAAAATCCTTAAATCAAGAAACCCCTCGCCGGCGGCACGAATAACACGAAGAAATATAAAGTGTGTGTTTGTGTCTCTTGCCCGCTTCTGTTATAATTTTTTCGCTTTTCTCACAGCCTTTTTCAAGGAGCGCCCTAGCCCGACTCACCTCGTGTGTTTTCTCTAAGCTGAAGACTTCTAAAAGGAGTTCGAACCATGCAGCACGCCAAGAAGCTCGAGCAACTCAACCCTGACCTGACCCCCGACCTTATGAGCAGGGTGGACGAAATCATCGATCGGTTCAAGGGGGTCCCCGGGTGCCTGATTCCGGTGCTCGAAGACTGCCAGGAGGTTGTGGGATACCTGCCGCTGGAACTCCAGGATTACATCGGACGTCGATTGAACATCCCCGGCAGCACGGTTTATGGTGTGGTCACGTTTTATTCGTTTTTCTCAATGTTCCCCAAGGGCAGGCATACGATCAAGGTCTGCATGGGGACCGCCTGTTACGTCCGGGGGATCGCCGAGGTTTTAAACCGGCTCCAGTCAGGGTTCCAGCTGGAGGTCGGCGGAACGACCGAAGACAGGCGCTTCTCCCTCGAGGCTGTACGGTGCGTAGGCGCGTGCGGCCTGGCCCCGGTGGTCGTTGTGGATGAGGACACGCACGGGGCGGTGACCCCGGACAGGATCCTGAACATACTCGAACGGTATGAGTAGAAGGGCGGCTCAAGAGAGCATGGCTCTTAAACTGTCTGAATTGGTGGATTTGCTGGACGGCGAGGTCCTGATAGGTCGCGAGAGTGAAGATCTGTCTTTCCAGTTCTGTACCGCCAGCGATCTGATGAGCGATGTCCTTCGTGGCCCCACCTCGGGCTCGGTTCTCATCACCGGCCTGAACAACACCCAGGTTATCCGGGCTTCGGTTATAGCCAATGTGGCGGCGATCATCCTGGTTAGAGGAAAGGATCCCGACGAAGACCTTGTCAAGCAGGCCGGAGAACACGGGATACCCCTGCTCCGGACCCCGCTCACAATGTTTACCGCCTGCGGCAGGCTCTTTAAGGCGGGCCTCAGGGGAGTTGACGGCCTTGTGTTACAGGAGTAGGGCCGTCCTTCTAACGAGCCGTTTTCTTGCTCCTGCCCGTGGTCCGGCCGGATCAATGATTGAAGAGAGCCCCTACACGGCGCAATAACCGGGTACAGGAGCATCACGGTAGCGCATGTCTCTGCTGGAGAGGCGTTTTAATATCAAGGCCAACGACTTCGTCAAGGCCGGCGAGGTATCGATCGAAGTCCAGGGCATCTTGAGAAAGATCGGCTTTGACCCCGCACTCATCCGGCGTATTTCCATCTGCGCCTATGAAGCGGAAATGAACGTGGTCATGCACGGGGGGGACGGAGAGATGACGCTGCGGATCGAACCCGGGCAGATCTCCCTGGAATGCCGTGACAAGGGCGAAGGCATCGAAGACGTGGAGCTTGCCCTTAAGCCCGGATACTCCACTGCCAAGCCGGAGCACCAGGAGATGGGCTTCGGGGCGGGAATGGGCCTCCCCAACATAAAGAAAAGCGCCTCCACCCTTTGTGTGGACTCCAAAAAGGGGCAGGGGGCATGCTTGACAATGAAGTTCGAGGTGAAAATATGAATGACCGCGGGCAGGAGGCGGCCTGTCACCACGTTCACTACGTGGATATTGATGAGGACCTCTGCAACGGATGTGTCCTTTGCATGAAGGCCTGCCCCATGAAGGCCATACGAATCAGGAATGGTGTGGCTCGAATCGAAGGCATATGCATTGACTGCATGGAGTGCGCCCGGGTGTGCCCCAGGGGGGCCATTCGAGGGATTTCCTCGGGGGCCGTGGAAATGGGAGATTGCTCCGAGGAGGCAGTGTGTCCCTCCAGCGCCCTTTATTCGCAGTTCGGCGAGGACTTCCTGCCCAATGACATTCTCCTGGGGCTTCGAAGAATGGGCTTTCAATATCCTTTTGACCAGTCCTACACCGCCGAGATCTACGAATTCGCAACCGAACTGTACATCCGCGACCAGAGGAAAAAGGATGACCCTGTCTTCCCTCTCATTTCAGCAGTATGCCCCGCCGTAGTCCACATAATCGCTTATCGTTTCCCGAGTCTCCTGAAGAACATCCTTCCCCTGGCCGTCCCCCGCGAGATTGTGACGAGGGAAGCGAAACAGCGAGTCTCCGCCAAGAAGGGGTGTTCCCCGGAAGAAATCGGGGTGATTCACGTGGTTCCTTGTCCGGCCTTGATGATTCGTGAAACCACTCATGACAGCTGTAATCGTGCAGTGGGAATCGGTACGATTTACGAGGATCTGAAAAAATCGATTCAGGAAATAGAGGAAGACCGGGTATTTCACTACTCGGGAGGCATAGGCCTGGGATGGGGTATCTCGGGTGGCGAAATTGCGGGGCTCGATGCAAAGTGTATTGCGGTATCCGGTGTTCATGAGACTATTCGATACCTGGAACACGTGGAGATGGGGCTCCTCGATCACATCGAATTCCTTGAGTGCCGGATCTGCACGGAGGGATGTGTCGGGGGGCCGTTCACCGTAGCTGACCGATATCAGACAAAACAGCTCGTGCAGAAGTACGTGCGCATGTTCGGTGTGGAGAGACGGATCAAGCAGAAGTATGTGACAAAGCTATACCGGGAAGGCTGGTTCGTGTCGGAAAGGGAGATCCTGCCCATTAGACGCGATCACATCGAGTTGACTGTTTCCGAACGAATCGAGCAGCAGAGAAGAGTTGAGTTCATCCTGAGAAAGCTTCCGGAAAAGCACTGCGGCATGTGCGGGTCACCGGATTGCCGTACTTTCGCAGAGGACGTGGTGGCCGGAAGGGCCCAACTGGCCAGCTGCAAGCACTTGGGAAAACATGAAACGATCGGAGACACACTTGAAGGTTAAAGATGTCGTGGAAAGATTCGATCTTGAGCCGATGGCCGGAAAAGGGGGTCTGGACCGCGAGGTGCGGAGCGGCTACTGCGGCGATCTGCTGAGCGATGTGATGGCGAATGCCGGGGCCGGCGCACTGTGGCTGACCATTCAGTCCCATAAGAACATCGTAGGGGTGGCAGTTCTGTCGGAACTGGCGGCCGTCATCCTTGTGAACGGGCGCCGACCGGACGAGGACACCAGGACCAAAGCGGATGAAGAAGGGATCCCCATACTGGGGACCGCAAGATCCGCCTTTGATACGGCGGGCCTCCTTTTCGATGCCGGGATCAGCGGGACAGGGGAATGAGGCGATACCTGGCCGATTTGCATATCCATTCCTGCCTGTCTCCGTGTGCATCGCTTGATATGACTCCCAGGGCGATCGTGGAGATGAATCTCAAGAACGGCATCGACCTGATAGCCCTGTGCGATCACAACTCGGCCGAGAACGTGGGCGCCACCATGAGGGCCGGGAGGCGGCAGGGGGTCTCTGTTATTCCAGGGATGGAGATCAACTCGCAGGAAGAGGTGCACACCCTTGCGATCTTCGATACGGAGGAGCAGGCCCTGGCCATGCAGGAGGTCCTGTATGCTGCGCTGAAAGGCTCGAACCGTCCCGATATTTTCGGGGACCAGGTGGTGGTTAATGAGTTCGATGAAGTGGAAGGTTTCAACGACCGTCTGCTCATCGGGGCGGTCCAGATGGATATTTACGAGGTTGTTCGTGAGGTTCACAGGCTCGGTGGGCTATGTATCGCATCACACGTGGATCGGCCCAGTTACAGCATCCTGAGTCAACTGGGGTTTGTTCCCGGAGATCTGGAACTGGACGCCCTGGAGTGTTCCAGAAACGGGTCTCCCGAATCCCTGCTGAAGACCCTTCCCCCGCCTGAGGGCCGTGCTCCGGCGCTGTTAACCTCCTCCGACGCCCACGAACTCGACGACATAGGCACTGCTTCGTCCTGGTTCATAATCGATACGCCCGAGGTGTGTGAACTGGCTCTGGCGTTTCGGGGAGAAAGAGGTCGGAGGGTTGAAATTCGATCGGGAACCGGGTAAGGAAAAGGGCCTGAAACAAGGCTGAAGAGGGGAACGGACCTGAGGGATTTCTCGCTGCACATCCTGGACGTGGTCGAGAACGGCCTGGAGGCCGGGGCGGACCTGATTCGAATCTCCATTGTGGAAGACCGTGAAACGAACCGGATGGAGATCACCATTTCCGACAACGGACGCGGAATTCCTGAAGAAAAACTGCAGGAGATTCTGGATCCCTTTTACACTACCCGGACCACGCGCCGCGTGGGGCTGGGCCTCGGTCTCTTTCGTGAGGCCAGCCGGAGGTGCGAAGGGGACTTTCAAGTTCGATCCGCTGTGGGTGAGGGTACGGAGATATCCGCTACGTTTCAACTGGACCACATCGACCTTCCCCCCCTGGGGGACATGGCCGGAACCATGACGGTCCTGATCGCGGGAAATGTGAACACGGACTTCGTATACATCCACACGGTGAATGGAAACCGGTTCGAGCTGGACACCCGGGCGATCAAGGGTGAATTGGAGGGTGTGCCGATCCACCACCCGGAAGTGACTCGTTACATTACTCAGACGATCCGGGAATTCCTGTCCAAGCGGTAATACGGAGGCAAGAGAAGGACATGCCGAAACTTACGATCGAAGACCTCAAGAGGATAAAGGAAAACACCAAGAAGTCCACGGCCCTGAGGGACGGAGAGACCACGGTGAAGATCACGGTCCACATGGGTACCTGCGGCATTGCGGCCGGGGCGCGCGAGGTCATGGACACCCTGCTGGAGGAACTGGCCGAGAGTGGAAGGGACGACGTGCGCGTGGTGAACTCCGGCTGCATGGGCATGTGCAGCAGCGAACCCAACGTCACCGTGGAGATCATGAACCAGGAGCCGGTTATCTACCAGCACATGGACCGCAACAAAATGCGGCAGGTGTTCAAGCGGCACATAATGCACGGGGAGGTGCAGTCGGACTTCGCCCTGGGACGCATTAATTGATCACCGTAGAACCCTTGAATTGACCGGACCGAATGAAGCAGGAGTGCCCTTATTATACTGCTCTGTAACAAGACAAGGGGGCCCAGATGAGCACCTACAGAACCGAGATCCTTTTGTGCGGCGGGACAGGTTGCCGCGCCTCCGGAAGCGATGAAGTAAAGGCGGCACTTAAGAGAGAACTCGAACAGCGCGGACTGCAACACGAAATTCGAGTCATTGAGACCGGGTGCAACGGTTTCTGTGCCCAGGGGCCTCTGGCCGTTGTCCAGCCCGAGGGGATCTTTTACCAGAAGCTCGATCCGGAAGGCATCCCTCACCTGGTGGAGGAGCATTTTCTAAAAGGGCGCCCCGTTAAAAAGTTTTTCTACACCGAGCAGGCGAGTGCAGAGAGCATACCGGTGATGGGGGATATCCCGTTTTATTCCCGCCAGGAATTGATTGTTCTCAGGAACCGCGGGGCGATCGACCCGGAACAGATCGACGAGTACATAGCCCGGGACGGATATTTAGGTGCGGGGAAAGCTCTTTTGGAGATGACGTCAGAAGCAGTCATTGCTGAAGTCAAGGCTTCCGGACTGCGGGGTAGAGGTGGAGCCGGGTTCCCCACGGGGCTCAAGTGGGAGTTCGCGAGTAAGAGCGAGGGCGACGTCAAGTTTGTGCTCTGTAATGCGGATGAGGGTGATCCCGGGGCGTTCATGGACCGGAGCGTCCTGGAGGCCGATCCCCACGCCGTTCTGGAAGGTATGATCATCGCGGCCAAGGCCGTGGGGGCGAATAAGGGTTACATCTACTGCAGGGCCGAGTATCCCCTGGCCCTGCACCGGCTCGATGTGGCCATCAGGCAGGCCCGGGAGTACGGGCTTCTGGGGGACGACATCCTGGGGAGCGGCTTCAATTTCGACCTCGAGGTTTACAGGGGCGCAGGCGCCTTTGTGTGCGGCGAGGAAACGGCGTTGATGTTTTCCATTGAGGGCAGGCGGGGAATGCCCAGGCCGCGTCCTCCGTATCCGGCCCAGCAGGGCCTGTGGAAGCTCCCCACAGTGCTGAACAACGTGGAAACCTATGCAAACATTCCTCAGATCATCTACAAGGGAGGCGACTGGTACGCAGGCATCGGCACGGAGACGAGTAAGGGCACCAAGGTTTTTGCCCTGACCGGCGCCGTCAGGAACATCGGTCTCGTGGAGGTCCCCATGGGGACCTCTCTCAGAGAAATAATCTTCGAAGTGGGCGGCGGCATTCCGAAGAAGCGCAAGTTCAAGGCCGTGCAGCTGGGCGGGCCCTCGGGCGGCTGTATCCCTGAATCCCATATCGACACCCCCGTGGACTTCGAGTCTATTTCCAGGGTGGGCGCTATCATGGGGTCCGGCGGCATGATCGTAATGGACGACAGGACGTGCATGGTGGACATGGCGCGTTTTTTCATGGATTTCATCCAGGACGAGTCCTGCGGTAAGTGCCCCCCGTGCAGGGAAGGGACCAGGCGGATGCTCGAGATCCTTGAGAGGATAACCAAAGGCCTCGGCGAGCCGGAAGACATCGATACCCTCGAGGAACTGAGTAATGTGATCCGTGGCTCCGCCTTGTGCGGGCTGGGCCAGACCGGCCCCAACCCCGTTCTTTCCACCCTCAGGTATTTTCGGGACGAATACGAAGCCCACATCAATGAGAAGCGGTGTCCGGCAAAACGCTGCCCGGAGCTTGTCCAGTTCGTTGTTGACCCGGATCGCTGCAAGAAGTGTGGAGAATGTTTCAAGAGCTGCCCGACCGGTGCGGTCCATTGGGAAAAGAAGCAGGTCGCCTTCATCGACAGGAACAAGTGCATCAAGTGCATGAGTTGCATTGTTAACTGCCCGTTCGATGCCATAGACTAGTTTCCATCCAGAAATGGTCTTTTTTGCCAATCTCGGCGTCAATCTGCGAGGTTGCTTGTGCGGCGTACTTCAGTACGCCTCCGCGCAACCT
>JAWLEX010000108.1:0-10312 GCA_041685835.1 Desulfatiglandales bacterium
CAAGGTTTCCACGCCCAGGAACACCTCATTGTCCGGGGACGTTGACTGAACAAGGGCCGTTTCGGCGGAAACGGTCTCAGGGATCCCGAGCTGAAAAATCGCCTGCCCGACCAGGTCGCTGAATGTAGTGCCTGCGACCATGTTCAGGATCTCCTTGGCTGTCTGTTCGACGTGCTCCGGCGGAACTGCTTTTTTCTCGATTCCCATAAAGTCCGCAGTCAACCCCGTGCCCAGGCCGCGGGGAACAAGGAACAGAAAATGGCCGGAAAAGGGCCCGCTGAAAGCCAGCCTGACGGCAATAGGGTCTAAGGCTGTGGGGTCTTCCCATAGTTCGGACCAGTCGACGGCATCGGAGACGTCCAAGGGCAGAAAAAACATCTTTTCCAGGACCTCAGAAATCGAGGCCTTCATCGTCATCATCAACAGGTCCCTGTCCATCTTCATCCTCTCCCAGAATGCGATCCAGCTTGGATCGCACCTCCTCAGGCGTAAACGGCTTTTTTACATAGTCGGTGACGCCCATTCTCATGAACAAGTCTATCCGCTCACGGCTCCCTTCGGTTGTAACCATGACCACGGGCACGGACTGCAGCACCTCGTCCTTTTTCATCTCCGCGAGCATCTCCAGGCCGTTCATTTCCGGCATGTTGTAGTCCGAAACGACCACGTCCATCCACTCCCGCCTCATGACTTCCAGGGCCTCTCCGCCGTCCGAGGCCTCGAAGATTTCTCCTACATTGAAACCGGAAGCCTGTATGGTCTTCTTGAGGACGGCCCTCATGGGAATCGAGTCGTCAACGATCAGGATGTTGTAGGCCATATCTTCAACCTCTATCTCTTATCAATTTGCCTGGATGAGCTCTTCCACCTGGGAAATCTTATCGCCGAACCCCGCTATGACCTCCTGGTACTCACGGTCCGTAAATCCCAGGTCCCCCATTACCTGCTTGTGGAAACGGTAAGCCAGCCCGTCCGATCCCACCCCGATCCCCATGGTCATGCAAAGGGTATCGGCCACATACACCACCGCCGCTTCCTCCCTGTAGAGGGCATCAATGGGCAGGTGATGATTACCAATAATGTCGATCATCTTTTCGCTGAACCTCCACTTCCCGGCTATCATGGCCCCCAGTTCGGCGTGATCTATCCCCAGAATCGTTTTTTCCGCCTCTCGGAAGCTGAAGCCGTGCTCTGACACGAGAAAGTTGATCTTTTCAATCGACTCGGCCACGTACTGGCTCAGGACCACCTTGCCGATGTCCTTGAGAAGGGCCGCGGTGAATACCACATGAGGATCCTCCATCTGCTTCTTCTCAGCCAGGTCACGGGCGATGAGGGCCGAGGACACGGAATACCGCCACAAGTCGCCGCTCTTCAGTCCATACCCTTCCTGCGGCTGGGAGTAGTTTGCGCTGCCGGCACCCATGAGCACGAGATCGGCCACCTTGTCCATACCCAGATAGACAATGGCCTGGTGCAGGGAATCGACCCTTTTGCTGAGACCGAAGTAAGCCGAGTTTGCAGCCTTGAGAAGGTTCGCTGTCAACACCTGGTCGTACTGAATGATTTCCGACAGCATGCCCATGGAGCTCTGGGGATCCTTCACAATGGACATGACCTTGTTGGCGACCTGTGGTATGGGTCTCAGGGCGTCTATGCCGGCTACGATGGTCCCGATGTCCTTGTTCATATCTGGAACTCCCCTGCGCCGGACACCTTCACCCGGCAGGTCCCGTCCTTAACGGCAAGCTTGACGGTCCGGTTTACATTCCCGCCCACCTCTTCGTGACTCACCATTACCCTGTTCTTCCAGAAAATCTTCCTGAGGGCCATGTAGTTCCTCTTGCCTATATTGAAGAACCCCTGCTGGTCCAGGATCTGGGCGCCTCCGGCGACAATGACTCGCATCCGCTGCTTCTTGGCGCCCAGCTCGTATGCAGCCCTGAAAAGCGGTGCAATGCCCGTATCGGCGAACATGTACGGCTTTGTCACGGCCTTTGCCGGATCAAGCGAGGAGTCCGGAAGCATGAAGTGAAGAATGCCCGCCACACGAACAACCGGATCATACACGGTGACTCCGATGCATGATCCGAGCGAGTATGTAACGAGCACTGTTGCCGGATCGTTACTGACCTTCATGTCGGCTACACCCACGATGATATTCACAGCGTCAATCCCATTTCATATCCCATTTGCCTGGGCCACTTCATAAATGCCGGACATGTCGAGAATCAGGCCTACCCGGCCGTCCCCCAGGATGGCCCCACCGGCGATGCCCTTCAGGTTCCTGAGCCCGCCGCCCAGACTCTTGATCACCACTTCCTCTTTTCCCAGCAGTTCGTCCAGCAGGAGGCACATCTTCTTGTCTTCGTGCTCCACGGCCACTACAAGGCCCTCCCAGGGGGTATCAAAATCACACTGGACCCCGAAAATCCGGTGCAGCCGAACAAGGGGAACCAGGCTGCCGCGGGTCCGGATCAGCTCCCCTTTGCCCTCCACGGTGGAGTACTGGGCCCTGGATGGACGGAATGATTCCAGGATGGCCAGCGCTGGAATTATATAGCGCTCCGTGCCTACACGCACCAGCATCCCCTCGATGATCGCAAGTGTAAGAGGCAGGCTGATTACAAAGGTGGATCCCTGTCCGGGCCTGGTGTTTATCTCCACGCGCCCTCGCAGCTTTTCGATCGACTTTTTCACCACGTCCATGCCCACTCCCCTTCCCGAGATGTCCGTGACCTCCTTGGCAGTGGAAAAGCCGGGGTGAAAAATCAGGTTGTTGATCTCGGTTTCCGCGAGCTTGTGGTCCTCAGGAATCAATTCCCGGGAAATCGCCTTTTTGAGGATGGCGTCGCGGTTCAGCCCAAGGCCGTCATCCTCGATCTCAATCACAATATTGCCCCCGCGGTGAAACGCAGCCAGGCGAACCATACCGCGGCGGTCCTTGCCCGAAGCTTCGCGGTCCCCGGGAGATTCCAGTCCGTGGTCCACGGCGTTTCGAATCATGTGGACCATGGGCTCGTACAGTTCGTCCACCACGTTCCGGTCGATCTCAGTGTCCTCTCCGGACATCTCCAGCCCCACATCCTTACCGGAGTTCTTGGCAAGGTCGCGGACCAGGCGCACCATTTTCTGAAAGGTGCTCTTGACAGGCACCATGCGCATTGACATGGCGATGCGCTGGAGTCCGGAAGTGATCTGGCTCAGTTGCCCCAGGTTGTGGTAGAGCTTCTGGTCGTTGCCGGCAACGATGTAAGGGTTCTGCCTGAGCATGGACTGAGCGATGACCAGCTCGCCGGTCAGGTCCACCATGTTGTCCAGCTTGTTTGTGTCCACCTTTACCTGCAAGTCCACATGGCCCCTGCCGTAGCGCTTCTGATCCCTGAGCGCCGATATGACTTCCCTGGATTCAGTCTTTTTCTCCTCTAACAGGATCTCGCCGATTTTTCGGCCTGGTCTACTCTTCTGCCTCTCCAGTCCGTTCTCGAGATCTTCCCGGGAAATGGCGCCCTTTCGGAGAAGAATTTCACCGACCCGGCCGTCCCCCCACTTTTCATATTCACGGTTCACCTGATCGATTTTCTCGACCAGAGGGCCGATATCCACCATTGAAGTGAGTGGCCCGTTATTGTCCAGGCCCTCCTGAACCCCGTCGATCATCCTCTTAAGGGTGTCCACAGACTCGAGCACCACGTCGATGATGCCTTCGCCCACCTTAAGCTCGCCGTTTCTGGCCTTGTCCAGGAGGTTCTCAGCGCTGTGGGACATCTTGTTTATATCTTGAAGGTTGAGAAAACCGCTCACACCCTTGATGGTGTGAAAGGGTCGAAAAATGGAATTGAGAGTCTCCAGATCTTCAGGGTCCTGTTCCAGGTTGATCAGGTTGACCTCAATGGTGTCGAGGTTTTCTCTGGACTCAGCCACGAAATCCTGAAGGATCTGTCGATCCTCTTCCGGAAGATGGCCCGCGTTAACGACAGGGTCGGCCTTTACGGGCTGTTCCTCGTCCTCGATCCCTCCGGCTTCAGCGTCCACCTCACAGGGTTGTTCGGCCTGCTCTTCCCGGCCGGCGGCCCCGGGGCTGCCCAGCCTTTGAAACAATCCTTCGAGGTCCTCTTGAGGGTCTTCACCGTTTATGAGATCCCTTTGAAACTCCTGCAGTGCCGAGATGCACTCCTCCAGTGGCTCCAGGTCCGTGATCTCAGCCAGAATCAGTCTCTCGAGGTAACCACAGGCGGCCTGAGCCAGCTCAGAAAACCGGGAGTCTTCAAGGCCTCTCGCCTTTTCTTGGAGCCCTTCAAGCCCGTTCATAATCTTTCCCAGGGCCGGGATGTCACCGGCTTCCAGTGTCACCACGTCCAGAGCAATGCCTTCCAGGTGTTTTCCTGCTTCTTCTATACGATCCGACATGTCTTCATTACCCCCAGAGGCTTGGCGGCTTCAGACCGGGCAACGGGTCTTTTCGTCTTAAACTCTCCCGAGAACAGCCGGGCCAAGAATCAACCGAAGACCTTTTCGAGTTTCTCGCCGAAGGTCTCCGGAGTGAAGGGCTTGACAATGTAGTTGTTGACGCCGGCCTTTACCGCCTCAATAACATTCTCCTTCTGCCCTTCGGCCGTCACCATTACGAACGGGGTTTCCTTGAGGTTGTCGTCCGCCTTTACCGCCTTGAGGAGATCCAGGCCCGTCATTTTCGGCATGTTCCAGTCGGAAACGATCAGCCCCACCTTCTCTTTTTTCAGGATATCCATGGCGGCGCTCCCGTCCTCGGCCTCCACAATATTGTTGAAACCGAGTTGTTTCAGGACACCCTTGACGATCCGCCTCATGGTGGCGAAGTCATCCACGACCAGGACCTTGATTGATGTGTCGATGGCCATCCGTCCATCCTCCTTTGGTTCGTTCCACGCTGCCTGCATCAGCCCGCCGCCGGGCCTGCGGCCAAGCCGGCGGCAAATCAGCCTTACGCGACTCACTCCGAATGCAAGGTTTTCGAGATCCCCGTCCAGGCTTCCCATAACTGCATTGTACATGCGTCGCCCTCAATGCCGATTTACGAGCTCCTTCATCTTGGACGCGACCGTTCAACACCGGAAATAAAGCAAGAGTTGTACCACACAGAGGAATGCACTCCCCGGCTCCGGCGGACGGTATAAAACACCTTCATGTACCCTTTATTCACGTGCCGGTCCTCCGGGCGCAGGCCCATGCCCAGGCAGCCGGCGAAAACACCACGTCATCTTTTTGACGTGACTCCATTTGGGCCTTTCCGCCGACGGGCTAGGCGGCCTGTTTGATCGAGAAGACCTGATGCTTCGCCACGAAAACCAGGAAGATCACGAAGGAAGTCAAAGATAAAAAAATATGGAAAAGCCCTGAATATTACTACAAAAAACCCTTCGGGAAAGCAAAAAAAGAAAGAAAAAGCCCGATATATCGTATATAAAGGGGTATGAATGCAAATCGTGTCAGCGGTCGTCCTCGTAGGGATGCCAGTCCCCTTTTCGAAGTTGTTCAACTCTCAGAACGGCCATCTCATTGTTGACCGCATCGAAGATAACCTTCCGGCCGCGCTCTCCGCCCACATCTTCCGAAATCACCCGGATACCGTGCTTTGCCAGCACCCTGCGGGCCGTTCGAACATTATCCCGACCCACGTCCCACGAAGATACCTTGCGATTGCAGGCCCCGCCGAATATCTGGGCTTCGAGATGTTTTGTTTTCGATCCGTCCTTGATCATCATACGAATCAGCATGGCTGTAGAAGCATCTCCGTATTTAGCGGTCGGCCTCTCCGGCTCATCGCAGGTGGGAAACTGAAAGTGGTTTATGCCCCCGGCCCCGCGCTTTCCGTCCCACAGCACTACCGCCACGCAGGAGCCAAGCACGGTGGAGACTACGGTAGGCCTGACAGGCAGATAAATGTAGCCGGGTTTCAGAAAGTAATTCGCCGGCGCGGGCACATCTGAGCTTTTGAACATGGCTTTGCGGTTTCCCTGGGTGAAGCGCTGTTCTGGCATCGGGCTGTCTGCCCGGCGGGAACTATACAAAACCTCGTTGCACATTTCATGCCTTGGATTCGAACCTACCCATACAGCAGGATTCCCTTTTCAGCACTCCCCGAACCGGGGCTTATTGCTCAGCAATGGTCATGGTTTTGACAGCCGCAATTTGCGTGACGCATTTTTCCCATAACCCCGGCCCAAAAACCCCTCGGCCGACAGGCAAGGTTCACTGGCGCGAAGAATGAGTGTCCGGTGCATCCGCCTGGGTTTTGTTTTTCCCGACAAACCTTTTCCCACTTGATTCCCACACATATTCTGCGTTACTTTTCACTGGACATCTCGAAAGGAGTCAAGCATGCCCGGACACGAAATAATAGGTGACGAGGAGCGGAAAGAAATCCTGGAGGTCTTGTCCAGAAAGGTCCTCTTCAGGTACGAGTTCGATGCACAGAGGCAGGGCATATACAAGGTCGAGGAGTTCGAGCGGGAGTTCGCGCAATACTGCGGCGCCGGGCACGCCCTGGCCGTGTCCTCGGGAACCGCCGCGCTGAGGGTTGCGCTGTCCGCACTGGGGGTCGGTCCCGGCGATGAAGTGATCACCCAGGGTTTCACATTCGTAGCCACCTGGGAAGCGATCCTGGATGCGGGGGCAGTCCCCGTTTTCGCTGAAATCGATGACACCCTGTGCCTGGACCCGGCCGACATGGAGGCACGGCTGACTCCCCGTACCCGGGCCGTGATACCGGTACACATGTGCGGTGGCCAGGCGCGCATTCGAGAGATAGTGTCATCGGCGGATCGCCACGGCATTCCGGTGATCGAGGACACGGCCCAGTCCTGCGGGGCAAGGATCCAGGGAAAATCCCTTGGTTCATTCGGTACACTGGGGACCTTCTCCTTTGACTCGGTCAAGACCATCACCACGGGCGAAGGCGGCATGGTGATCACCAACGACCGGGAGCTCTACACGAGAGCCTCCGAATACCACGACCATGGACACGACCACGACCCCGCCTTGGGCAGGGGCCTTGAAAAAAGACGCTTCATCGGCTTCAACTACCGGATGATGGAGCTCCAGGGTGCTCTGGGACTGGCCCAGCTGCGAAAGCTGGACCCGATTATCCTCAAACGGCAGCGGGAAAACAAGCGTGCGATCAAAGACGCCCTGAATAAACATGAAGGGATCACCTTCCGGACCCTTCCCGACCCTGAGGGCGACAGCGCCACGTTCCTGATCTTTTTCCTTCCCAGCGCGGAACAGGCCCGTGAGTTCAACCGCGTCCTGGGCGAGGAGGGGGCCGGGGCCGTTTACTGGTACGACAACCTGTGGCATTATTACGATAAATGGGAACACCTGCTTGAACGCAAGACCCCCCTTTCCAGCGGATGGCCCTTCAGGACAGCAGGCGGGGAACCCCGATGCGCGTTCAAGCCCGGTGACCTCCCGCGGACGGCTGAACTACTCTCCCGTGCACTGACCTTTCCCATCCAGATCCACATGGACGAGCAGCTTCCCACCATTCTCGGGGCTGTTGAAAAGGCCGCCCGCAAGGCCCTGTGATTCCCGAACCGCCGGGGGAGGACCGGTAAGACCCGGATCGCCTTGCCTGCGGGGGCTGTGAGGTCCCCATGAAGATCGCCGTCAGCCAAACCAATCCGATCATCGGGCTTTTCGAGCACAACATGGCGTTGATGCGCCGCAGTGTTGAAAAGGCCCAATCCCTGGGCTGCTCCCTGGTCTTGTTCCCCGAACTCAGCATTATGGGGTATCCCCCCAGGGACCTCCTGGAGCGGCCCGCTTTTGTCCGAGAAAGCCTTCTGGCCCTGGAGCGCTTTGCTCTCGAGGTTCGGGGAATCCACGTAGTATGCGGGTTCGTTGCACCCTCCCTCAGGGGAGAGGGCGGCCGGCTGATCAACGGGGCGGCCCTTCTGGGTTCGGGCCGCATACTGGTGCGCGGGGGAAAGCGTCTCCTGCCCTCCTATGACGTCTTCGACGAGACACGCTACTTCGAGCCCGCCGAAAAAAGCCTGCGATTCCAGCTCCAGGGCCTCACCTTCGGCGTTACCGTGTGCGAGGACATCTGGAACGTGGGGGACATTGCGGGGGTACCGCGATATGACGTCCACCCGGTGGAAGACCTTCTCCAACAGGGGATGGACATCCTCATTAACATCTCGGCCTCCCCCTACACCACGGGCAAGCCCGCCCTGAGGATGGATATCCTGAAACGCCTTTCGACTACACACAGGGTCCCGATTGTCTATTGCAACCAGGCGGGCGGAAACGACGACCTTATCTTTGACGGGTCCAGCATGGTCGTGGACCGTACGGGCCGCCTGGTTCATTCAGCCCCGGAGTTCGAGGAAGCCCTCCTGGTCTGGGATACGGAGCAGGAAGGGGCTGAAGTTTCCAGCCCCTGGCTTGAAAAGGAGGAATCCATTCTCAAGGGGCTGGTCATGGGCACGAAGGACTACACCCTGAAGTGCGGTTTCAAGCGCCTACTGGTCGGGCTGAGCGGCGGGCTGGACAGTTCCCTGGTGGCCGCGATCGCGACCCGGGCCGTGGGAGCGGAAAACGTGACAGGTGTGTCCCTGCCCTCCGAGTACACCTCGTCCATGAGCCGCGAGGACGCCCGCCTGCTGGCCGGGAACCTCGGCGTCCGTTTCGAGGAAATCCCGATTCAGGGGCTCTTCGAGACCTTTAAAAAATCCCTCGCACCTGTGTTTCAGGGGTTGCAGGAAGACGAGACCGAGGAAAACATCCAGGCGCGGATCAGGGGAACCCTTCTCATGGCCATGTCCAACAAACTGCACGCCCTCCTGCTTTCCACAGGCAACAAGTCCGAGCTGGCCATGGGATACTGCACCCTTTACGGAGACATGAGCGGCGGCCTTTCGGTGATCTCGGACGTCCCCAAGACCCTTTGCTACCGGATCGCTGACTTAATCAATCGCCGGCAGGAGATCATTCCCGAACGTGTCATACAAAGGCCTCCATCGGCCGAGCTCCGGCCCGGCCAGACCGACCAGGATGTCCTGCCGCCCTATGAGGTGCTGGATCAAATATTGGAACTGGCGGTGGAAAAAGGCCTCTCCCAGGAAGAAACGGCCTCCAAGGGCTTTGATCCGGCCGTTGTCGCCGATGTGTTCCGGCGGCTGAACCTGAACGAGTACAAGCGCCGCCAGGCCCCTCCCGGCCTCAAGGTGACCACCAAGGCCTTCGGTTATGGAAGGAGATACCCCATTGCCCGCGGAGGAATGGATTTCTGATCATTCTCTCTTCGCGACCTTTGTGAGAGAAAAAAGGAAATAGATTATGCGCTCAGACTCAATGAAGACAGGAACAGAACGGGCACCCCATAGGTCCCTCTTCAAGGCCATGGGTCTCACCCGGGCCGAGATCGACCGCCCCATCATCGGCATTGCCGGATCATTCAATGAACTGATCCCCGGTCACCTGCACCTCAACGAAATTGTGGATGCGGTCAAGGCCGGCGTCCGCCTGGCGGGCGGTACCCCTCTTGCCTTTTCAACCATAGGCGTATGCGACGGAATCGCCATGGGACACGAGGGCATGCGTTATTCCCTCCCCTCCCGCGAACTCATAGCGGACAGCGTGGAACTCATGGCCCGGGCCTACCCCTTTGACGGACTGGTGCTGGTGGGGAACTGCGACAAGATCGTCCCGGGCATGCTCATGGCCATGCTGCGCCTTGACATCCCGGCGATTTACCTGAGCGGAGGCCCCATGCTCGCAGGCCGAAAGGGGGAAAAGGCCGTGGACCTGGTAACGGTCTTTGAGGCGGTCGGGGCCATGCATCGTGGGACCATGGAACAAGAAGAATTCGGGGAACTCGAAGACTGCGCCTGTCCGGGCGTAGGTTCCTGTTCAGGCATGTTCACGGCGAACTCCATGAACTGCCTGGCCGAGGCCCTTGGCCTGGCCCTTCCCGGCAACGGCACCATCCCGGCCGTTTGGGCCGCCAGGCGGCGGCTCGCCAAGGAGGCGGGCATGCGGGTCATGTCCCTGGTTGACGAAGACATTCGCCCGAAAACCATCGCCACAAAGGAGGCATTTCGCAATACCATCTGCGTGGAGATGGCCCTGGGAAGCTCCACCAACACGGTACTGCACCTCCCGGCCATTGCAGCGGAGGCTTCCGTGCCCCTTCCGCTCGACCTTTTCAACGAGATCAGCCGGCTTACACCCAACCTCTGCCGGATCGCCCCTGCCGGCCCCCATCATCTCGAGGACCTGCACCGGGCCGGAGGCATACCCAGGGTCTTGCGCGAACTCAGCCTAAGGC
>JAWLEX010000109.1:0-10301 GCA_041685835.1 Desulfatiglandales bacterium
CACGAAGGAGCAAAAAGACTGGAAAAACGTAATCGCATGTATCTCACGCACTTGGGGTCAGAAAGAAACGATAAGTCTTCTACGAAAAAGAAACCCGGCCTTTGCCAATCGCTTCCACAAAATAATGTCCTTTGGATCGAGATAAAATGGATCAGCCCTGGTATTGTATATGAACTGTTTCGAGTGATCCAGGGGGATTCGCATCCGCACCTCATGGCTTGGCCGGCCCCAGGGCCGTGTTCTTCGTGGTGAAATAAAACAACATTAACACGGATACGAGATCGAATCAGCCCCTGACCACGGGGATCACCTGTTGACAGCCCGGCCGCGGCATGCCTAAATGAGACCCGGATCCGGCAGCGGTCCTGAGGCATTTACCGAGGCCGGCGGCGGAGGAGGCCGGGGCCTGCTGCAGCGCTCTTGGTGCCTTACTCCTGAAAAGCTGTCAGAAAAAACAAGAAGTATCGATGTTGTCATAATCCAAATCGGGATCGGGATCGAAATCGGGATCGCAATCGAAAGAGAACAAAATGATACTTGACACGAAAAGCTTGATGTCTACCGCTGTGTGAAGGAAGACTCTGGGGTCTAAGGAAGACACCGGGGTCTATGGATTAGAGGAAATCGATTTCGATCCCGATAGCGATTTCGATCCCGAAGAAACAAACAGGACGCTCATTCTTCGCGCCAGTGCTCATTCGCTTTGGGTTGCGGGCGGCGGCCCGCATTAGATTATGCCCGGACATGCGGCTGATTAAGGAGGATTCATGAAGCTTGAGTCCATCGAGGCGCGGGACCTCCCTGACGCCTGGTTCCAGTGCGTATACAGGCTCCTGGAGACGGGATGCGAGTATATCATTGACCGGGGCAGCTACAAAGGTCAGAAGCGGCTCGAATTCGATTACATCACAGTCCACATCCGCCATCCCGGTGTCCGGCCCCTTCTCCCGGACATCCCGCCGTCCCTGGGCATTCCGAATCCTGTGGCCGAAGGGTATCTGGAGGAGTACCTTCCATATCTCATGACCTCCATGAAGCAGCCCGGGGAAGATTACACTTACGGTTGGTATCTGGAACACCAGATCACAGAGGTTGTTCGCATGTACAGGGAAGACGGTTTCGGGACCAACCAGGCCTACATGACAGTCGGAAACCCTGAAGCCGTGTTTCTCAACGACCCCCCGTGCCTTCGCGGAATCGATACCAGGGTGCGGGACGGTGCCCTTCATTTCATTGTGTATTTCAGGTCCTGGGACCTCTGGAACGGCTTCCCGGCCAACCTCGGGGCCATTCAACTTCTGAAAGAGTACATGGCTGGAGAGATAGGCATTGAAGACGGGGAGATCATTGCGGCGAGCAAAGGGCTCCACCTCTACGATTACGTCTGGGAACTGGCAAAGCTCAGGACCATGTGCGATAATCCCTCCGCGCTGAGCAGGGGCGCCGGCCTGCCGAGCTCCGGCTCGGAAGCAGAGGAGCACATGTGAAAATCGAGGCCTCACGTACTGACAATACAGGCCATGTCCGGCCTTCCCGGGTCGATCAATCCGCCGAATGTGAGGGCGGCCCCGACCTCAAGGGCCTGACCGGCTCAGAGACGGAGCAGTGGTGCGAAAGCCTCGGCATGCCTGCGTACCGCGGTCGCCAGATACGCCAGTGGCTTTTCAAAAAGCTTGCTTTGTCTTTCGACGAGATGACAAGCCTGCCGAAGGACCTTCGCCGCGAACTCGCCCGCCATTCCTTGGCGGGTCGACTCGAGCGGTGTGAGACCAGGGTCTCCGAAGACGGGACTGAAAAAGTCCTCTTCCGCCTCACGGAAGGCCACAGCATCGAGTCCGTGCTCATCCCCGAAAGGGAGCACTTCACCTTGTGCATCTCCTCACAGGCCGGGTGTGCCATGGGATGCCGGTTCTGCGTCACAGGTCGCGGAGGTTTCAAGCGGGATCTTACCGCCGGAGAGATCCTGGATCAGGTGATTCAGGTACGTCGAGCCATGCCCGAACCGGAGCGGCTTACCAACATCGTCTTCATGGGAATGGGAGAGCCCCTGGCCAACTACGAGGCCGTCCTCCGCGCAATCCATAACCTGACCGCCGGCGACGGGTTTAACTTTTCCCACCGCAAGGTGACCTTGTCCACCTGCGGGCTGGTTCCCATGATAAAAAGGCTGGGCCGTGATGCGAGCGTAAACCTGGCCGTGAGCCTGAATGCGGCGGATGAAGAGACCCGCACTTCCCTCATGCCGATCAACCGAAGGTATTCACTCGACGAACTCCTCGAGACCTGCCGGGCGTTTCCCCTTCCCAACCGCAGAATGATCACCTTTGAGTATATCATGATCAGGGACGTCAACGACCGGGATCAGGATGCGCTCAACCTGGCCCGCCTTCTTCGGGGCCTAAGAGCCAAAATAAACCTGATCCCCTTGAATCCCCACCCCGCCCTGGATATCTCACCGTCGCCCCTCTACCGGATTTCGGCGTTCCAGGAGCTGCTGATCCAGCGGAACTTCACGGCGATCGTCCGCAAAAGCAAGGGGCAGGATATCTGCGCCGCCTGCGGCCAACTGAGTGGAGATAGTGTGTCAGTGTCAGTGTAAGTGTAGGTGAAAACAGTGGAAAAAGTGACCCGCGGCTCGTATCCCCGGTGAAAAACGAAAAAGGCAAGCGGAACATGGTCTGAATCTATTTTATTCTATTGTGAGATGTGCTAGAGATTTTGGTTCATTTTTTGGAGGGAACGAAATGATTGAACTCGACTTCGGCAAGGGAAACGGGCTGCTCCCCGCCATTGTTCAGGACCACGAAAGCGGCCGCGTGCTCATGCTCGCCTACATCAACGAACAATCCTGGCAGAAAACCCTTCAGACCGGTGAGGCCCACTACTGGAGCCGCTCGCGAAGCGAACTGTGGCACAAGGGCGGGACCTCGGGAAACGTCCAGAAGGTGCGTGAGATCTTTGTGGACTGTGACAGCGACACGGTTCTTTTTCAGGTTGAGCAGGTGGGCGGTGCAGCCTGTCACACAGGGCATGAAAGCTGCTTTTTCAGGAACGTCTCCCGGGAAGGGAAAGTGACCGTTGTAGGAGAGCCCATATTCGATCCAAAGAAGGTATACGGGAAATGAATAAACTGAAATTCGGAATCCCCAAGGGAAGCCTTCAGAAGGCCACCATTCACCTGTTCGAAAAATCCGGTTGGCGGATCAATGTCAACGACCGCAGCTATTTCCCCGACATCAACGATGAGTCCATAGAGTGCAGCATCTGCAGGGCTCAGGAGATGTCCCGCTATGTGGAGAGCGGGGCCATAGACGCGGGACTTACCGGCAAGGACTGGATCGAGGAAAACGAGTCCAATGTAAAGGTCGTGGACGACCTTATCTATTCCAAGGTCAGCCAGAACCCGGCCCGCTGGGTCCTTGCCGTACCCAAGGACTCCGCCGTTAACCGCCTGGAGGACCTGGAGGGGCGTAAGATCTCGACAGAACTCGTGAACTATACGAAACGGTACTTCCAGGAGAGGGGTATCAACGTGCAGGTGGAGTTCTCCTGGGGCGCCACCGAGGCCAAGGTGGTCTCCGGACTCGCGGACGCCGTGGTGGAGGTTACCGAGACGGGTAGCACCATTCGTGCTCACGGGCTCAAGATCATCCACGAGTTCATGAAGAGCAACACCCAGCTCATAGCCAACCACACATCTTACGAGGACCCCTGGAAGCGCGACAAGATCGCCCAGATCATCCTGCTCCTGCGGGGAGCGCTGCGCGCCGAGAACATGGTGGGGCTCAAGATGAATGTCCCCCAAGAGCTGCTCAACGACGTGGTGAAGCTCCTTCCCAGCCTCCACGCCCCAACAGTGGCGCACCTTCACGAGCAGCCCTGGCTGAGCGTGGAGACGGTGGTGGAATCCCGCAAGGTGCGGGACCTCATTCCGGTGCTCATGAAGGCCGGGGCCGAAGGGATCATAGAGTATCCCCTGAACAAGGTAATCTAGGACCCGCCTGCAAACGGTTTTCCGGAGGACAACGCCATGTCGCAAATCGCGGATCGCGCCGACCTCATCACGCCGTTCATGGTCATGGAGGTGCTTGAACGGGCCCATGAGCTTGAAAGGTCAGGCCGGCGTATCATTCACCTGGAGATCGGGGAACCGGACTTTCCCACGCCTGAGTGTATCCGCCTTGCCGCAGAACGGGCCCTCCGGGAAGGGCATACGCACTATACCCACAGCCTCGGCATCATTGAACTTCGCGAGGCCGTACGCCGGCATTACCTGAACGCCTACGATGTGGATATCGATCCAGGGCGGGTGATCGTTACGTCAGGCACTTCCCCCGCCCTGTTCATGGCCTTCTCGGCGCTACTCAACCCGGGCGACGAGATCATCATTTCAAATCCGCACTATCCCTGCTATCCCAATTTCGCCCGCTTCCTGGGTGCCGGGCCCGCCTTCGTGAACGTTTACGAAGAAGACGGGTTCCAGTATCGCCCCGAGGACATTAGAAAGCGAATCAGCTCTCGTACCAGGGCCGTCCTCATCAATTCCCCTGCAAACCCGACGGGAAATCTCCTGTCCCCCGCTCGAATGGAAGTCATCGCCGGCCTGGGCCTCCCTGTTGTCTCCGACGAGATCTATCACGGGCTGGTTTACGGGGAAAAGGAGCATACCATCCTCGAGTACACGGACGAGGCCTTTGTGCTCAACGGCTTCTCCAAGGCCTATGCCATGACCGGCTGGCGTCTAGGCTACATCATCGCACCTTCACGCTTTGTCCGGCCTCTGCAGAAGATTCAACAGAACCTTTTCATCTCAGCCGGAAGCGTCAGCCAGTGGGCCGGAGTATCGGCCCTGGTAGAAGCCGGCCCGGACGTGGAACGTATGCGCGCGGTATACGACGAGCGACGCCGCGTCATGGTGCGACGGTTGCGGGAGATGGGGTTCGGCCTGCCCGTCGAGCCGGCGGGGGCATTCTACATCCTGGTAAACGCCAAGCACCTGTCCGACAACTCGTACGACCTGGCCTTTGAAATACTGGAAAAAGCGGGGGTGGGAGTAGGTCCGGGGATCGATTTCGGAACCAATGCGGAGGGATACATCCGGTTCAGTTACGCAAATTCCCTGGACAACATTCACGAGGGTCTGGACCGTATCGAGGCGTTTTTGAAGGAACGCTGAGCCATGAACGTAACCTTCATCAAGAGCGCCTTTCGCTCGAACCAGTACCCCCCTGCCGACCGTCCCGAAGTGGCATTCGCCGGGCGGTCCAATGTGGGCAAGTCCTCCCTGATCAACGTACTCGTCCAGCGCCGGAACCTGGCTCGAACCGGGGCTACGCCCGGTCGCACCCAGGCTATCAACTTCTTTTCCCTCAACGACCGCCTCAACCTGGTGGACCTTCCGGGATACGGCTTCGCGCGGGTGCCGCCCCAGGTCCGGCAGGCATGGAAACCCATGGTTGAAACCTATCTGCGCGACAGGGAATCCCTTCGCGCCGTGGTGGTTATTCTGGATATTCGAAGGGAGCCGTCCGAAGGGGACCTGGATCTCCTTGGCTGGCTCGACGCTTACGGGATTCCGGCCCTCATCGTCCTGACC
The DNA here is from genome assembly GCA_041685835.1 of Desulfatiglandales bacterium. Classification (GTDB taxonomy): domain Bacteria; phylum Desulfobacterota; class DSM-4660; order Desulfatiglandales; family HGW-15; genus JAIPEI01. The sequence goes on from JAWLEX010000109.1 coordinate 5,597, forward strand.
AAAGCGGACAAGCTCTCCCGCCCCAAGAGGGCGGCCCGGGCCGGAAAGCTGGGCCGGGAACTGGCGGGGCTTTCCACCGGCAAGCCGGTCCTCTTTTCCGCTCTTACGCGCGAGGGTCGAAGCGATGTGTGGAAACGAATCCACGAGCTCACAGGCGAAGAGGGTCAGCGACCCGTTTCCAGACCGTAGGCCTTTATCTTCTTGTGGAGGTTGCTTCGCTCCAGCCCGATCGCCTCGGCGGTCTGGGACACATTGCCGTTATACTCCCTGAGCTTGCGGGCGATAAAGGCCTTCTCGAACTGGGCCCTGGCCTCCCGGTAGGTATCAAAATCCACCGGGGAAACGCCCATATCACCGGGTTCGCCCTCCGCCCTGTTGAAAGGCGGTGGAATATCCACGGCCCGTATCTCATCAGACGCCGTCATGATCACCAGCCGCTCCACCAGGTTCTTCAGTTCACGAACATTACCCGGCCAGTGATACCGCATTAACAGGTGAATCGCATCCTCGGAAAACCGTTTCGAGGGCTGGTTGGTGTCGAAAGAGAACTCTCCGGTAAACTCCTCGATCAGTTCCGGAATGTCCTCAGCTCGTTCGCGCAAGGGCGGAACCCGTATAGGAATCACGTTCAGGCGGAAGTACAGGTCCTCCCGGAAAGAGGCCCTTTCGATCTCCGCCTCGAGGTCCTTGTTCGTGGCGGCAATCACGCGTACGTCTACATGGATGGTCCTGGAACCACCCACGCGCTCGAACTTCCGTTCCTGCAAAATCCTCAGTGTCTTGGACTGGGCCTTTAGACTCATGTCGCCGATTTCGTCCAAAAACAGGGTCGCCTCGTGGGCCAGGTCGAATTTTCCTCTCTTCATGGCCCCCGCCCCGGTGAAAGCCCCCTTTTCATGCCCGAACAGCTCACTCTCGATAAGTTCCTCCGGAATGGCGGCACAGTTAACCTCCACCATGGGCTTGTGACTGCGCTTGCTGAGGCGGTGAATGGTGTGCGCCACAAGTTCCTTGCCGGTCCCGTTCTCTCCGGAAATAAGCACCCAGGCGTTTGTAGGGGCCACGATTCGTATCTGCTCCTTGAGATCTCGAATCGCCTCGCTGTCCCCGGTAATCCGGTTCCTCCCCTTTTCCCTCTCCCTCAGCAGGTTGATTTCCTCTTCCAGCCGATTGTGTTCCAGAGCATTGTTGATGGTAAGGAGCACCTTTTCCAGAGACAGAGGCTTTTCTATGAAGTCATAGGCACCCAGCTTGGTGGCCTTTACCGCCGTCTCTATGGTTCCATGACCCGACATCATCACCACTTGAAGGCCGGGGCAGGTCTCCTTGATCTTCACAAGGGTCTTGATCCCGTCAAGTTCCGGCATCCAGATGTCCAACAGAACCAGGTCGGGAATCTCTTCTTCGATCCTCTCGAGAGCCGCTTTGCCGTTAAAGGCGTTCTGGACCTCGAAACCCTCGTCCGTCAGAATCCCCTGCAGGGACCTGATAATGCTCTCTTCGTCATCGACCACAAGAATGCTTCTGGCCATGGCGGACTCCCTTCGGGAGAGAAAATCGCCGGTTTGACGCGTACTGCAGGACACTCAAACCGGGCGGTTCATCATTCCAAGGACCCGGGCTGCAGTGCGCTTCGAGGCCCCGCCCGGACCCAGCAGGCTCTTCACTCTCCCCAGTTCCCTTATCACTTTTTCTCTTCTTGGACCAGCGGTCAAGAGCCGGGCCGCCTCCCGCGCAAGGCCCGCCGGCGATACGTCGCCCTGAATGAGTTCGGGGACCACCTCTCTTCCCGCCACGAGATTCACGAGGCCGATGAACGGGACCCGGATGACTGCCTTTCCGATTCGGTACGACAGTGGAGAAACCCGGTAGGCTATGACCATGGGCACCTTGTGAACAGCCGTCTCAAGGGTCGCCGTTCCAGAGGCCACCAGGGCCACGTCACACCCGGGAAGCACGTGGTGCATGTCTTCCCGCCACAGTGAAACCTCCACGCCTTCCTCCCGAACCATGTCCGCGATGAGACCGGAGGAGACCGTGGAGGCCACCGGAACAACGCACCGAAGGTCGGGCCAGACACCGCGGAGGATTTCGGCGGCACGCAGCATAGCCGGCAGAAGGTTCTCCACCTCCTCATCACGGCTGCCGGGGACGATACCCATGAGCGGTGTATCCCGGTCCAGGCCCAGTCGACGTCGGGCCTCGGTCCTGCACGAACCTTCAGGGACGGCGTCCAGGAGCGGATGCCCCACGTAGGCCACCTCCATTCCAGTCTTCCGGTAAAGCGCTTCCTCAAAGGGTAGGATGACCGCCATCCGGTCCACCCTGCGCGATATCTTACGAATGCGGCCCCTCCTCCAGGCCCAGACCTGGGGGCTGATGTAGTAGAATACGGGAACGCCGCATCGCCCGGCCGTCTTGGCTATGTGGAGGTTGAATTCCGGATAATCCAGGAGGACAAGAAGGTCCGGCGCATAGGCCTTGAGAATGTGTTTGATCAGGCGGGCGGCCGATCGAATTCGCGCAAGACGTGGGATCACCTCCGTCAGACCGACGACGGCCATTTCCGAGGAAGGCACCAGGATGTCCACACCGGCCTCGGCCATTCGAGGCCCGCCGATACCCTGAAACCTCAAGAGCGGGTCCATCGAGCGGACTGCCCGCACCAGGTTGGCACCATGGAGATCGGCGGACGCCTCACCCGCCACTATTAAAATCAGGCCGGTACGGTCCCTTTCATCAAACGTACTTGAAATGCTTACACCCCTGTTCAATCTGGTCCATGATCTGCAGGGCGACCTCGAGGGCCAGCCGGCCGTCCTCCCCCGAAACCACGGGATCGGACCCGGTCAGCACGGCCCGCACGAAGGAAGATATCTGGTCGGCCAGGGGGTCGCTTTCCGGATAGGTCAGCTTGCTTGTGACAACCTCGGGATTCCGATTCGCGATGTCAAGAGATCCGTTCATTCTGGTAATGCTTATATCACGGCGGGCACAATTGACGGAGATGTATGCGTCCGGTTGAAAGACACGGATTTTGCGAAGGGTTTTGTTGGACACCCTGCTTGCCGTCAGATTGGCTGCAGTTCCGTTCCCGAAGATAAGGCGCGCGTTGGCGATGTCCGTGGTACCGGTCAGCACCTTCATCCCCACTGCATGAAGCTCAAGCACGGGAGAATGCACAGCGTTCAGGACGATATCCAGGTCGTGAATCATGAGATCGAGAACCACATCCACGTCGGTTCCCCTTACCGTGAACACGTTCATCCGATGGCACTCGATGAACAACGGGGCCTTCAGCAAGGAAGTCATTTTGATGACCGGGGGACTGAAACGCTCAACGTGGCCCACCTGGAGGATCAAGCTCTTCCTCCTCGCCGATTCAACCAGCGTGGCCGCGTGATCCACCCTGTAGGTGATAGGTTTTTCAACCAGCAGGTGCACGTCTCTGTCCAGAATTTTCAAGGCCTCTTCGAAATGGTTTTCCGTTGGGACGGCCAGACTGACGGCGTCCACCTCGCCCAGCAGGGAGTCCAAATCCTGAAAAGCCCGCGTGCCGCACCTTTGGGCCACATCATCAGCCTTGGCCCGGTCCACGTCGAGCACTCCCACGAGTTCGGCTTCATGCAATGCGGCATATTTCTGGACATGGTATTGCCCGAGATGGCCTACGCCCACCACGCCCACTCTGAGCTTTTCCTGTTTTGAATTCATCCGGGTGCCTATGCCCTAAATCCTCTCACCGTAGTCCATTGAGACAACCGCTATACCGGCCTCGTCCGCAAGGCGGATCATTGCCGGCATCTCGAACAACAGGGTCTTGCCCGCCTCCACTGTGAGTACCGAGGCCTTGACCTCCTTCATGATACTTATAGTCACAGGCCCGACCGAAGGGACGTCGAAACGGAGGTCCTGGGACGGCTTGCTGACCTTCACCACGACCGCCTTCTCCCCGGCGATGCGCCCCCCTCTGCGAATAGTCTCGTCGGTCCCCTCCATGGCCTCCAGTGCGATTACGGTCTTGCTTCGAACGACCACACACTGGCCTATGTCAAGCCGCCCGAGTTCTTTGGCCATACGCCAGCCGAAACGGATATCCGAGACCTCATCCTTTGTGGGCTTCCGCCTGGTCAGCACGCCTGGAGGGGCCATCAGTTCGGGAAGGAAATGTGTGGACGGAATGACAAGAATGCCCTCTTTTTCCATTTCGCGGCTCACATTACGCAGGATGCCGTCGTCGTGGAACACGGCCATTCGAGACATGACGGCCAGCCCCTTCAGGTCCGGGCGGAGCCGGCTGAACATGCGGCGCTTGGCGATGGTCCCGGCCATCATTACCCGCCTGACACCCCGCCTTCGAAAGGCACGGATCAGGCGGCCCAACTGGCCCAGCCGGACCCATACCAACTCGTCCACATGCTCCTCGAGCGCCGGATCGGTCTCACCCTCGTGAGCCACTGCCACGGTGAGGCATCCTCGTCGCTTTGCAGCGTCAGCCACCAGCATGGGAAAGGTTCCCCCGCCGGCGATGATGCCGACATGTTCCCGTTCTTCTGGCATAAGGCTTACGGGCTCAACAACTGAAGTATTCCTAACGAGTTTCCATCCAGAAATGGTCTTTTTTGCCAATCTCGGCGTCAATCTGCGAGGTTGCTTGTGCGGCGTACTTCAGTACGCCTCCGCGCAACCTCTTGATCTCCTTGAT
>JAWLEX010000110.1:0-10072 GCA_041685835.1 Desulfatiglandales bacterium
GTTCGGACTCCTTCCTGCAAGTCAATAATCCCACTTCCACTTCACCTCCACCCCTCCTGCTGCATCCGCGCCCACATCGGTCTGCACAGTGATTCTGGGCGTGACCTCGTACTCCACGGAAACTCTTCCTTCATCGGTCCCCAGGCCTTTTTCCACCGCCACATAGGCACCCTCACTCACATACCTGCCCAGGCTCAGGGCTGTGGATCCCTCCTGATCGTCCGTCTGGACCAATTCCACCTGGTCCAAGCCGACCGCCCTCTGGGCCCGGTCCAAGAACCCGAACGTCCTGCCGCCGGCCAGGGAGTCCATGGCGCGCGCCAGCTTCAAGGCCTGTATGGGGGTTATGGTAGTGAGGCTTCGCCCGAAAAGGAGCCGGGCCATGACCTCATCCTGGGGCATGGGAGGGTCGGAGGTGACCTCGACGCTAAGCGTGGAGGGTCTGCCGGACAGGATGACCCTTCCGGTCATGCCGGCCTTTCGGCGCTCGGCCGTAACATTCATAAGGGGTTCGGGTGGATGAGACCCGTCAAGAATTACGTTGCCTGAAGCCAGGGAAAACCTCTCCCCAAAGAAGTCGTAGTGGCCTCGAACAATGGTCAGCTCGCCCCTCACCTCCGGGCGGGTCGCAGTCCCACTGACGCGAAGCGCCCCCTTCCATTCCGAGTCCAGCCCGTGTCCCCGGACATATGTACGACCAGGAATCTCGATGTCAACATTCAAATCGACCTCGAACCCGCTTGAAGATCCAGCCTCAGCCTCTCCAGGCTCCTGCTCTCCGATCGAGTCTCCGGCGGACATCCCGTTGACTTCCACCACCTCAAGTTCCTGAATTTTCGGGGGCAGCCGATCCGGGATTCGCACCTCGGCGGATGCCACCCGAACAATTCCCGAGAGGTCCGCCTTACCGGTCGTCCCGGATATCTCGAGTTCCCCGCCGGCCACCGCTGTGAGATCGTCCAACCTAACGACGTGGAATGAATCCATTCTGAGACGACCCTCGAACGGGAACCCCGCCTCGACCAGCGGCCGCACACGCCCCTCCACATCTATGGTGCCCCCGCTCCCGTCCACAGCCCGGGCCTGCTCTAAAATCAAGTCTTTTCCGCTCACGCGGACATGGACATCCACTTCCCTGAAGATGGTCCCGCTTTTAAGGACGTCGAACGTCCCGTCACGCACATGGACGTCGCCCCGCACCACAGGGGAGGCCACGCTACCGGATATAGACACATCAGCCATAAGCCGGCCCGACAAACGCAGGCCGTCCATTAAAAACCAGGCCGGTACAGGCCCCAGATCCAAGTCCGCAGCGACCCGGCCCTCAATATCCCCCTGTTCGGGAAAATCCATGGACAGGGGGGACAGGCTCAGATTTGCAGGCGTCGCAACAAAGGCCTCTATTGGGCGGGATTCCTCGTCATCCAGCGTCAAGCGCACCTCCATTCGCCCGCCTCCCAGGGAGGCGGAGGAGGAAACCCTGAATCGAGGTATGTGCCTCAACGCAGGATCCGGAAACCCTGCACCTTCCGCCACCAGTTCCGCCTCGACCATGGGCTTCTGGGCGGTACCAAAAAGGCGAAGGCTGCCGGCAACGAGCCCGTCCATTGGCGGCCTGCCCGCCAGGGCCAGGAGGGCCAAAGGGATTTCCTCGAAATCAACCGCCATCTCGATTTGTTCCGCCATTCGGCCCTCGATCTTCAGGCGTCCGGAGTCCGCGTGCAATACGAGCGGAGTCGTCTCTATTCCGTTCTCCGGCAAGAGGCGTATCTCCGCCGGGTCTGCCAGCCTAAGCCCGTGGGAACCGAACTCGACCTTCAGGGACTCGAGATTCAGGAGCCTGGCATGCTCGGACCAGCGCACCAGGCCCTCGGAAGACACTCGAAAAGGCTCTTTCAGGACGCCGGATGCATCAGCTTCGACGTTTATCGCTCCAAAGCGGCCCCTCGCATTTATCGCGAGTTTTTCCACGACAGCGTCCCCATGGTTAAAACCCGTCACACCGATATATACTTCACCCTCCGCCTCCCCCAGGACATCCCGGGCCTCGCCTCTGAGTTGGATCCTGCGGGCCCGGCCTGCAAATGACCTGAAGTCATCTAACTGGAGTTCAAGCCCTATATCCTGGACCTCATCTTTTTTGGAAAGACGAAGCAGAAAAGCGCAACGGCCGTCCAGTTCCATATTCAACACTGCCGCCATTGGAGCGAGGTCCTCAAGTGACCCATTCAAATCACCCTGAGCGACACCGGACGGGATATGAACCGCCAATCCGCCCGAAACCCGGGACCCGGCCTCCTGGATCCACATATCGTGCAGCCTGAGAAACGGCATATCCAGGTCCACGTCAGCCCCGGCCGCCACCTCCAGGTCTTCATGAACGATCTTCAGGTTAATCCGCCCTTCGGGCTCCGGCAGGATGTGCCGGGCATGGAGCGTTGCCTGAACATGCCCGATAGGCACGGTATCCAGCTCAAAATCCTGAATGTTCAATTCCACATCGGCATTGGGATCCCGGAAGCCGCCGTTAATCCCGGCCTTCAACGTGACCATGCCGCCGACAGGACGTCCCGCTGCGGAGGAGAGCACACCTGCGTCCGGAATGGTTGCGAGAATCGATATGTTGCCGGTCTCCTGGACCAGGTCTGCATTGCCGTTTACGTCAAACTCGAAGCCCGGAAAGATCGCCCTGAAATTACTGAAACCAACCGTGCGGCCTTCCTTGACGGTGACACCCCCCCTGAACTCTCCCTCATCGCCCACCAGCGGGTTCAGCTCAACAGGAATCGGTCCGATGTCTTGCATTCGGCCGTTCACGTCCATGTGCACGGATCGTCTGATGGCGTCGGCCTGGACAAGCGCGGTTAGAGAACCGCTTCCCTTGACACCGATACCGCTCTCCTCATCAAAGGGCAACTTTGCCAAGTCCTCCACCCGAATGCGCACGCGCCCGTCCAGGGACCGGTCGTCCAGGCGGACCGGACCGCTGAAGTCGGCATCAAGGTTCCCGTCGGAGACGCGCAGATGGGAAACGGACAGCATATCCATGGACGTAAAACGCATGTTCAGGTCCCAATCAACCCTCTGCCTGAAAAGGGTCCGGTCTCCGGCCTCAAAAGATGCGTCACAAAATAAGCCCTCGCCCTGGATTTGGAGTGCCTGCAGGGAAGGAACGTCTTCCCCTTGTTCAGGACGAAGCAGTAACGATCCTTTTGCGGAACCAATGTTCACGCCGTCTGCGTGCAGCCCTGCGACCTCTGCATGCAGGTCGGCAAAAGGCGCGTCAAACCTGCCCTGAAGATTAAGTCGGGCATGCAGGCGTCCTGTTGAAACCGGGAAGTCCGGGGATTCGTACCGGCCGAGTTCCGGTACAGTCAGATCCAGGCGGGCCTCACCCGAGCCCTTGCCGATATCAAACAGGCCCGATATCTCGGAATCCATCCCGTCCAAGGTCAAGGCCAGCCGCTCAATTGACGCCACACCCTCATCGGACACTGAGGCGGAGAGGGAAAACCCGCCGGCCGCGATCCCCGGAAAAACCGTGGCCGCCTCCTTAATGAGGTCCTCGTTCAATTCGAAGTCGCCCCCGGCCTTGACGGACATGCGATCCCGGGCCGCATCGACCTGAAGGTCACACCAAATTGAGCCCCAGGCCCCGGTTTCGACTTCCATCTCCCCTTGCCAGTCGTCGGGCGGGCCCTTGCCCGAGACCCGAAGTCTCGACGCCCCGGGCCGAACGCCGGCGAGGCGGGACAGGGCCCCTGTACCCGGTTCAATCAATTGGAGATCGAGCTCCAGGTGCAGGGGGGAAGTATTCAACACCCATCTCAGCCCGGCCATCTCCTCCGAAGCGTCCAGCCGACGCACACGAAACTCCCCCTGAACGGTTTCGCCGCCTCCGGTAACAGTCATCCGTCCCGAGGCGGTGAACTCCGCCTCCTCTCCAATGACGGAACCGTCCAGGAACAACCTGTCCACCAAGAACCTTTCAAGGAGGACCGGGGGAAGAGAGATGGGCCATGCCTGCCGGGCCGGCCGGGAAGGCCTGGTGGTTTTTGGGCTCGAGGCGGACTCGGGGGGTCGCCGTAAAACCTCCACCTCCGCAGCTTCCAGCCTGCCGATATGAATTCTCCTCGTCATGAGGGCTTTAGGGAACCACTTAAAGGAAAGACCTTCAACGCGAAGCCAGGGATCGCTTTCCTCGCCGAGGACCGCCGTTCCAACGACAAAGTCAAAGGGGATGAATCCCTGTAGACCTTCGATATGCAAAGCCATGCCCGTGCCCGTCTCCACGGCCCTCCCGACCCACGAGACCAGTAGATCCTTACCCATTCGGGTCTGGATGAGCGCGAAGCAGGACACCACTCCGAGGACCAGGGCGAGGAACGACCAGAGGACCCAGCGCAAAATCCGGCCATAGACAGACCTTACAGGACCATGGGAATCAGACAGTGGCATCGGCGAGGGTCTTGAAAACATAAAGAGTGGCCCGCATGACATCCCGTTCGGTGACAATACCTTGAATCCTGTCCTCCAGAGTCACCAGTAGGCGGCGGACCTTCTTCTCTGCCATGAGGTCCGCGGCCTGACCTATGGGGGCATGACCTTCGATGGTTATGAGAGGGATGCTCATCACCTCCTCGACAAGGGCCGTAGCGAAACTGTTGTCAGAGCTAAGCTTCTTAAGCACGTCCCGTTCGGTGAGAATGCCCTTTATTTCGCCGTCCCGGGTTGCAATGACCGACCCGATTCCCTTATCCACCATGAGCCGCACGGCTTCGTAGAGAGAAGCCCGGCTTTCCACGGTCACGATATTCACGGACATGATGTTCTCCACCGCATAGGTCACAGCCATATCCATCCTCCATTTCTGCATGGGTGCTCGAGCTTGGCCCGTGATTCCGGGCAATCCGTTTAGTCCAACCACTATGAATTCTACTGAATTTCCGGCCGGAGATAAAGACTGAACAGGCGCCCGTTTTAATCTCGACAATCTCTGCTCCGGGACACGAATCACGGGCACGGAGCCGTGAGTATTCAAAACGCCTGCCCTATGCTCAAGTAGAACTGGAGGGCATCGTCCACACCTTCCCTTCTATCCAGGGGCACGGCCACGTCCAGTCGAAGCGGGCCCAAGAAACTAAAGTAACGTACCCCCATCCCCGCTCCCCATAGCATACCTCCCCCCGTCCCGGGCCTTGTCCCCTCAAAGGCCCGTCCCCCGTCCACAAAACCGGCCAGCCCGAAGGAAGGGGTCAGACGCAGCCGGAGTTCGCAAGACATCTCCAGCAGGGATCGCCCTCCCACCGGGATCGAGCCCTCGAGCGCCCCGGCTGTCTGAAAGGGGATCCCACGAACCGAGCCGCCTCCCCCGGCATAAAACCGCTCATCCGCCGGAATGTCGAGAAGAGAGGCCCCTGTGATGCTCCCGACGGCCCAGCGGGTTGCCAGGACCAGGCCAGGGTCTTTCAGGAGGCGCAGGTAATAGGTCAGGCCCGCGTAGACCCGGACAAAATACAGGTCCCTTTCCAGGACCTCGGCGTATGGTGTCAACTTGAGTCCGAGGCGCAGTCCCTCTGTGGGGTCAAGAAGGTCGTCGCTGGAGTCCCAGTCGAGCCGCAAAGGAAACGAGATAAGTCCGAAATCCTCTTCCAGGCCGAGGTGATCCACCCGGGAGACCTTCAGGCCGACGCCGCCTCCTGCAACAAGGCGATCCGATATGCGGCGTTCCAACCCGACGGCCGTTTTTGAATACCGGCTGGTGAAGGCCTCGGGACTTTCAGTGCCCACGCCCGCCTCCGCGATAAGGGTCTGGTCCGGCCGCAGGAATTCGGGTTTTCTAAAGACGCTCCCACCGACGATGCGATCCTCGGAGATATTGGTGTCAAAAAAGAGCCGCTCTCCCCGGCCGAATAGATTACGGTGTTTCCATGACCCCTGCAATCCAGGGCCCTCGTCCGTCCTGTAACTCAGACCCAAACCAACGGTCCTGTGTTTCCGTTCCCTGATTTCCACTTGAATGGGTATGCGTCCTTGTGGGTCCAGTGACTCGGCAGGTCTCACATCAACGGCGGCGAAAAGCCCGGTGTGGATCAAGCGCTCCCTGGTCTTATCCAACTTGGAGGCGTTATACGGCTCACCCTCCTTCCAGGCCGACTTTGTGAGCACAAAAGGCTCTTCCACATTTTCGAGCCCAAAGACCAGTACCGGGCCGAAGAGGGCTTTTGGACCGGGATCCAGGGATATCTCGACGCTGACCGAATTGCGGGCGTGATCCACCAAGGCCCTGGGCCGATCCGCCTTTGCAAACGGGTATCCGTGGTTCTTCAACAGGCTGATAAGTCGGTCCCCGGCATCTACAATGTCAGCGGCACGGGCCGGTACTCCCTTCTCGAGGAGCCCCTTGTCCTTTCCCGCAAGCAAGGGATCCTGGAGCGGGCTTGTCTCCCCGGCGAATTCCAGATCCACTGTTTCAATTTTATATACAGGCCCCGCATCCACCTGAAACCTTACCTCCACAGGGGCAGAATCGGTTTCCAGGGTCGGGACAACCCCGGCCTGGTAGTATCCCTCTGACCTCAACACCTCGACCATTCGCGAGGCGTCCCCGCGCGCGCGCACCCTTAGCATCTCCAGGCCGGCAGGCGGGCTTTCCCGGAGAGAGAAGGTGTCCGCGACATCCTTCAGAAGCTGTTCGACCCGCTTGTCAGGAGCCCCCTCAATCCGGGGGGAATAGGCGACTTCCAGGGCCGCGGCCTTGGGGGTGAGAAATACGAACAACAGGAGGGCGCACAGCAATGATGCTGTTCCCGCTGAAAGGCCGGCCCTTGGGTCCGATCTTCTATGGATCCTGCCCTTCATGATCTAAGGGATTGCCTCCGGTCCGGAACCCGTTCCAATACCGTTCTTCCCATCAGGTCGATAGTCGGACAATGCCGTGACGCCCGCTGCTCAACCGCAGGGTCCGATTCACCAGGACTTGGGGAAAACATCGGGCGGGTGGGTCCGGGAAAAATGGGAGCCCGTATCGAGAACGCTTACGACGGGCTGATCGCCTCTCGTTTAAGGATATCATAATAAGTCCGGATCCGCTCTATGTATCGGACCGGTTCGGTCCCCCGGCAGTAGCCGTGCTCGGTCTGCTTATAGTGCTTGGGGTACCGGAGCAGAGGAAGGACCTGCTGAAGCGCCGACCAGCTGTCGGGATTCATTCCCATTTCCGCAGCCAGTTTCTGCGCATCGCGGACGTGGCCGTAACCGATGTTGAAACATGCAAGCGCGATAAGGGTCCGATCCGGTTCCTGGGCGCCCTCAAACCTATCATAGAGCATCCTGAGGTAGCGAACCCCTCCGCGTATCGCCTGTGACGGATCGAGCCGGTCATCGACGCCCATCTCATTCGCAGTAACCTCGGTAAGCTGCATGATTCCCCTAACCCCGGTGTGACTCATGGCATTGGGATCGAAATGGGACTCCTGGTATACCATGGCCGCTATCAGACGCCAATCAAAGCCATATTTGCCGGCGGCCGCCTTGATGGTGTCGCGGTATCTGGGCAAACGGGTCTTGATCCTGCTGTGATACTTGCGAAGATCCACGTAGTCGAAAATCTCCACATTTCCGTAGTAATAGTCGTGAATCTTGGCGTAGGTGCCGTCCTCCATGATCTTATCGAAAAACGCATTGATTGCCTTCCTCAGGCCGGCATCCTCCTTGCGTACCGCCCATCCCAACACCTGTGGCTCCTCCAACGGGAACGCCACCTTGACCTCGGGATAATAGCGGCGGTTCAACAGGGCGATGTTGGAGTCGGCCACCGTAATCGGGATCTCCTTTTCTGCAACCATGCGAATGAACTCCTCGGTGGGTACCTCGTCATGGAGCCGAATCTTGATGTCCATGCCCCGCCCTTTTAGTTCACGCAGCCGCTCCTGGTAAGATGTCCCCCTGCGGACATAAACGGTCATTCCGTTCAGGTCTTCCATTTCACTCAGATTGTAGTTGCCCTGGTGAACGATGACCCGTTGCTGAACGGTCAAGTACCCGCTCGAGAAATCAGCCAGCCTTTTCCGATCCGGCGTTATGGTGAGGCTCGCCGCAATGAAGTCCCCTTTTCCCTTTCTCAGTTCTTCGAACAGGTTTTGCCAATCCGGGGTCCGGACACGCAGTTCCACGCCCAAGTGGTCGGCAAAGGCCCGGGCCAGGTCGTATTCAAACCCCATGGGCCTGTCCTGATAATTGAAATAGCAGTGCCCGTTGTTACGGGTCAGGACCGTGATCTCCCCGCGGTTCTTGATCCTTTCAAGAAAAGGCTCCTTCGTCCGAAGGGAAACAAGAAACAGCAACACGCCTATGGAGACCGCGGCCACACCGGCCCAGACAATCCATCGGCCCTTCTTTATCTTGTGAATAACCATAGCTGCTTTTTTTCAGCCCACAAATCCCGGCTGTATTTGTCCTCGTCGCTCCAGGGCTATCTGAGGGAGACGGAAAATTTGTGCCCGGAAGGCCCGGCTATAGTTCTCACCGGAGTCGGCGTGCTTATCAACCCGGCCGACCTGCTGTTTGAGCTCCCTCATTTCCTTTCTGAAAGAACGGTTCCTCAGTATCTGTCTCACCAGCCCGGGCAGGGCGGCAAAAAAGATGAGCCCGGTAATGGACATTTGAAACGTCCACGCCAGGAACTTGAAATCAACGGGTGCCACGTTTTGAATGCCGGCAACGACTAATCCCATAAGCAGTATAAAGGTCACGATCAATGACAGGTACATGCAAGTACCTCCTTGGCTGACCGAAAAGGCAGTCCATAGAAAAGCATTCTCATTTTTCAACCGTTAAATTATTAATATATACCCTTTTGGCGACCCGTCAAGTTCGGAACGAGACAGGCAGAGGTCATCGTCAAACAAACATGACAAAGGGTCTGGTCACCACCGTTCGGCCGGTGTCTGTGATCTATGTCGGTGATCCGTGGGTAGGAGCCGTGATTTCTGCCGGTGCGACACAGGTCGTCTTTTTCCCTGAACCTGTCCACGCTGTTTCCCTGTTTTTCAACGAAGGCATCCACTTTAAGAAAAGGGCCTTGGAGATGAGGTACATGAGTTCGTGGATCTCCAGGGTGGTTGCATGCAATGCCGAGGAGCGCTTGATATCCCGGTCCGTGACCCCGCCGACCAGTTTTCCGTCCTTAATGACGGGCAGCATGCGGATGTCATGTTCCCGAAGAAGGTTCACAGCGTTCAACATGCTGTCGTCCGGATCGACGGCAATCACTTTCCTGCTCATCCATTTCTTGACCAGCATATCCTTACCCCCTTCTCAAAAAATCTTGGTGTGAGATCGTTAATGGGCGGCCGTTGTCACAGCCGTCCATTAACGGCTGCTTATTAATTGTATGATCATCATAGCTTGCAGGCTTTAATTTTTTCGCATACCATCTTAAATACATCAGTCAACCGCAGAACCCCCACAATATCGTCGCCGTGTGTAACCAGCAGAGAATGATGCTTTCCTATAATCAACTGGTGAATGCCCTCGTTCAGTTCGGCATCGTCACTTATGAACTCCCCTTGTTCTGGTGTGTACATAAAGCTTTTTACCTCCATGCGGGCGGCTTTCTCACAGATTTCATCCAGGGGCATTTTCCACAACCCGGCACCGGAAAAGGATTCAATGTAGTCCAAGCTGAAACCTGTTCGCGATAGAGCCTTAAGATCAATAAGTTTGCTGTACTGGGGTTCCAAGGCGACGAGCAGGTCCCATTGGCTGACCTTTCCGACAATTTTGTTTTGATCGTTGAAAACCAGGACAGCACGATGTCTGTACTGGTCTTGATCATAGTCAGCCTGGGCTTTTTCGAGAGCTATTACAGCATCGTACATTGTGGCACTCTCAGGTACGGTGGCGTAATCCTTGAGTGGAACCATCATTTCTTTAACTAAGATACTTTGCATTATATTGCCCCCTTTAAAATTTAACCAGTGCCCATCCAGAAACGCTTTTTGGGCACTGGCAAGTTTCCAATTCAGAAATGAGGATTTTTTGTCAAGATCAAGGAAATCAAGAGGTTGCG
>JAWLEX010000111.1:0-9990 GCA_041685835.1 Desulfatiglandales bacterium
ATTCCTGGTGCCTGGGGCGGGAATCGAACCCGCACATGGACAAGCCATAAGGGATTTTAAGTCCCTTGCGTCTACCTGTTCCGCCACCCAGGCAGGGTTCAGGAAAAAAGGAGTTGTGCGTATAGTGAAACCTACCGAAAGAGCGGGTGGTAAATCAAGGGAAAAGCCGTTTGACGGGAACAAGGAAGTCCTCTTTTGACCTGCCGGCACCCGCCCGTCGCGTCACCTCAAATATATGGGGTTTGAGTAGATCCAGGGATACCGGCCCAGGAACCTGATCTTCAGGTCCGCCTCCACCCGGTACACGCCCTTTTCCTTGACCCTGAAGAGAGCCTCTTTTCCTTCCAGGAGGGCCTTGATGCGACCATTCCTGATGAGGCGGATCTCGCCTTCCGACGGGAGTTCGATTACAAGCCCACCCGGATTAAACGGCGCCTCCTCCCCCATCATGAGGTCGGACCCGTCGTCCGACAGGAAAACAAAGCGGAACCCGCGGGCCGGGGCAAGGCCGTCGTGGGCGATAAAGAGCCGTCCCTCTCGAATCGCCTGGTAGACGGCCAGCTTGGCTTTTTCGAAAGACCGGGGCATCGGCTGATTAAGAAAAATGTGGGTGTTGATCGTACTGAGGAGAAAGGGATAGGACAGGGGCCGAAAGCGGAAAGGTCCCCACCGGAAACCGGCTCCGTGGGCGTCCGAGCCGCCGATGCCCACCACACGCCTTTTCCGGCACAGCCTGTCCCAGAATGCCAGGGTCTGCCGGCTGGGCCGCCTGAGGGTAAGCCGCTTCAAAGCGAGGCAATAAAGGCCCCACAAGGGTCCCTTGATCCGTTCCTTCCAACGGGAGCTGTAGTTCCAGATCTCCATACCGGCAAAGTCCCGGACCGACAGGTCGTTCCAGGTGTAGGCCAGGCTTTTCTCCGTGAAGGGCATGCCTTTCTCGAACGGGTGGGCCATGAAACCGAATCCGCCCTGGGCGTTTACCTCGTTGATCACTTCCTGGGGACCGGCGTTGTCGCTTCTCACCATGGATTTCAGGTCATAGGCCAGATAATGATGAAATCGCTTTCCCACCTCCAGCCCCTTGAAAAGGAGCAGCTTCCCATAGAAGCCTTCCTCCTCCAGGCGAAGATCTTCCGTCATGAAGTCGTGGTCGTTGAGGCCCAGAAAGTCCAGGCCGGCCCCCAATGCCGCGCCTGCTATCTCCGGGGGGCTCAGGCTGCCGTCGGAATGGCTGGAGTGGACATGCAGGTTCCCTATGTATTCGTAATCGAACATCCCGGCCTTTTTCCTTTCAGACGAACGAGCCGGTAAAGGGCTCATATCCTTTTATTCGCCTTCACCCAGTGCACGTATGCCGAGCCGCATGGGAACGATAACAGCCGCGGCCTGAAAAACCAGGACGAGGAAGAATACGGGCACTATCCACATATACTGGAGTGTAGTGACTGCAACACCCCGAACGCCGGCTGTGAAAATAACATACACAGGCGCCGCCTCCAGCAGGATGACCACCGCCATGAACAGGCTGCTGATCATCATGTAGACGACCCCGCCGAAGCCTGTGGACACCTGGGCGATGTTCTCGTAACGGAACTTGGGGTACATCGCCCCGAGAGCCACACCCATGGCCACGATACCGAACACCGAAAAGAACATGCTGACCGCCAGAAGACCCATCATGAACGGAGTCACCTGAAGGAGCCGGTTGGTGAATACAATGAGGATCTCACCCAACACCAGCATGGGGATGAGGTAGACGATGAACTTTCCCCACAGGAAGCGCCGGATGGTCAAGGGTGAGCTCCTGATGATCCAGAATGCCCTCCCCTCGGCGCTGACCGCAGGAAAGATGAACCGGACCGAAATGGCCGAGAGCACGAAACCCGCAAGCCCCAGGTTCAGGAAAGCAATCTGGTTCTGCAGGAACTCCAGCCTGATGGGGCTGCGTTCCAGGGGCAGGACGCTGAAATTGTAAAGGTAGACAACAACCAGGGCGCCCAGGAGAATCAGTTGGGACCATTGGCTGTTGTCCCTGAAAAAAGTCCGGATATCCTTGTCCACAACCGCTCTGAGGTCCGGACCCAGCGGCCTGGCGAATAACCGGCCCAGCAGGTTGAGGAACAGGCCTCCTCCGGGCCTTCTCCGCTTGCCTTCCCGGGCCCTGGAAAACCCGTTGAAGTAGATGCCCCCGGCCGCCCAGACGTCGATCACCAGGAGGGCTGCAGCCGTACTCCAAAGCAGGGCCAGGTGAAACCCGTAGCCCACCGCAGGTCCTCCGCCCAGATGATGCCACAGGACCTCGGCGACCCAGCGGGTGGGAAGATAGGGGCTGTCCGGGGCTTTCAGTGCCCCCATGTATTGGACCGCACTGAAAAAGGCGTCCGGATCCACAAGCCGTTCCGGCCGAAGAAACCGGAAGAGCATGTACAGGCCCACGACCAGGAGGATCACCAGGAGCATGAGAATATCCCGGGTCCGGTGGGCGGGAAAGATGTTCACCAGAATCATGGTTAAGAGAACCCCGATTCCGCCCGCGATGAGCACCGTGGCCAGGCCCGTGTGCGCCAGCGTGAAATAGAATCCCGGGCCCGGCGCATACACGTACGCGTAGGCCATCATGACCGGGAGGCCGAACACGATCACCATCCAGGAGCTGTCCACGATCGTGTAGAACACCCGGCTTAAAAAAAGCTCCTCGAGCGAGGCGGGTGTTGCATGGCAGAGTTCCAGATCCTTGGACAGGTAAAGATTGGACAGGGACGTGATGACATGGCTGAAGACAAGGAGCGAAAAAAAGGTGAGGAGCACCATGGACAGAAGATGGTAGGCAAGAATATCGCCGACCAACTCCACGGACTGAAAGTAGCGGAGCACCCGGGCCGAAAGGAGGAATAAGGCGAACCAGAACGCGATCCCCAGCAGGCCTAGAATCCAGGTCCGCTTCCGAGCCCGGCTTTCGGAGAGTCTTATTCCGTTCAGGGCCCCCTTGACCCGGGGACTAAGCAGGAGTGCGAGATCTCTCATGGATGCTCATTCTCTCCTGCGTAAGTTTGAGGAAAACCGCCTCCAGGCTTCCGTCCACGCCCGATCGGGCCTTCAGCTCCGTGGGCGTACCCCGGGCGATAATCCTGCCGTCCTGAATTATTGCGATCTCGTCACACACCTCCTGGGCCACCTCGAGGGAATGGGTGGACATGAACACGGTCGTGCCTGAAGCGGCCTCCTCCCTGAAGAGGTTCTTGACGATCCGGGCGGCCTTGGGGTCGAGTCCCACCATAGGTTCATCTACGATTAGAGTTTCGGGTCGATGAAGCAGTGCGGAACACATGACCAGGCGCTGTTTCATCCCGTGGGAGTAGCTCTCGATCAGTTCATCACGCCAGTCGGTCAGCCCGAACAGCTCAAGGAGTTCCAGGGCACGTTCATCGCCCGGGACGCCGTTATTCAGCCTGTAAAGGCCCCCCATGAACCTCAGGAACTCCATGCCGGTCAGCTTTTCGTAAATAAACGGGCGATCCGGTATGTAGCCCACACGGATCTTGGCCTCCGAGGGGTTTTCAGCAAGATCGATGCCGTTGAGCTCGATCCGCCCCCGGGTGGGCTTCAAGATCCCGGCCATCATGCTGATGGTGGTGGTCTTTCCTGCGCCGTTTGGTCCGAGAAAACCGAATACCCGTCCCTTCGGGATATGCAGGTCAATGCGGTCCACCGCCGTGAATCCGCGGTACACCTTGGTGAGACCGATGAGCCTAATCATGTTCGAAGTCCATTACCTTCAGCTCGAGTCTGCCGATCAATCCCAACAGGTCCACCTGCCGGTCGAGGTTTCCCTCGAGCAGCTTGATGTGGGTTGCATCCACAGGCATCTGGTTCAGAGTCGGGTCCATGGAAAGCCACTCTCCCACATAGGCCTCGCTCCAAGCATGGTAGAAAAACTTCCCCCGGGTATAAACGAGACCCACCACGATTCGGGCCGGAATTCCGAGCGCCCTCAGCAGGGCCGTAGCCAGAGTGGCGTGCTCGTTGCAGTCACCCACCCCGGCGCGAAGCACCTCCAGGGCGCTGGGTATGCTCACCACGGGGCGTTTCTCCAGATGCTCGTACACCCACGCCTGGACAAGCCCGGCGGCTTCGATAGGGTCAGTCACCGATCCGGCTATGTCCTCGGCCGCACGAATAATCTCTTCGTGTTCGCTCTCCATGTTGAACTCGGGCGCCAGAAGGTCCCGGAACCGGTCCCCGCCCTCCTTCAAGGGCCTTTCAAAAGCCGCCTCCAGGGGCAGTTCTTCGCGGACTATCTCCAGGATCGGAGCTGAAAATTTCTGCCGGCCCGAGTCCCAGGCGCTCAGGTCCATCGTAACACGCTCGAGCCCCTTCATTTCAACCTTGAGGGAGGACACGTCTCGAGGCCTGGAGATCTTCCGGTCCGGGGTAATAGCCGCTATCTCATAAAAATCCAGATCACCGCTGCCTTCTATGTTCTCCGGAGCCACGGCCGCGCTGGATCGGACAGCGGTAAGCCCCATGAATCCGCTTTCCTTGAGGGTTGCTCCATTCTCGTCCAGCCAGAAGGTCAAACGGTCGCCCCAGACCTCGGCCTCCAGCCGAAAGGTGTCATAGGCGATTCCCCGTATACGAATGGTCTCGCGGCCGGCCACCCGTACCTTGATGTCCTTCCGGCTCATGGTGGAAGGATCGAAAAGCGGAAACTGAAAGGAGTCACCAACGTGGAGCGGCCTGTTCCTGAAGTAGTAAGCCAGCCCGGCGCCCATTACAGGCGGTTCGTCGACCGGCAGGCTCTGGACGCTCGACTCACCTTCCCTGCCCGTCTCCACGACCAGCCTGTCACCCTTGACCTCCCCCCTGGCCTCGAACCCCACTGTGCCGGACGCCATTCGAAAGGTGAAACGCCTCAATCGAAATTGTTCATCCACACGGCATTGGGTGATTGTATATACCCCGCCGGCCATGCCCATCAGGTTCACCCTGAGGAACATCTCCTCCTGAATCACATACCCGCCCGCATCGGGCCGGATGAAGTGAACCGCATAACCGATCTTTCGATCCTCAAGAAAGAGCTCCTTCCACTCCCGTTGAAAATCCTGAAAGGATATGGGGGCCTCGCTGGTCACGGACCCGCCGCCGGGGGGAGCGCTGAAGTGGATTTTCCGGACCAGCAAGCCCAGCAGCAAAACCCACGTGGCGACGATGACAACGCCTACAGCCTTCCAGAGCCCTCGCGTTTGCTTTTTTTTCATCATTTGACCGGAAGACGAACTCTCCCTTCCCGTGCCCATACAAAGGGTCATCGAGACCGCTGTTCGCCGCTTTCTGTTCCCGGGCCACGGAGGCCGGGGATCGTTCTGCACAGAAACCCGCCGGTGACCGGAATTCATCCATGGACAGGCGTAATCTAACCACCGGCAATGCCATTTGCAACAGGCCGGGGATGCACAGTAGGTGCGCTTTCATCAGGTTGTCGAGGGATAGGCACAGGGAAAGCCCCGGACGTTCACCCCTCGGGAAACCATAAGGGATGTTGCGGCAAACGCCGCCCGGGAAAGACTTGAATAAGGGCATCCTCCGGAACGAACGGCAACAAGGCGATCAATCGGGTGCCGGTGTCCGGGCGATCCGTTGAAAACCCCCTTACATCTTGTACTTGCCGAAGTCCTCTGGATTCAGGTTTTCCAGTATTTCCTGCCACTTCTTGCCCTGTTCGGACTTGTCTTCCGCTTCCGCCTGCAGATCGATCTGCTTGGACTTCTGTATCACCTCTTCAGCCACGAAAATAGGCGCTCCCACCCTCAGGGACAGTGCCAGGGCGTCGCTCGGCCGCGCGTCGATGGAAATGGTCTTACCTTTATGCTGTACGTGAATCAGGGCGTAATATGTATTGTTTTTCAGGTCGCAGACTTCCACGCGCTCCACCCGAACCTCAATCATCTCCATGATGTTCTTCAAGAGGTCGTGTGTCATGGGCCTCGAAAAGTTGATTCCTTCGAGTTCACTGGCAATGGCGGTCGCCTCCAGCAGGCCGATCCAGATCGGCAGGGTGCGATCCCCCTCGGTCTCTTTAAGGATCACGATAGGGCTGTTGGTCAACGGATCCACGGTGAGACCGGATATGACCATGGGCCTGAACATGTCGTCCTCCCTTTCTTTCCTCCGGAAATGCAGGATACATTCATTTTCGGTCATTGCTCTGCGGTTTGTCAATACCGGTTTCTGAGGTCCGGACCGCCCGGTCCGCTGCGTCCAGGAAAAGGCTTGATTTCCCCCATCGATGCGAATAACAATCAAGGCTTAATAGGCCTTGATGCCCCTCCGACATTCACCTCTATTCAGGATTCAAATCCTTTCCCAACGTGGTTGTCCATGGACAAAGAGCTGTTTAGAGCAAACATCCTGGATCACAAACCGGGACTCTTCCTGAGCCGGATCCTCTTCAGCCTCTTCAAGCGGGTGAGTCTGGACGAATCCATGAAGGAAGAGCTCAAGCGGATGAACCGGGAGGGCACAGTCGTTTATGCCATCAAGTACCGAGGACGTCTCGACTACCTGATGTATCACTACAATTTCCGCATGAGGAGGCTTCCCTACCCCAAGCTGGCCTTCAACCTGAACATAGCGCCGCTTCTTCCCCTCAGGCTGCTCCTCCGCAATTGCCTCAAGAGGCTGTTCTATATGCTGCGCAACGGCGAGCTTCCCGATCCCTACCGTCACGGGTTTTACCGCGAAGCCATCAAGAACGGCACCACTTCCCTCATATTCCTGGTGGACCCCAAGCGGTTTCTGCGACACTTCGTGCATGCCGAGGAAGACGACCTGCAGCTCCTCCTGGAGACGCAGCAGGAGATGGACCGCCCCATATTCATCGTACCCCAGCTCGTCCTTTACAAAAGATCGCCCGAGCGCGACACGGCTTCCTTGAGCAGCATACTCTTCGGTTTCAAGGAAAAGCCCGGCTTTGTCCGCAAGGCGGTCCTGTTTTTCAGGCACAACAGGCGTGCATTCATCGATTTCGGAGAGCCGGTCAACCTTCAGGACTTCTTGAACCACCTTGCCCCGTCCGTCTCACCGGCGGAGGCGACATTCGACCTGCGGGAACTTCTTGTAGACCGCATCGACGCCCAGAAGCGAATCATTCTCGGGCCCATCATGAAATCACGCCAGCAGCTGAAGGAAATTGTTCTGCGCGACGAGGAGATTCACAAGCAGATCGACCGGGTGGCGGCGGGAGATCCCAAGCAGGCCTTTCAGAACCGGAAAAAGGCGGGGGGATACTTCGACGAGATCGCCGCGGACTTCAATATGGCGTACATCCAGTTGTTCCACCTGTCGCTCACCTGGTTTTTCAGGAAGCTCTTTGAGGGAATCGACGTGGACATGGCGAGCCTGGCCCGTGTGAGGGAGTGGGCCCGCAGGGGCCCGCTGGTCTATGTGCCCTCTCACAAGAGCCACATCGACTACCTCGTGCTCAATTATGTGCTGTTCAACTACAACATGCACATCCCTCGAGTCGCCGCCGGAAAAAACCTGGCGTTCTGGCCCATGGGACACATCTTTCGAAAATCCGGGGCCTTTTTTATCCGCCGCACCTTCCGCGGGGCCAGGCTCTACAGGGAGGTCTTCAACCGCTATATCAAGGCCCTCATCGAGGAGGGCCACCCGCTGGAATTCTTCATAGAGGGGGGCAGGAGCCGAAGCGGCAAGCTGATCCTCCCCAAGATCGGGTTCCTTACCATTCTCCTTCAGGCCTTCCGGGAGGGATACTGCGGGGACCTCGTCTTTGTTCCCGCCTCCATCAGTTATGATCGAATCCTGGAGGACAAGGCCTTTCTTCAGGAGGCGTCCGGCGGTAAGAAGGAAAAGGAGAACTTCCGGCAGGTCATCCGGGCCCGTCATTTCCTAAAGCGACGGTACGGCAAGATCTACATCCGTTTCGGGGAGCCGGTATCCCTCAATGAATACCTGAAGAACCGCGGGCCGTCCAAGGAGAAGGTCCACAGGCACCTGGCATTCCACCTGATACGATCCATCAACGATGTCACGGTGGTCACACCGCTCGCTCTTGTGGCATCGGCGATACTGACAGCCCACCGGGGCGGTTTCAACATGGAGGAACTAAGGGAGACCGCCCTCGAATACCTGGCTTTTGTTCGTTCGAAAAACGCCCCCCTGGCGGCAACTCTGGATTACCCGGATGAAGCGGTCGAGCAGACCATGGACCTGCTGATCTCCTGGAAGGCGGTCAGCTCGCTCGAGGTGGTGGAGGGGGATCCGGTGTTCTACTTTGTGGACGATGAAAGGAAGCGGGACCTGGAGTTCTACAAGAACAGCATCATCCACCACTTCATCCATCACGCCTTCGTGGCCGTGTCACTCCTCCGCGGGCGTGTTGAAATTCTGCCGGATACTATCATTGAAGAGGACTATCGGTTTCTCAGAAATATATTTAGCAAGGAATTCGTAGTGGAAACGGCTCCGGACGACAGGACGCGGGTTCGAAAGGTCTTGTCCGACTTCCTGGAGGCAAGGCTGGTCAGCGAAGAGCCCTCCGGCGAAGGGTACCGAATCACCCGGCTGGGACACGACCGCCTTCCCGCCTGGTCTAGATTCGCCAAGACATTCCTGGAATCCTATTGGATCGCAGTGCAGACCCTGCTTCAGGAAGGTCGAAAGCCCGGCAAAAAGGGAGATGAGCTGAAGGCCATGAAATTGATGGGCATGAAATACCACAAGCTGGGCCTGATCGATCACCCGGAATCCGTGTCCCAACTCACTTTCAGCACCGCCCTGGACCGTCTTACCGAGGAACTGCGCCGGGACAAAGCCGAACCGCAGGAGACCTTGGGGGAGGAAGAAGAAAAGCTCAAGAAAATCGGCCGCCGGCTATACGAGATGGCCCGAACCTAGAGTTGGTTTCCATCCAGAAGCTTTTCCAGATAGGCGGAAAGCGTGTCTCCGGCAATGTCCTTACGATCGTAAAAGACGAGCAGGAGGTAGGTGAGCTTCTTTCTCAAGCGCACGTCCAGGACCGCCTCCTCCATGCTCAGACGCCCTCTCACATCATAAAAGTCTCGCAGCCGAAGGAACAAGGTCCTCAGAGCTTCCCCCTCATCCCGGGCTAAAGCCTCCCTGTCCGCAATCACTCCGAGAAGCAGGCGCAACGGCCTGACATAGGCACGAATCTGGGAGTAGTTGTAATACCTGTCCGTCCGGTCTTTGCGATACTGTGCAGGGGCTTTCTTCTCTATGCGGCGGATGAGGGTGCGGATCTCCTCCAGCTCGCGATCCCTTGCCTCCCTCCTCCTGCCGAAAAAGGCGTCCCACTTCACTAATAACTCCGTCCTTCCCCGGCCTCAGCACACGGGGCGCCGAATATCGCTATCCGTCCATGGCCATGAAAAAGCCCAGGTTTTCATTGAGCCTTGCCAGCCTGAGCTCCGTGTTCCGCACCCGTTCCCGCACCTCGTCCACGACCTCGGGCGGGGCTTTCTGCATGAACCCCTGATTGGCCAGCTTCTTGTTGTACAAGTCCATTTCCTTTTCAAACTTCTGAATGGCCTTGCGCAGCCTCTTCTTCTCTTCCTCAAAGTCCAGGAGCCCCTTGAGCAGCACGTGCACCTGGTTGTCTCCGAACACGCCCGTTGCTGAAGCCTCGGGCTTTTCCGCACTCTCTACGATTTCGGCCTCCCCCACTCCTGCCAGGGCCCGGACATGGGCGACGTTATCTCGAATCACGCCGGCCTCGTCTTTGCCGGACATCTCTACGACCACGTTCACCGATTTGCCGGGTGGGATGTTCATCTCCCCGCGAATGTTCCGGATGGCCGTGACCAGGCCCGATAGAAGCTCCATCTCGGCCGTTGCGGACCCGTCGGACGGGTAATCCCCGGGCTGAGGGAAAGGTGCTGCCATGATACTGCCCGATGTCCCGGGCATGCGGTGCCACAGTTCCTCGGTAACAAAAGGCATGAAGGGGTG
>JAWLEX010000112.1:0-9958 GCA_041685835.1 Desulfatiglandales bacterium
ACAATACTTTCGTCCACAGGGCCGGCCGATCTACAGGCCACGAGCATTTGCACGCTCTTGAGTATTCAATATAGGCATCAAAATCGGCGATTTCAAGCCCGGTCTCAAAGGGGTCCACCGATGCGGGAAAGACCTCCCCGCGGTGCGCCTGTACCGGTGCCGGTCTCGGTGTGCGCCTTTCCTGCCGCCTTGAAATAAGAAATGACTTGTATTTCCCGCAAAGATCGCAAAACCAATAAGAATTATCGGTCTTCCCGGGTCTCAGCGAGAGATCAATGTATTTTTCCACGAAGAGTTGGAACTCGACAAGATTGACTCCAGGCACCCTTTTGATTACCATCAGCCCAAATCGAGTGCCTTTAACCGGCCCTCCTCTTTGTGACCCCAACCCGCACCCCGACCGAGCAAGGAGACACCCATGGTATCCCGGCTTGAAGTGGCGCTAAAAGAACACCTTAAAGACGCCGAAGGGGAAGGCGTCCTGAAAAAGGCCCTGGACTACTTCGGGATAGAGGCCCGCAGCATCCGGGTCATTCGGGTTCTTACGATCGATGCCGACCTGGACGCCGACCGGCTCGAAGCGGTTCGCACGTCGCTTTTCACCAACCCGGTCATAGAGCGATCCTCGTTTTCTCCCCTGGCCCGAGACTTTGACTGGCTCATCCGGGTCGGGCTGCGCCCCGGCGTGCGGGACACCGCCGGCAGCACGGCCGTTGAGGCGATAGAGGATTTTTTAAAGCTCCGGTTCGGCCCCGGTGAAAACGTCTACACCTCAAAGCTCTACGTGATCCATGGAGACCTCCTGCGAAACGATGTCGAGACCATCGCGGGTGAGATCCTGGCCAACGACATCATTCAACAGTGGAAGGTCATTGCACAGGCGGATTGGGATCCGAGTCAGGGCATAGGCCTCCAGGTCCCCAAGGTCATTCTCGACCATGAACCCACCGCCTCCACCATCAACGTCTCGAGCGATGAACAGCTTCGCAGGATCTCCACGGAACGGAACCTGGCGCTTCAGGACAGTGACATTCCGATCATCCGGCGATACTTCCTCAGGGAAGACGTGCTGGCCGAACGGAATCGCTGCGGGCTCGACCTTCCCACGGACGTTGAACTGGAATACATTTCCCAGGCGCGAAGCGACCACTGCAACCACAACACCTTCAAGGGGGTCTTCAGGTACCGGGACCTGGCCACCGGCGAAACAGAGGTGGTGGACGATCTTTTCAAGACCTGCATCGAGGCCCCCACCCTGGCCATTCAGGGCAGGAAGGACTGGGTGGTTTCGGTACTCTGGGACAATGCAGGCGTAGCCCGTTTCGACGAAAGGCACAACTATGTAATAACCGGAGAGACCCACAACAGCCCCTCCAATATGGAGGCTTACGGCGGGGCCATCACCGGGATCGTGGGGATCTACAGGGACCCCCTTGGAACCGGCCTGGGCTCCAGGCTGGTTATGGGCATGTACGGGTACTGTGTCGGCCACCGCGATCATTCCGGCCCTCTCCAGCCCAGGCTTCACCCGAGACGCCTGCTGGACGGCGTCATCGAGGGCGTGCGGGACGGGGGGAACAAGAGCGGCGTGCCCACCCCGTTCGGACTGGTACTCTTCGACGACGGATACATGGGCAAGTGCCTGGTCTTTGTAACCGCCATGGGCATCATGCCTTCGAAGGTCCGCAATGAGCCCAGCCACCTGAAGAGGACCTGTCCCGGAGACCTTGTGGTCATGTGCGGCGGCCGCGTGGGCAAGGACGGCATCCACGGCGTGACCGCGGCATCGGAGACCTTCTCCGAGAACACCCCCGCCGGACACGTACAGATCGGGGACCCATACACACAGAAAAAAATGCACGACTTTCTCATCGAGGCCAGAGATGAGGGTCTCTACTCCTTCATCACGGACAACGGGGGCGGCGGTCTTTCCTCATCGGTGGGCGAGTCCGCGAGATTTTCAGGCGGATGCCGCGTGGACCTGGACCGTGTCCCGCTCAAGTATGAGGGCCTGGACCAGTGGGAGATCTGGGTGTCCGAGAGCCAGGAACGGATGACTGTGGCCGTTCCCAAAGACGACCTGGAACGATTCATGGAGCTGTCCCGCAAGCACGCCGTTGAGAGCACGGTGATCGGCGAGTACGACGATTCCGGTTTTCTCCGCCTGGACTACAATGGAAAGACGTGCGCCCTGATCCGCATGGACTTCATGGAGTCCGGGTTCCCCCAGTGGGAGTTCGATGCCGAGTGGACGCCTCCGGCCTTGCGGGGACTCACTGAGCCGGTGATCAGCGAG
The DNA here is from genome assembly GCA_041685835.1 of Desulfatiglandales bacterium. GTDB lineage: Bacteria > Desulfobacterota > DSM-4660 > Desulfatiglandales > HGW-15 > JAIPEI01. The sequence continues at coordinate 2,297 of JAWLEX010000112.1, forward strand.
CCCCTGGACCACGGCGCCCTTCTAAAGGATATGCTCGGCAGGCCCAATATCTGCGCCCGCAACTGGATCTCCAGGCAGTACGATCACGAGGTCCAGGGCGGGAGCGTAATCAAGCCGCTGGTGGGACGCAGAAGAGACACGCCCGGCGACGGCGTGGTCATCAGGCCGGTGCTTGAATCCAACCGTGGAATAGCTGCGAGTCAGGCACTCAATCCCTTCTACAGCGTCATCGACACATACCACATGACCGCCGTCACCATCGACGAAGCCCTTCGGCGTGTTATGGCCGTGGGCGGGGACCCCGGCCGGGTGGGAGGCGTGGACAACTTCTGCTGGCCCACGATCCAGTATGACCCCAAGAGAAATCCGGACGGACGGTACAAGGCGGCCCAGCTCGTCCGCTCCAACCTGGCGCTGAGGGATACGTGCCTTGCCTATGAAATACCTCTTCTCTCCGGCAAGGACAGCATGTACATCGACGGGGACCTGAAAGGGCCCTATGGAGAGGCGCGGAAGGTCAGCGGGCTCCCCACGCTGCTCTTCACGGCCACGAGCGTGGTCGCGGACGTCAAAAACTCCCTTACCATGGATGCAAAGGCGCCGGGGGACCTGGTATATGTGCTTGGCGAAACCCGTGACGAACTGGGCGGAGGAGAATACTACCAGATGATGGGGGAAACAGGGCTGAACGTCCCCCGGCTGGATCCGGCGGCCCAGGCCGGCCTGTACGCCTCCTTTTATCGCGCTGTTGAGCAAAGGCTTTTGGCCTCGGCCCATGCCGTGACGCGGGGGGGCCTCGCAGTGCACCTGGCCCTGGCGGCCATGGCCGGTGAACTGGGCATGGAGGTGGATCTTCCCGCCGTTCCGGTTCCCGCGCCCCTCTCCCCGGCCCGGATTCTTTACTCCGAATCGGCCGGACGATTCGTCTGCACCGTGGCCCCGGCGAACCGCGATGTCTTCGAGGAGCTTTTTAAGGGTCTCCCGGTCCGGCAAATCGGCCGCATAACCGCAGACGGCCGTTTCGTGGTCCGGGGGGATCACCGGGCCCGCTTGATCGACGAGTCCATTTACGACCTGAAATCGCGATGGATGGAACCCTTCGGAGGTCTCGTATGACAACCGTCACAGCACTTGTCCTGACCGGATACGGGCTCAACTGCGACAATGAAACAGGACACGCTTTGCGCCTGGCCGGCGCCGAGCCCCACCTGATCCACATCAACGAGGTCATAGCCCAGGAGCGCCTGGATTTCTTTCAGATCATGGTCTTCGGGGGGGGGTTCAGCTGGGCCGACGACCACGGCGCCGGGGTGCTTCTTGCGGCCAAGCTCAGGAACAACATCGGCGGGCAGATCGAACGCTTCGTTGCACAAGGAAACCTGGTAATAGGCATATGCAACGGGTTCCAGTCCCTGGTGAACCTGGGGCTGCTCCCGGGCTTCGACGGGAACTACCGGGAGAGGCGGATCGCCGTCACTTACAACGACTCGGGAAACTTCATCGACACGTGGGTCCGCCTGACCGTGAACAGTGGTTCCCCGTGCGTGTTCACACGAGGTATCGATACGTTGGAACTCCCTGTCAGGCACGGGGAGGGCAAGTTCGTAAGCGAACAGGACGACATTCAAAGGCTTGTGGACGGCGGTCAGGTGGTGATGCGCTATGCGGACGAGGCGGGAAAGGCCGCACAGGGCCGCCGGCCTGAGAACCCCAACGGCTCACTCATGGACATAGCAGGCATCTGCGACCCCACCGGAAGGATCTTCGGCCTCATGCCCCACCCGGAAGCCTTTCACCACGTAACCAACCACCCTGACTGGACACGCCGAAAGGAGCGTCTCGCCAGAGAGGGCAAGGGCTTCCCTGACGATGAAGGTGAAGGGGTCCTGATCTTCCGGAATGCGGTGGAGTACGCCCGGGAGCACCTCGTGTGAAATTGGAAGGTGTGTTGGTGTTGGTGAAAAGGGCCGCTACATCAAAACGGCATGGTCAGGGAATAGATCATCGAGCCCCTTTGGACATCCTCGATCACCACTGCGGATTTAAGGCCGTACTTTCGAAGCACCGCCCGGCCCGCGTCTTTTACCTCCATTCCCATCCGCTGCTGAACCAGTTCCAGGGCCAGATCCGGAGGAAACGGGGCCGGCGTGAGGCTCAACTCCAAGGTTTCTCCTTCACGAAACAGTTGGAGGTCGATTCGGATACCGGGAGTGTACTCCGAAAGGGTTGTCCTGTAGTCTGACAGGGAAGAAATCCCGAAAAAAAGTCATCCCCGGTGAACGGAAACCCCGGTCCCACCCGCTCCCGAATGACGGTCCCGATGTTGACCACGGCGGGGCCCACGTTCTCGACAGCCCTTACAACCGGACTGCGCCTCAGGTCGGTTTCCGCGCGGACCATGCCTGAAAACACTGTTATGAGCAATGCCATGACCGGCACCAGGTACCGAAACAAGGTCCTTGGACAAACAAGCCCGTGCCGGCAGTGGGTCTTCCGGAAGCCTTCCCGCCCGCTGGAAAACGGCTGGACTGGCTGACGGCGTGCACATTCTACTATACCCACGGTCTTTCTCCTGTTCCACGAACCGTTTGAATCAATCCACAGCTGGACTGGACAAGGAATCCAGAAAGCGGCCCAACACTGACTGGAGTGCTTGTTCGCGGCCCCCGTAAAAATGGTCTGCCCCTTGAATCACATGAAAGACCGCCTTCGGGTTCCATTGGGGAAGCATCGCTTCCACGCGCGCGGCCCCGGCGATATCGTCCCGCTCGCCGGTGACCACGAGTCGAATTCTCGGGGTCGACCCCAGAAAGGAAAAGTCCATGAAGTCCACGGGCGGTGAAACCATGACCGCCGTATCGACCTCCGGGAGTGTGTCCAGCACGGCCGCGTTCACCCAGGCACCGAAGGAATAGCCGGCCAGGTGTATGGTTTCGGCTCCCCGTTGGGCAAGGGCCTGTAAAGCATTCCTCACGTCTTCCTTCTCTCCCTCTCCATTGTCATAGACGCCGTCACTCTCCCCGACACCGCGGAAATTGAACCTCAGCGTGGTATATCCCGCACGCGCGTAGGATGCCGCTACAGCGCCCACCACGTTGTTGTGCATATCCCCTCCGTAGAGCGGATGGGGGTGGGTGACAACGACCCCCTTCCGCCCGGGCCTTTGATCAATAAGCCCTTCGAGCGTCAAGGGACCCGCCGGAATTCGAATACGTTCTTCCATGATGATCTCCTGATTCGATCACCCGGACGCCCGAAAGCAACCGCGCCCGATTGTTCGGATTCTGCACGGGAAAAGCTAGCGGAGCCAGGGGTTGGACCTCATCTCCTCTGCTATTGTGGACGAAGGTCTCATGCCGTAGTCGTGGCCCGGCCATACCACAGTCCCGCCCGGCAGGGTGAGCAGCCGGCCGCGAATGGATTCCATGAACTGCTGCATGGACGCCCCGGGGAGATCCGTACGGCCGATCGCACCCACAAAGAGGGTGTCCCCGGTGAAGAGGTTTCCCTCTCCAAGCAGGCATATACCTCCCGGACTGTGCCCCGGGGTGTGAATGACCTCGAGGGATATGCGGCCCACAGAGATGAGGTCCCCATCTTCAACATGTTCATCCGCCGGAGGCGACGGAGTAAAACCCATTTGCAGGGCCATTTGCCGGCCTTCGGAAGAGTTGAACATGCGGTCGTCCACGGGGTGCATCACGATCTTTGCCCCGCTCAGCTCCTTGATGCGCGCATTGCCGCATGTGTGATCCGGATGACCGTGGGTGTTGACAATCCGTTTCAGGCTGAAGCCTTTCTCCTGGATCCCTTTCAACACACGCTCTTCGTCCCCGGCCGGATCGATTACCAGGCACTCCTTGGTTTCAGGGCATGCCACCAGGTAGCAAAAGACCTCCATGAATCCCACCTTGATCTGTTGTACATACATTCCGTGCCTCCGTTTCTTTCCAAACTGATTTGGCCTCAAGGGCTCAACGTCCCCGTACGGCTGGTGTCTGTATTCCGTGCCTCTGATTCGTGTCGATGGTCCCCGTCCCTCTCAGGGGAAAAAGGTCTCATGTATGGCGCCCACCGCTTTACGCAGGTCGCCGGTCCGGACAATGAAGTACAGTGCAACCCGGGAAGGGCCGAACGAAATCATCTCTACATTCACACCACGTTCAGCCACAGCTGTAAAGCATTGCGCGGCAATACCCTTGTGCCGGTTCAGTCCCCGGCCCACAAGCGAAACAAGTGCCACGTCCTCGGTCTTTTCCAGTTTACGGTAAGGCTTGGGACGAAGCTCCTGGAGCGCGCGACGCCCTTCTTCCGTGTCCCTGCGGGCGAGCAGGATGCTGATACAGGTCTGGGAAGTGACCACGGACTTTATGTTGATACCCGCCTCGGTGAGCCTGTTTGAAACCAGAGCCAGGATTCCCGGCCTGGCCCCAACGCCGGAGGCATGGACCTTGAGAATACCTATGTCCGTATCGTAGGCTACGCTCTTTATGGTATGACCGGACTTGGTGCTCTTGGCCGTGATAAGGCTTCCCGGGCCGTCGGGATCAAGGGTATTTTTGATCACTATGCTCAACCGGGATCGCCGAAGGGGTTCAACTGTCCGCGGATGAAGAATCTTTGCCCCGAAGTAGGAAAGCTCAGCCGCTTCGTCATAGGACAGGGCCGGAATCAGGCACGCTCCGGGTACGAACCCGGGGTCCGCGCTCATGTATCCGTCCACATCCTTCCACACCTCCAGGACGTCCGCACCAAGAGCGGCGGCCACTACGGCAGCCGAGTAGTCGCTGCCTCCCCGTCCGAAGGTCGTGATATCGCCCCGCTCGCTCACACCGAAAAACCCGGGCATGAACACCACCCTATCCTCCCCCAGCAGGGGAACCAGATGGTTTTTCAGGTTCCTGGCCGTAGCGCGGAGGTCGGCGGTGGCATCCCCGAATTTTCCGTCCGTCTGAATTCCCAGCAGATGGGGCATTCGACAGGTCGCCTCCACCTGCCTGCTTCTTAGAGCAGCGGCCAGAAGCTCTGCGGAAATGCGTTCCCCATAGCTGCTGATCATGTCGATCATACGTATTGAGATCTCTCGGGTAAAGTTCAAACCAAAATAGAACCGTTCGAGTTCCCTGAGCATACGGTCGAGGTCACGGCCGAAACGGTTGGCCGAAGCCTCTCGCTGAAAGACGTGGCGCGCCACGGCCATATGTTTTCGTTTAATGCCTCCTATGATCTCAGGGATCTTCTCCTCGCTCTCAAGGGCCTCACGGGTGCCCTGAATGAGAAAATCCGTGACACCGTTGATCGCGGATACCACCACTATGTTTCCCAGCCCGCGTTCAGAGAGGAGGTCGAGAATATGTGCAATATTCTTTCGTCCCTTGAGGCATCCCCCTCCTATTTTTATTACCTTCACGTACTCTCCTTTTTTCAAGACCACAGCGCGGGCGACAAGGCGCTTTTCAGGCCTGCTTGCCCCTGAATCGGTCAAACAGCGACTCCATTTCCGATTTGAGACCCTCGGGAATCATGCCGAGCTTTTCTTCAGCGAGCTGCACGAATTCCCCGGTGCTGTAAGCAAGGCGATTGCCTTTTCCGTTCAGGAGATCCGCTTTGACCTCGATCCTGGGAGGCCGGACATCTCTTCCCAATCTCCCTCTGACAGTCAGGGGCGCATCAATGGGAACGGGTTTCAGGTACCGGACCTCCATCTTGCGAGTCACGAAGAACACCTGTTTGAAATAAATGATGGTCCACGACATTATCTCGTCCAGCAGAGTGGAGACTATGCCTCCATGGGCGATACCCTCCCATCCCACTCGGTATTGATCAAGTGTCACGTCCGCACATACCGCGTCATCGTCGGCATAGAACTTCAGACCCAACCCGCACGGATTGTCCGTTCCACAGGCAAAACAGTGATGCCCTTGTGGTTTCGGTATACTGATCCTTGAATCGTTCATTAATTCCTCTCCTGGTGTTTTCCGGGTTTGACCTCAATTGCAGCTCAGGTCCTGCCTCAAGATATCCCCGTACCTCGCATGCGTCTTAAAGGCCGGGGCCGCGGACCACGAGCGTGTGCCAGATCATCTGGCAGTCCCATTCCCTCTCGATCGTCATTCCAAAGGCATGCAGCCGATCCTTGACCTGTCGCACCTGGCTCCTCATGAGCCCGGAGAGTATCAACCATCCCCTGGTGCGAAACGTTTCCATTTCCAGCAGTCCGCGGATTACTTCGAAATGTATGTTAGCCACTACAAGGTCTCCTTCTGATTCGACCGCGTCAAACGCGTCAAGGCGCCGGGCTCGAATGCGGGCTTCCAGCCCGTTCAGGGCGGCATTGCGCGCGGCTACGCGAACGCACAGCGGGTTGAGATCCACGGCAGACACCTGCTCAGCGCCGAGAATAACCGCAGCTACGGCCAGAATACCCGTACCGGTCCCGATGTCCAAAACCTTTTTCGGACAATCCTGTCTCCATATCAATTCAAGGGCCCTCAGGCAATCACGGGTCGTCGGGTGCAGCCCCGACCCGAATACCACTCCGGGATCCAGCAAAATCCTCCGCCCCCCCGCCTTACCCGAATCACCCGGAGCCCACGCGGGTTGAATTTCAAAGCCCCCTACCTCGAACCGTTCAAAAGGCGCCCCCTGCCAATCCTTATAAGAGAATACGTGCGTCTCAATGAGACGCAGGCCCTGGTGCCGTGAAATAACCCCAAGGACCCGATCAAGGGCCGGCTCGTCAAAAAAGAGAAACGAGGAAGGTCCTTCCTCCCAGTTTCCAAGAAAACCGTTTCCCAGGTCCTCCTCGGCCTCGGCCGGCATTAAGCCGTCAAGACAGTAGATGTGCAGTTCCTCGGGAGGACTTTTACATTGTGCCTGCTTCACAGTCTTTTCACTCACAGCCATGCCTCCTGCCGCAAGACTGTTGAAATACCTTTCAGGCCATGTTGAAGTCAAGTCGAACAGGGACTTTTTGAAATATCCAGATCGAAATTTCCTGAAAGCGGAAAACGAAAATGCACAAAAAAATGGCCCCCCGCAAAAGCGAAGGGCCATTTCTTGTAGATCTTCCGGCGGCGACCTACTCTCCCACGCAGTCTCCCACGCAGTACCATCGGCGCTAAAGAGCTTAACTTCCGTGTTCGGAATGGGAACGGGTGTTTCCTCTTTGCCATTGCCACCGGAAAAACCGGTTAAGCTTCAAACTGAATACAGGGCCTGTACCGAAAGCGTTGGGTAGAGGTATGTCATAAAGGACAAGAAGAATATGGCCAAGCCTCACGACCGATTAGTACCGGTTAGCTTAATGTGTTACCACACTTACACACCCGGCCTATCAACCTTGTCATCTTCAAGGGGTCTTCAGTCAGGCACTCAGTCGCCTGAGTGCCTGAAGGGATATCTAATCTTGAGGTTGGCTTCCCGCTTAGATGCCTTCAGCGGTTATCCATTCCGAACATAGCTACCCAGCGATGCCGCTGGCGCGACAACTGGAACACCAGAGGTTCGTCCATCCCGGTCCTCTCGTACTAGGGAAAGATCCTCTCAGATATCCTACGCCCGCGAAAGATAGGGACCGAACTGTCTCACGACGTTCTAAACCCAGCTCACGTACCGCTTTAATTGGCGAACAGCCAAACCCTTGGGACCTGCTTCAGCCCC
>JAWLEX010000017.1:0-39458 GCA_041685835.1 Desulfatiglandales bacterium
CCGCGCAACCTCTTGATTTCCTTGATCTTGACAAAAAATCCTCATTTCTGAATTGGAAACTTGCCAGTGCCCAAAAAGCGTTTCTGGATGGGCACTAGTCTAACAGACGGTGCTTTTTCCCTAACCTGATTTTCAGGTGCCAAAGGAAGAAGTGGGGCAATATACAGGTCAGAATATGGCGATTCCATCCGGGGTATTTCCTGGCCTCGCAATGATCCCCCACCATTTCCGTTATGGCTTCCTCGAGACACTGCTCTATGAGAATGTCAGCCTAAATAAAAGCTGACTATGGAAGTAGAGTTAATCCCCTCTTACTTTAAGTGGAAATTTGAGGGGGGATGCTTCACTGCCGGGTTGACAGGGATGGGCACCTCATATATTATCGGGCACTGTAAACGATGAGAAGCTGCAAATTTTGGAAAACCCAACTCCCCCTGAAGCTAGGGCTTGTGAGTCCGATGGCGGTAAGTACGGCGGAACGGCATTAACCGGTGATAAAAGGCGAGTTTTACGCCGGTTTTTGGCTTATTAACTACGCAATTTTAACATTTATATGTTACACTTATCAGCAAATTATTAAAACGGCCTGGTGGCTGAAAGGGGGTGAAAGCGGATAATTTGTCACTGGGACGGACTCCGGCGGAGGCAATTTCAGACAGCTCTAGAACATAAAAAAGGAGGAGAAAAGTGAAAAAAGCATCCCTGATCGTGTTAGCATTAGTAGTGGCTGTAAGCATGGTTGTTCTCGCCTGGTCTGCGCCCGCTAGCGCCCGTAAGAGGATTCAGCTCGATTTCGCTACTTTCTGGCCGGCCGGCGACTTCCAGGCCGGGGTAGGTCACAAGACCTGGATGAAAATCATAGCGGACCGTGTCAAGGCCGAGACCGACTATGAGATCCTGTGGACCGAGTTCTTTGGCGTGCATCCGGCGAAGCTGTTGGACGGTGTTGAGGCCGGAACTTACGATGTCGGGACAAGTGGTCCGGGCTATAGTCCCGGCGTATTCCCCTTGTGGGCCGGTCCCGAGTTCCCGGCCGAAGCCCACAGAAAGAACGCTTACACGATGTCGTTGACATTACAGGCACTCCATGAACAGGTCCCCGAGCTGCAGGCACAATTCGCCCCCACAAACATGAAGCTGATGCACTTCTGGTCCACTGGACCCGGCTACTTCCTTATGACGCCGGGTAAAGATGTTCGAACGCTGGGTGACTTTGCAGGCAAGACCATCCGAGCGGGCAACCCCGCATCAGCGTCCACTATTGATGCTCTGGGAGGAGAAGCCCTGTTCGCCCCCATGAGTGTGGCACTGGAGAGGTTTGAGGCCGGACTGGTCGACGGCATACTCTGTCCCACTGACACGCCCAAGGGCTTCGGTCTGGGTTCTTATGTGCGGCATGTTACCTTCGCTCCATTCAGCTACCACTTCGTGTTCTTCAAGGTAATGAACAGGGGCACCTATGATGGCTTGCCGGAAAGCGTGAGGGCTATCTTTGACGAGGTCAACGCTGAGTTTCCTGCATACTACGGCAAGTTGAGAACATGGGGTGAGGCAGACGGGTTGGAGTACATGAAAGAGCTCGAGGGCTACACCTACTATGACCTGGCCAAAGAGAATCCGGCTGAATATGCCAAGTGGGTTGCCGCAACAAAGGATCTCATCGTAGAATGGATTGACGGCGACTCCACGAAGCAGGCAGTATGGGACAAGTTCCTCGAACTGGATGAGTACTATAACACGACCCCCCCTTATTCCACCTGGACACACAGCTGGCCGACTAAGCCGGAGCCACCCTCTTGGGAAAAATAGGATAACCAACGTGGATTTGGCATGATGTCGATCAATGTACGGTAAGGAAGTTGGGGTACTACGGGTTTTCTCCCCGGGGTACCCCAACTCTTTTGCAGGAAAACCTGATTGGTTGCTTACAACAAAAGACACGGGAGGGCCGGATGAATGCTTTCGATAAAGTGCTGCAGGTTATCACAGAGAAGATGGCCTTGGTTGCCATGTTCGCCATTGTGGCCTGTATGGCCCTTGTGGTAACCGACGTTATCAGGTATCAAATCATCGGCAAGCCGGTTCCCGGCACTCACGAGGTTGTGGAACTGATAGCGTCTGTGATACTGAGCATGGGAATCGGTTACCTTACGTTTGTGAGAGGACATGTCGCGGTGGGTCTCCTGGTGGACCGCTTTCGGCCCAGAGTGCAGGCTTTCTTTGACCTCGTTACCGGTGTTATTTCTCTGGGCTTTACTATCTGGCTCACTGACGGCGTGGTCAAAATGGCCGTTCGAAACTACAATTACAAGTGGGTGACGGGGGTTCTGGAAATTCCCAGGTATCCTTTTATATACTTGATTTCCTTGGCGCTGGCAGTAACATGCGTGGTACTTCTCAGGGACGTGATCAAGTCTGTGATTGTGCTTCGAAAAGGAGGTGGAGATGGAGCGTGAGTTGATAGGTGTTATATCCATCGTTTTCCTTATTGTGCTTCTCCTCTCCCGCATGCCTGTGGCGTTCGTGATGCTGGTGCTGGGCATGTCCGGTATTGCCTGGATCAAGGGCCTGTCGGCCGCGTTGGGTGCTGCGAGCACGATCATGTACGGGACATTTGCCAACTATGCCCTGGTGGTTGTTCCCCTTTTCACCTGGATGGGCTACATCGGCTACCACTCCGGCATCAGCGAGCATCTGTATGAAGCTGCATATAAACTGGTGGGCCGGCTGAAGGGTGGCCTGGCCATGGCTACCACCATGGCCTGCGCGGCTTTCGGCGCCATCTGCGGTTCTACGACGGCCACTTCGGCCACGTTTGCGGTCCTGGCATTACCCGAGATGAAGAAACGGGGTTACAATCACTCTCTGGCCACAGCCAATGTCGCGGCCTCGGGCATCCTGGGGGTGCTGATTCCGCCCAGCGTCATCTTCATCGTCTATGCCAGTATCACGGCAGAGAGCGTGGCCAAGCTTTTCATCGCAGGCATCTTTCCCGGTATCCTTCTGACTTTGCTTTTCCTTGGTTCCACTTACGTGGTGGTAGCCCGCGACCCGAAAAAGGCACCTCCCGGTCCTTTGTTTCCCTGGAAAGAAAGGTTGAAGGCGGTGGCTAAAGGGGGAATAGAGGTCATAATCATCTTTGTGGCCGTGATTGGCGGGCTGCTGGCCGGGTTATTCACGGGCACGGAGGCCGGGTCGGTGGGTTGTTTTGCCACGCTTCTGGTGGTCCTGGCCAGGCGGGCGCTCACCTGGAAGGGCTTTATTGACTCGCTGAAAGACACAGTCCGCACAGCGACCATGGTCATGTTCCTGGTGGGTGCGGCAGCCGTCTACGGGGAGTTTCTCGGCCTGACACGCCTGCCCATGGTTGTGGCGGACTGGGTGGTGGCACTTCCTCTGCCGCCAAGCATTATCATAGTTGCCGTTCTTATCATACTCATGGGGATGGGCTGCTTCGTGGACGCCCTGGCTATGGTTTTGCTGACAATACCCATTTTTTACCCGGCGGCAATGAGTCTGGGCTTTGACGGGACATGGTTCGGGGTTATCATGACGCTGGCCCTGGGGATGGGCGTGCTGACACCGCCTGTGGGCGCCAATGTCTACGTGGTGTACGCCGTGGACAAGGAGACCCCGGTAATGGATATTTTCAGGGGGGTATGGCCTTACCTGATCAGCCTGTGGATTTGTTGTGGCATCCTGCTGCTTTTCCCGCAGGTCGTCCTTTTCCTGCCCAATCTTATCAGATAGGGCTTGGGGACGGACCTTGTTTTTTGGAGAACTGAGATTTCCCCTCTCCCCTGTTTTATCGACTCATTGAATTCCTCTCCGGAATTCAATGAGTCGATAAGCTATTCGTAAGCAACATATGTCAGGTTTTGGGTTTTGAATTGACTAAAGTGGGCCCTTGCCCGCAACCCAAAGTCAAGGAGCACTGGCGCGAAGAATGAGCGTTCAGTTTGGTTTCTTCGGGATCGAAATCGATTTCCTCCAATCCATAGACCCCGGAGTCTTCCTTCACACAGCGGTAGACGTCAAGCTTTTCGTGTCCAAGTATCATTTTATTCTCTTTCGATTGCGATCCCGATCCCGATTTCGATTTGGATTATCCCAACATCAATACTTCTTGTTTTTTCTGACAGCTTTTCAGGAATAAGGCAGAAACGCTTTTTGGGCACTGGCAAGTTTTCAATTCAGAAATGAGGATTTTTTGTCAAGATCAAGGAAATCAAGAGGTTGCGCGGAGGCGTACTGAAGTACGCCGCACAAGCAACCTCGCAGATTGACGCCGAGATTGGCAAAAAAGACCATTTCTGGATGGAAACTAACTGATTTGTAAGTGCTAACCATGGCTTCCTCCCTTTTCGAGATCCTGTTCATCCTGTTACTGGTCGTGGGGCTGCTGGTTAATATCGTCGGGCTGCCCGGCAACTGGGTCAACATCGGGCTGCTGGGGTTATGGAGGTGGGTCCACCAGGACATGCCTGCCGACTGGTGGTTCTTCTTGTCCCTCCTCGCCTTGGCCGGTCTGGCTGAACTCATCGAGTTTTGGAGCCAGGTGGAGGGGGCCCGGCGTTACGGCGGGACCAGGGGAGGAACCTGGGGTGCTTTCCTGGGCGGCATTGCCGGATCCATTTTGATGGCACCGCTTTTTCTGGGGGTCGGGGTTCTGATCGGTGCCGTGGTAGGAGCCTTTCTGGGTTGCCTGGCCCTGGAGATTCTTGCGGGGCGCGGCTTGGCCGAGTCCCTCCAGGCCTCCAGGGGCGCGTTGTGGGGCAGGGTCTTCGGGCTGGTGGCCAAGTTCGGCACAGGAGCCTACATTTTGGCGACTGGGGCGGCCCGGGTGTGGACGTAAAACAAAAGGGAGCCGTGGTCAAAGAATAACGCATCGAGGGCCGGCAACAGGATCATCAACAGAGCAGGAGGCGAGCGAGCGGCTGACAACCAAACCGCGGATGAGATGTACAATGGATTCCCTGCCCCGCTCCCGGAGGCTGCCTGGTGCCTCCCAAACACCATGCGCTCAGGGCTTATGTATACGGTCAGGCTGTTCAACCATATGGGTCCACTGCCCCCTACTCCCCGAAAACCGCGGAAACGGCCTCCTCTTTGATTTGCTCCCACAGTTCTTCGCCGCCAAAACTCTCGATGTAGACCTTCATCTTGGGCTCGGTTCCCGAGGGCCGAACGGCGAACCAGGAGCCTTCCTCCAGGAGGACCTTTACGCCGCCAATGGGCGCGCCGTTACCCGGAGCCCTGGTCAACACCGCACGCACCGCCTTTCCCGCCACGTGGGTACGCTGAAAGGTCTCCGGGGTGATCGCGGCCAGCAACGCCTTCTGCTCCTCCGTTATGGGGCCGTCCGAGCGCCGGTAGAAAGGATCGCCGTGTTCGGCCGTTAGAGTCTCCCTGTAGATCTCGGATGGGGTTCGATCCGTTTTCGCCAGTATCTCGGCCGCCAGAAAAGACATGGAGAACCCGTCCTTGTCCGTGCACCAGGCGGAACCGTCCAGGCGCAGGAACGAGGCACCTGCGCTCTCCTCCCCTCCAAAGGCGAGCCGGCCCTGAAGAAGGCCCTCCACGTACCATTTGAACCCAACCGGGACCTCGTAGACTTTCCGCCCCAGGCCCTCCACCACCCGGTCGATCATGGAACTGCTTACCAGGGTCTTCCCGGCCTGGAGACCGGAACTCCACGCCGGCCTGTTCTGGAAAAGGTACCAGAGGGCTGCTGAAAGGTAGTGGTTGGGGTTCATCAGGCCGTGGGAGTCGATGATCCCATGACGATCCGCATCCGGATCGTTACCCCATGCTATGTCGAAGCGGTCTTTAAGGGCGATCAATCCGGCCATGGCATAGGGCGACGAACAGTCCATGCGGATCCGGCCGTCGGCGTCCAAAGGCATGAAACCGAAGGCCGGATCCACCTGATCGTTCACCACCTCCAGGTTCAGTCCATAGGCTTCGGCGATGGGTCCCCAGAATCCCACCGATGCACCGCCCATTGGATCAACCCCCAGACGGAGGCCGGCACCCCTGACGGCCTCCATGTCCACAACCTCACCGAGCGCGCGGACAAACGGAGTCACGAAATCCCGCTCCGACGTGGTACCCGCGCTCCTGGCCGGGCGATATGGAATTCTCCTGATGCCCCTCCCCTCTTCCTTCATGAGGCTGTTGGCGCGCTCCTGGACCCACCGGGTTACATCAACGTCAGCCGGCCCGCCGTGAGGAGGGTTGTACTTGAACCCCCCGTCCCGGGGAGGGTTGTGGGAAGGGGTTATCACGACCCCGTCCCCAAGCCCGGAGGAACGCCCCCGGTTTTGCTCCAGGATAAGAAAGGATATCACCGGCGTGGGTGTATACTCGTCCCCTTTGTGAATTACGACCTCCACTTCGTTCCCGGCAAAAACCCCAAGGGCCGTACGAAAGGCCGGCTCGGACAGGGCATGGGTGTCAAAACCCATGAACAAGGGACCGTTAATCCCTTGAGCGCTGCGATAGTCGCAGATGGCCTGGGCCGTCGCCGCGATGTGGGGTTCGTTGAACGTACCGTCCATGGAGGAGCCCCTGTGTCCGGACGTCCCAAAGGAAACGGCCCCCGTAGCCTCGTCCGTAAAGTAGGAGGAAACCAGGCTGGGCAAGTGAATCCGCATTGACGCGGGGGCCGTTTTCCCCGCCAGCGCATGAACTCCCATGACGAAACTCTCCTTTCTTTTCGCCCAGGCCCGGCGGGGCATTGGGGTGCCCCGACGGGAACCATGAGTGGACACCGGCGAAAACCATTTGTCGGTTTCCCAGGATATGTTATGTTGAGATGAATATGTTTTTGAGTTGCTGAGTTGTCAAATAAACCCCATGGATCGAACCCTTTACATTCTAGCAGCCATCGCCGTCTCTTCGCTCATGTACCTGGGCATCGTGGTTATCCTGAGACTTGAGCGAGCCCGGCGATACGTGGTCGACCACAGCGCCCTTCACCCCAACGCCATCTGCATCTGGCGGGTCCTGATCGGCCTTTTGGGCATGGTGTTCTATTTCATCCTGGGACAGATCTTCTGGGGTATCCTCCTGTTTACCATCTCGGCTTTCCTGGACGGCGTGGACGGACTCGTGGCCCGTCGCTGCGCCCTCGTAACCCGTTTCGGTGAAGAGATCGACCCCCTCTGCGACAAGCTTACCTATCTCCCACCCATGGGTTTTTTCGCCTACCAGGGCATGATTCCGGTCTTCGCCTTCTGGACCCTGGCGGCAATCGAATTCTTCGGACAGTTCATAGCACGCTACATTCTGAAACACTTCACTTCCTTTCCGATCCAGGCCAACAATTTCGGCAAAATCAAGGCGGTCCTTCTGTTCGCCCTCATTATATACCTGGCGATCCTGGACGACCCGCTGAAAATTCCGAATTTCACCACGCAGCTCCTCTACCTGGGCATCATCATGTCCCTGGCCTCCATCGCCTTCAAGGCCGTTCCAAACCGATTCTATGCGGACATCCTCTCCATCCTCAACCTTATGTGCGGCATCCTGGGAATCATTCTTGTTTTGCAAGGCAACCACGTCCTTGCCGCGCTCTCCATTCTCGCCGGCCAGATCTTCGATCTCTTTGACGGGCGTATGGCGGAAAAGCACGGCGGCACCAGATTCGGCCCCTGGCTGGACGATATTGCGGACCTCGTGAGCTTCGGGCTCTGTCCCGCCCTGCTTATGATAACGCTTGGAAATTTCAGGCCCCACGCCGTTATCCTGGGAGCGCTGTACTTTTTCGCGGTGGCCTTCCGTCTTTGGCGGTTCCTGAAGCGGGACAAGCACGACCATGACATTCCAAAGGGAACTTTCAACGGCCTGCCCAGCCCGGCCGGCGCGCTCGTGGCCCTGGGCACCATCCTTTTCTGGAAGGACCTCTGGATCTCGTGGATTATGATCTTCCTGACGTCCTTCCTCCTCGTAAGCCACATCCGGTTCGTCCATTTCGGGCGTGTCATCCTGCCCCTGATACCCCGAAACGTCGTGATCCTTCTCGGGGTCCTCGTGCTACTGATTGCAGCATACCTCATCAAGGTGCGCAACCCCCAGATGCTCGGGGGGACCCTCCTGGGCCTCTTCCTGCTCTATGCTCTGGCCGGCAATCACCGTGTCCTGAAGCGTTTCATCAGTGCCGGACAAGATAGAGGCATTGAGGCACCCACGGCTTGAGGCAAAGCCGCCCGCCGAGCTATTGCATATAATACGGATCCACGTCCACAACAACCTTTACGGCGGTCCTGCGCGTCAGGCGAGCGATCAAATCCTCAACCCGGCCCAGGAACCGATGGAGTCTTTCCACCCGCGCGCACTTGACCAGGATCTGCCTGCGGTATCTGCCCTTGATGCGGGCTATGGGAGCTTCCACCGGCCCCAGGATCTGGATGCCGCTCCCCCCTGCATCCGTAAGACCCTGCCGGATCTCCTCCATGCCCCGCCCGAGCCTTCGAGCAACCCTCCCGGCAGCCTCGTCGCTCGTCCCTTCGACAATCAGCCTGGCCAGATGGGAAAAAGGAGGATAGCCCAACTGGGACCGAAGTTCAGTCTCCTGCCGGTAGAACGATTCAAAGTCGTGAATCCTGGCCGTTGATACGGCGTAGTGCGCCGGGGCGTAGCTCTGGACAACGACCCTCCCCGGCAGTTCTCCACGCCCCGCCCTTCCTGCGACCTGGCACAAGAGCTGGAATGTCCGTTCCGCCGCCCGGAAATCCGGGAATCCCAGGGATGCGTCCGCGGCTATGACTCCCACCAGGGTCACCTTTGGAAAGTCGTATCCCTTGGTGATCATCTGGGTCCCCACAAGGATGTCTATCTCACCTGCACCGAAGCGTTTCAAGAGCTTGGACGCCTCCCCTTTTCTCCGCGTCGAGTCCCGGTCCATACGGTCGATTTCCGCCTCGGGAAGGAGGCGCCGCAGCTCGCTCTCGAGACGCTCCGTCCCGAAGCCCAGGGCTCGAATCTTGCCGTTTCCGCACGCCCGGCAGTGCTCTTCGGGCCGCATGCGGAATCCGCAGTAATGGCATGCCAGCGTGTCATCCCTCAGATGGTGAATCAGGGTCAGATCGCAGTTGGGGCAGCGGACCGCCTCCCCGCAGCGCCGGCACAGGCAGACGCGGTGAAAGCCCCTGCGGTTGAGAAAGAGCAGGGTCTGGTGCCCCCGGGCCAGATTGCTTTCAAGGGCTTCCAGCATCACGGGGCTCAGCACCCCCCCGGCCAACCCTCCACCTTTTTCCGCCTCCTTCATGTCCACCAGTTCGATGAGAGGCATGGGCCGGCTTTCAATGCGCCTGGGCATGCTGAGCATAACATACTTGCCCTTGACGGCGTTGTAGTAGGACTGGATCGAAGGGGTGCCGGAACCAAGGAGGACGACCGCCTGCTCAACCTTGCCCCGGACCACGGCCGCATCCCTGGCCTGGTAACGGGGGGACTCCTCCTGCTTGTAGGAAAAATCGTGTTCCTCATCCACCACAATGAGACCGGGGTTCGGCAGGGGGGCGAAAACCGCCGAACGGGCTCCTATCACCACGTCCACATCTCCACGGGCGATTCGGATCCACTGGTCGTAGCGCTCCGCTTTGCTCAATTCGCTGTGGTAAAGGGCGACGCGGTCTCCGAGACGGGAGCGGAAAACACCTTCCATGTAAATCGACAAGGAGATCTCCGGGACCAGAATAAGGGCCTGCCGGCCCAGTGCTATGGTCTCGAGTGCGGCCCTGAAATAGACCTCGGTCTTACCGCTCCCAGTAACTCCATGGAGCAGGCAGGGGGCGAAATCTCCTTTTTTAAGAAGGGCCCGGATCTCCTTAAGTGCAATCTCCTGTTGGGAGAAGAGCCCGGCCGGTTCAGTGGACGGTAAGTGTTCGCAGCCGACCGGGGTCTTGAGTACGGGGACATCGCAGGTCATAAGGAGCCCCTTCCGGACCCACTTCCGTACCAGGTACTCCCCGTTGGAGTATTTCTTCCTCACCTCGCGGAGCCGTAAGCCGCCGGAAGAATACACCTCTTCCAGGAACGGGAACTCATTTCGGGCACTGAGGGACTCTGAACGCCTTTCGAGAAGAGATTTGAGGTCTGTCCCTTCGGACGCACGCACGAACCGCTGGACGCTGGGGCCTTTTCGGCCCCTACCCGGGCGTTTGTACTCGATGGACACCAGGCCCTTCTGCTCCAGCATTCGGACGTCTTGCAGCGGAAAGGCGGAACGCCTGCCTGGGTGGGCCCCGATCCACGCCATCATGCGGTGCTCTGTGGAAGAGACCGGAAGCTTGCCTGCAAGGGATCGGCCGCGCTCTGTCAAACGGGCCGAGAAGTATGAGCGGGACCTTCCACCGCCGGGAAGAACAGCATGGATCAGAAGGCCGATGGGGTGCATATAGTAGTCGGCCACCCATAACAGAAAGGGAACCATGTCCGAGTGGAAAAGGGCGGAGTCGTCCTGGATTTCCAGGACCGGGCGAAGGGGTTGGTCCGGGTCCAGGGTCTCTTGGCCGAGGACATACCCAGTCACTTCTCTGCGGCCGAAAGGCACGGTGACACGGCGCCCCACCAATTCACCGCCTGGGCGCGAACCAGGAACGGCATACGAAAAGGTCTCTTTAACCGGCAGGACGACGGCCACCTGAAGGCTTATATCGGTTCGCTTACTCAACGGTCTGCTGCCGGAAGCGGCGGTTCTCCGCCGGAGGGAATCACCGGTCTCCGTACCTTTCCTCAAACGCCCTGATGACCCTTTCCAGCCGCTCGCTCTCCCCGCCCGTAACGGCTTCGCCTCCTTTCGACCGCTCAACCGATGGAACCCTGGGTGGGCCGGGCTCATTAGGCCGGACGTCCAAGACCGTATAAGAACCGGTCACACCGCTTGCAGCCCGATAAAGAATCTCATGGGGGAACCATCCATCGCCGACACGCCTATAATCCTGAAAACGGATTTCCAGGATCTCCCGTCCCCGGCCGTGTTCCGGCTCAAAGCGAAGGAGGAGCGGGATGAAACGGGACTTCTCCAGCAGAATCACAGGGTCGTCCGGCATGTCCCGGCCGATCCGGTATGCGACCGTTGTGTCCAGGCGCGTGTATGCCGAGGTGTCTAGATCTACGCCCTTTCCCGCAAGAAACCGCTCGGTCCTGTGTCTTTTTCCACAGAACAGCTCCAGAAAGCCGGCACCCGGGCCGGTCCGTCCTTCCCAGGCAGGCCCCTCACGGTGACGGGCCGAATAATCGTCGTAGGAACGGAACCATACTTCAACCAGGACCGGCGCCTCTCCGGTTTCTTCCTCGCCTGTACTTTGCTCCCAGGCTATTCCCAGCGTCTCGAACCCCACCACGTTTTCGGCCATGAACTTCAGCAGTTGTTCAGGGGGTACTACGTACCCTGATGCGTCCTTGGATGAAACCGGTGCCAGAACGAGCACACACACCAAAAGAAACAGGGTCCGAAGAGCCGTCCGTCCCGCGTACGATATCATTTCCTATCTCCCATCTGCGAACGCATGGCATCATGTGCGCGGGCCATGAGTTCGTCTACATTCTTCTTGCTGTAACCATCCAGGGAAATGGGTTTCCCAATGGTCATGCTAATCCTGCCCGGTCGAATTCGAAGGCTTCCCTTGGGAGCAACCCGATTGCTCCCATCGATGGTAACGGGCACCAGCTCGCATCCCGACTTCAGCGCAAGAAGGAACCCACCCCGCTTAAAAGACTGCAGGCGCCCGTCTTCGCTCCTGGTTCCCTCGGGGAACACCACGACTGAGGTGCCGGCCTTGATCCGCTCGGCCGCCTCATTCATGCTCTGAACGGCCTTGCGCGGGTTGGACCGGTCAATTGCGATGTACCGGGCCCGTTTCATGGTGAAGCCCAGTACAGGAATCCGCATCAGCTCCTGCTTCAACAAGAACTTGAAATCAACCGGAAGAGACGCGAGAAGTGTAAAGATATCAAAGAAACTCTGGTGGTTCGTCAGGTAGATCCTGGGAACACGGGTGTCGATGTTCTCCTGCCCCAGGACATCAACCCGCACTCCACAGGCCCGAACAATGATCCTTGCCCAGGGCACGGCTATCATGCGGTGGATGATCCTCCCTGTCCGATCAAACAGCATCAGAGGCATGGCCAGGGCGCAGAAAACCAGGGTATGAAGCCCAATAAACCCATTCAACAGTATTGCTCGCATCATTGAAGAGACGACTCCTTGGGGCCGGACAGGGAGCCCTGCTCCAGGAACTCCGCCACGGGCCGCAGGGGCAGGTCGATTTCCGTGATCAGCAACCCGTGTTCCCGGAAGGCTTCCACGTGGCCCCCGTGGCGGTGAATTATAATCTTGGACAGGGGCAGATCCGGAACGCTCTCCTCGGGATTCTGCTCCAAGTGGGGGAAAAAGAACTGTTCCAGGTCGTCCTCTGATACCCGTATTCCGTTAAAGGCCAGCCGTATTCTAACGTGGTCCCGCTCAGCCCGTGAACGCACCTCCAGGGTGTCCCCTTCGGGCATGGAAACGATTGCGTGCTTTATCAACCCTTCCATTGCCTGGCTCAACCGGTCTTCATCCCCGTGAATCAAGGGCAGCCGAACGGCCAGGTCCTCGCGAATATGTATTTGCCTGGAACCGGCAAGATCCCTCATGTCGGTCACACAAAGTCGCAGAATCCTATTCACATCCACATCCGCGATATGGAGCTCAACTTTCCGAATAGAGGTGAGAAGAATATTCAGGAAGGTTTCCATGCGGGCCATCTCCTGGACAATTATCTCCGCCATTTTGCGATTCCGGTCGCCCTCGGGCAGAGTGTCCCGCAGCCGCCGTGCAAACCCGCCGGCCGATGACAGCGGGTTTCGAATCTCGTGGGCAACGCGCGCGGAAATCTCACCGAGAAGTCGAATTTCCTCGGTTCGAAGCGATCGCTCCTGGAGTTGCTTCAGCCCTGTGATGTCCATCATGATGCCGTCGATCCATCGAACCCGACCATGGTCATCCAACGCCGGAATGGCATGGTCCAGAAAGACAAGAGGGCGGCCCTCTTTGTCCCGAACCACCCTCTCTATTCTGCACTCTCCTCCCTTTTGAAAGCAGGTCTCGAAAAGCTCCCGGAACGCATCTTCGTCGTTGCCGAGAATTTTTTCAAACCAGAACTGCTTGTCCCCGACCGCTTCCTCGATATCATATCCCAGGGCTTCAGTTACGTAGGAGTTGATGAACTCCGTGGTTCCGTCCTCCAGGACTCG
Organism: Desulfatiglandales bacterium; assembly: GCA_041685835.1. Taxonomy (GTDB): domain Bacteria; phylum Desulfobacterota; class DSM-4660; order Desulfatiglandales; family HGW-15; genus JAIPEI01. The sequence continues at coordinate 13,246 of JAWLEX010000017.1, forward strand.
GTAAACCAGAAGAGGAACGTTTTCCACCAGAGTCCGAAACTTTTCCTCCGATGCCACGAGATCGGCCGTCCTTTCCTGGACGCGCTTCTCCAGGTTTTTCGCATAGTCCTCGATCTGCATCCGCCGCTCCATGAGCGCCGCAAGCATTCGATTGAGAGCGTTGGTCAGGGTCCCGATCTCGTCATCAAACCCGGGGTCCAGATAGCTGTCTCTCTTCTCCTCGGCGATCTCCTGTGCCCCCTGAACGATGTTTTTGATGGGCCGGATGAAAAGGATGGCCACCAGGTAGGTCAGCAGGAATGAGACTGCTATGCCCAATGCCCCGACCGTGATCATCAGGTTCCGGGTCTGTGCGAGACGCTGCCGGATGCCGGAGCGGTCCGCACTGATCTCTATTACGGCGGCTAGGTCACCGTTGTAGTCACGGACCGAACTATGCAGGACAGCTCGGTCCGGAAGACCCGGGGGCGCAACCAGGATCATTGGTTGATCGCCCTCGGCCACAGCCGGAGCAGGCTCTAAGAAGACCCGGCCCGGCTCTTCCCCGGAAACCGCGGCCATGAGCTCGAATGAACGACCCTTTATCGAGTACAGGGCGAGATCGATCCCCCAGCGCTGATGGAGCCCCAGGAGAAAAGTCTCGCCAAAGGAGTGGCCTATCTCTAAAGTCCCCAACACCTCCGCTCCCCGGAACACCGGAACAACACCCCGAATACCGAGGCCGGTCTCTCCCATTTCGAGCCCCCATACGGCTTGTCGCCGATCCAGGGACTCCCGAATCGTACCCCTGTAGGTATGGAGCACATCCCCGTAACGGGTGGGAAGATTAAGACGCAAAAAAGAGATGCCCGGCGGGACGTGGAAATGGAACTGAGAGATGTCGTAATCCGTCTTGAGACGAACATAGGTAACTGCCAAGTGTTTGTTCAGGCCGATTCGATCCCGCCCGGCCAGCATCCGCAGGACATCAGGGTCCTCGGCAATCACCGAGGCAAGGGCAATGGCCTGCTTTCCCTTTTGCTCGAGTTCGTTTAGGAAATTACGGTGATGCAGGAGAAGCGTCCCCTGCTCCTCCTGTTTGATGAGCCGCTGTTGTGAAGTGAGTCCGATCACGGTCAGTGTCGTGGTTCCGGAGAACGCAAAGAAAAGAAATGGGATGAGGAGCTTCCACTTCAGGCTTATGCCCTGCAATCTCCGGAAGGTTCTCTCCAACATGTCTGCACCGATCCGCGCTTTGAATTCCGGCGGGACTTCAAGCTGAAGAGACCCGCCTGTCTTCCTCTATCGACTCCACCCGCGTCTCCATCGGGGTCCCGGTCTAGATATCGGGCATAAGGCCCATATCCCGAAAAATGCGCTTCTTCCTGTCCAGCACACGGGAGCCGGGATTGACAGGCGACCAGAAATGAGGACTAGGCAAAACAGCCGCAAGCAGCGCCGCCTGGGAAGGAGTCACCTGATCAGCCCCGACCCCGAAATAAACCCTGCATGCCGCTTCGGCGCCCATGATTCCCGTTCCCCAATCCACAGTGTTCAGGTAAATCTCCAGGATTCGCCGTTTGTCCCAGAACAGCTCCATCAGGACTGCGTAATACGCCTCAAGGACCTTGCGAATGAGTGTTCGGTCCGGCCATAGAAACACCGTCCTGGCGGTCTGCATGGTAATGGTGCTGGCCCCCCGGACCGTTCCGGCGCGAAACGCCTCTCTGAAAGCGTTCTCCAGCTCCACGAAATCGAACCCCCTATGCAACGGGAACCTCTGATCTTCTCCCGCCATCACGGCCCTGCGAAGATGGGGGGATATCTCTTCCAGGTCGCGCCACTCGTAAAGGATACGTTCATACCCGCTGGAAGACAGCAGGCCCTTGACCCGGCGCCAGGCCATGTTGGCGGTAAAGGGCGGGTTCACATACCGGAGCAACAGGACCTCCAGGGCCGTCAGGCCGACAAGCAAGACGACTCCACAAACCAGGGCCTTCAGAAACCATCGGCGCAGGGCGGCTATCCGCCCGCTTTTTCTGGAGCGGCCCATATCAATACCTCGTCCTTACGGCCAACCAGGCAGCGGCACCTTTTCACGGGACGCTAAACAGGCCGGGCCCCATGTATATTGCTTCGGTTCAGGAAGGCGTACGATTCGCGAAACGCCGGTTGGTTTTCCTCAGAACATCCTCGGCATTAGACCCGTACCGGCCTGCAAGGCCGGCAAGATCGAAGAACAGCGCTCCGAGCCTCTCCTCCAGCGCGTCGCGATCCGCCGCAATAAGGGCCGCTTTCAGGTACTCCAGGTCTTTTTCAATATCATCCAGGTCCCCCCGGGGATCCCCAGCCACGTCGACCGCCACAGCAGCCTTCTGGTTGAGACGGTGAGCCCTGAGAAGCGCCGGCAACCCGTCGGGAACGGCGCATAAGTCATTGGCCCCGGCCTTGTCACCACGGTTTTCTTCTCGCTTGATTTTTGCCCAGTTTTCAGCCACCTCCTCCGGCGTGTCCGCGCGCACCGAACCGAAGACGTGAGGGTGCCGGCGGATCATCTTCTCAGTGATCCCCTCCACAACGCCCACCAGGTCAAAGGCCTTTTTCTCCTCTGCAAGCCGGGCGAGGAAGACGATTTGAAAAAGGAGATCCCCGAGCTCGCCGCAGATTTCAGGCCACACACCCTTCTCAACGGCATCCACGACTTCGTACGTCTCCTCCAGGAGATACATTCTGATGGTGTCTTCTGTCTGCCTCGCATCCCACGGGCACCCGTTCGGCCCACGGAGCCGGGAAACCAGGTCAGCCAGACGAGACACCTCCTCCTCCAGTCTACGGTTGTCCATGCTTTTCAGGCGTTCCCTCCATCTCATTCCGAGTTTCTTGCCCGGGCGCTCCATAAAGGCCTGAAAACCTGTTTTTCAATCCCGTTATGCGCTCCGGCGATACAATGTTTTTCAGCACTTGAAACGAAGCCGTCACCGCGGGCGCCAAGCGGGACTTTGCAACCAGGGGGGTTCCGGGGACAAGGTACACCGTGAGAATAACAATTCCAAGGTAGGATATCACCACGCCTTTGACAACGGCTAAAGCGGCCCCGAGGGTCCGGTCCAGCCAGCCGAGAAACGTCTTCTTGAACAGCACCCGGAGTCCCCATCCCAAAAGGTTGCAAAGGATAAGGACTCCCAGGAATATCAGGGCGAAACTGACAACCGGGATAAAGGAAAGCTCAGGCAGATGCGGCCGCAACAGCGTCGTCACGTTGTTCATATACCGGATGCCGAGCCAGATACCGAGCACGATACCGACGAGGGAGGCGGCTTCCGCCACAAAACCTCGCATGACCCCCCTGACGATCAGGAAGACCATCAACACGACGATAATGACATCCAGGATGTTCATTTCGTGGTTTTACCAGGACATCATGGATTCGTCAAGGTGAATGTCCTGCCTTGGCTGCGCCCAACATACTGGGAACAGAGGGTTTTTAGGTGTTAAAGTAACAGCGGTCAAGCTGTTGAGCTTCGGGCACCCTGACGGGCGCCCCATTCCGCTATCCTGCGGAATGGTCCTTGATCTTGACAAAAAATCCTCATTTCTGAACTGGAAGCTTGCCAGTGCCCGAAAAGCGTTTCCGGATGGGCACCAGGTTATCCGGCACGGATACGAGCCACCAGCACGAATCACGGCCCTTTTGTACGGACACGGACAACGGACACGAGCCACGGCCCTTTCCCCTCTAGCTCCGCCTACACCCTCACCCCGACTCTCTTTCCGGTTGTAGGCCGAATTCTTCTGTGCTAGAACCCCGGAATAGCTGCGGAATTGTCAATTAAAAAGACCCCCCTGAATCGCTCAAACGCCCTTCAGGTCAGGCACACCTTACACACTGGAGTCGTCATGCTGAACGAGCGCGAAAAGCTGGAACTGATTACCCGAATCGGGCTGGACATCAACGAGGTGAAGGACATCGATCTCCTCCTTGAGCGGATCCTGACAAGTGTTCGTGCTGTATTCAACGCCGATGCCGGCTCCATCTACCTGAAGTCCGGTGACATCCTGGAGTTCAGCTACACCCAGAACGACACGCTCCGCCTGAGGTTGGGAGCGGGGCGAAAACTCATCTACAGCACGTTCACCATTCCCATAAATGACCACTCCATCGCCGGTTATGTTGCCAATCACAAGCGAACGGTCAACATCCCCGACGTTTACACCCTGGGCGACTCAACCCCCTACTTTTTCGACTCCACGTTCGACGAACTCTCCGACTATCGAACCTGCTCCATGCTCGCCGTCCCCATGACCAACCAGCGGGGGGACGTACTGGGTGTCATGCAGGTCATTAACGCCATGGACGACAGCGGCAAACCGGTCCCGTTTGCTGCGTCCGACGAGGCCCTTATCCGGCACTTCGCCATTAGTGCGGCCCTGGCCGTAGAACGTGCACGCATGACCCGGGACATCATCCTCCGCATGATCAGCATGGCGGAACTTCGGGATCCACGGGAAACCGGGGCCCATGTCAACCGTGTTGGGGCCTATTCGGTGGAGGTATACGAAGAATGGGCCAGGCATCAAGGAATCCCCTTAGAGGAGGTCGAACTCAATAAGGATGTCCTGCGCATGGCCGCCATGCTCCATGACGTGGGAAAGGTGGCCATCAGCGACCTGATCCTCAAAAAACCCGCACGCCTCAACATGGACGAATACGAGATCATGAAAAGCCACACCTATCTGGGGGCCCGCCTCTTCAGGGACATCAACTCGGATTTCGACGAAGTGGCAGCCCAGGTAGCCTTGACTCACCATGAAAAGTGGGACGGCACCGGATACCCGGGGCACATGAACCCCTTCACTGAGAAAGCTCTTGACGGATTTGTGACTTCAGCCGGGCTCCCCCGGCCTAAGCGAGGCGAAGAAATCCCTCTGTTCGGGCGGATTGTGGCCGTTACGGACGTCTACGACGCTCTCTGCTCGAGACGTTCCTACAAGGAACCCTGGGACGAAGGACGCATACTGGAGGAGATGCGCCGGAGTTCGGGCACCCACTTCGACCCCCAGGTGGTCGAGGCCTTCTTCAGTTGTCTTGATGTCCTCAAGTCCATCGCAAAGCGCTATCCGGACGAGGAGTGAAAAGCCATGGTTATGGGTGAAAGGGAGCCGGCATGCACGACCCGTTAATTGAATTGCAAGACGTGAGTTTCTCCTATCAAGGAGTGCCGGTCCTGGAGGACGTAGACCTGACCATTGGAGAGGGAGACTTTGTTTCCATCGTGGGCCCGAACGGGGGAGGCAAGACCACCCTTCTCAAGATCATTCTGGGCCTCATCAGACCCTCCTGTGGAACCGTGAGGGTTTTCGGACGGCCTCCGATCAAGGCAAGGCCGCGTATCGGCTACATGGCCCAACAGAGCACCTTTGACTTTCTGTTCCCGGTGAACGTCCTGGACGTGGTCCTCATGGGACGTCTCGGCCACGGCCCGGGCTTCGGGTTTTACAGCCGCGACGACCGGAAAGCTGCGATGCGGGCCCTTGGCCGTATGGAAATGGAACCGCTTCGGAACAGGCCGTTCAGCCGGCTCTCAGGGGGGCAGCGCCAGCGGGTACTTCTAGCCAGGGCACTGGTCTCGGACCCCGAACTGCTCCTTCTGGACGAACCCACAGCAAACGTGGACGCCGCCATAGAGACGGAGTTATTCGAGATCCTGAACGAATTGAACCGGCACATGACCATCATGCTCGTAACCCATGACCTGGGGTTTGTCTCGGCCTACGTCCGAAGCGTGGTCTGCGTAAACAGGCGTCTGGCGGTCCATCCCACGAGCTCCATCACCGGCGAGATGATCCACGAACTCTATGGGGGAAACGTCCAGATGGTCCGGCACGATCACCGGTGCAGCGAGGAGGGTCACTCTTGGCGGACTTCATAGTTGACCTTCAACATCATTCCTTTCTTCAACACGCGGTGATCGTGGGCATTCTCGCCGCCATACCATGCGGTGTCATCGGGACCTACGTGGTCACGAGGCGGATAACTTATATTGCAGGCGCCATCGCCCACAGCGTGCTCGCCGGGCTGGGCGCCGCCAGATACTGTCAGGTCGTTTTCCACTGGTCCTGGCTCCACCCCCTTTACGGAGCCGTGGCCGCCTCCGTGGTGTCCGCCCTGGTCATCGGTCTAGTCAGCCTTTTCGCACGCCAGCGGGAAGACACCGTGATCGGTGCGGTGTGGGCCATCGGCATGGCCGTGGGGATCCTGTTCATTTCCCGCACACCCGGCTACAATGAAGACCTCATGAGCTATCTATTTGGAAACATCCTCATGGTTTCTTCTGAGGACCTTCGTCTGATTCTGGGGCTGGATATCTTGATCCTGGCGTTCTCCCTGCTGTTCTACAACAAGCTGCTGGTGGTTTGTTTCGACGAGGAGTTCGCGCGGGTTCGGGGAATACGGGTCGAAATTTACTACCTCCTTCTGCTCTGCCTGACGGCGCTCACCGTGGTGCTGCTCGTGACGGTAGTGGGTGTGGTTATGGTCATCGCCCTGCTTACCCTGCCCGTGGCTGTGGCCTGCCATTTCTCCAACAGGCTTTGGCTCACGATGGTTCTCTCAGCGGTGTTGACTGTTTTTTTTACCCTGTCCGGGCTGGCCCTGGCCTATGGGCCCGATCTTCCCGCGGGTGCCACGACCATTGTACTGGCCGGAGGCATATACCTGCTTGTGGCCGCAGCGGACGCCTTTCGAACCCGAAGGAGCTGAATGCCCTTGGTTCCGTTCCGAGGGCCTAATCCCTGTATCCCGTCCCAGGGACAGCGACGGCACAAGGCCCGAAAGTTAAAGGTATTAACATGAATCGCACTCTCATACTTCTGCCGTGCCTGGTGTTTTGTCTCATGGGCTGCGCCTCGACAGTACCATCGGGAAAGAGACCCGGACAAGCCCCGGTCCCGGCACAGGCCATGTTCCTGTTCTACGACAAGGGCTTGAACGGCCTTTCCGGTGTCCGAAGCGGCGCGTGCCCGATGCATCCCTCCTGCTCCGCTTACAGCCGCGAGGCGTTCAGCAAGCCCGGTTTCCTAAGGGGCTGGTTGCTGACCTTCGACCGGCTCCTGCGCTGCGGCCGGGACGAGATGGACCTGACACCCCGCACACTGGTTCATGGTACATGGAAAGTCTATGATCCGGTCTCCCGCAACGATCAGTGGTGGTACAAACCCCGGCGATAGGATATGTCCAGAGCCAAATCCATAATGGTCCTAGGGACCGGCAGCGATGTAGGTAAATCAATCACGGCTACGGCCCTTTGCCGAATCCTGCGGAACCGTGGTGTGCGCGTGGCGCCTTTCAAGGCCCAGAACATGTCCAACAACTCCTTTGTGACCATGGAAGGGGGTGAGATCGGCCGGGCCCAGGTAGCACAGGCAGAGGCATCGGGCCTGCCCCCGTCTATACACATGAACCCGGTCCTTCTCAAGCCTTCATCGTCCATGGGCTCCCAGGTAATCCTTCAAGGCCGGGTATACGGACGGATGGATGCGGCCGAGTACCACGCGTTCAAACCCCGGCTTAAAAAGGCGGTGCTTGACTCCTTCAACCGGCTGAGCGAGGCATACGATGTCATCGTGATGGAAGGCGCCGGCAGTTGCTGCGAAATGAACCTCAAGGACCATGACCTGGTCAACTTCTCCATGGCCAGGGCGGCTGAAGCGAGCTGTCTTCTCCTCGGCGACATTGACCGCGGAGGCATTTTTGCTCAGCTCCTGGGCAGTTATCACCTGATGAGCAGGAAGGAACGACGGTTGACCGCCGGCTTCCTGATCAACAAGTTTCGAGGAGACCCCCGTCTGTTCGACTCCGGCATCGACTACATCGAGAGGAAATGCGCAAAACCGGTCCTAGGCCTTATTCCCTACTACAACGACATCATCATTGATCCGGAAGATTCCGTCGTAGTACAGGAGGACCGGAGGATGCTTGATCCCCTGCGGAGCGATGCCGTGAACGTCGGCGTGTTGCGTCTACCCTCCATTTCCAACTTCACAGACCTCGAAACCCTCGCACGGGAACCCGGCGTGGTCCTCAACTATCTCTTCCGCCCCGGGGAACTGGATGAAGGGTACGATCTCCTGGTAATACCGGGGGCCAAAAACGTGATGGAAGACGCGGTCTGGCTGGGCAGGTCCGGATGGAAAAGGGCGGTATCCCTGTTCGTGGAACGCGGCGGCCGGGTGCTCGGAATCTGCGGCGGGTACCAGCTCCTCGGCCGGCGAATCAGTGATCCGTACGGAATGGAATCAGACCGTTACCGTGTCAGGGGCCTCGGTATCCTCCCGGCAGAGACCGTACTGGCCGGTGACAAAGTGGTTCAGCGGGTTACCGGAACGTGCCTCATGAACCGGAAACGGGTGAGCGGCTACGAGATTCACATGGGCCGGACCCGAACCTCGGGGCAAAACGCTATGCCCCTGCTGCGCATTCACCGGCCGGGGGCAGGCGTCTCATGGGACGACGGGCTTTTTGTCGACAACGGCCGTGTCCTGGGCACCTATGTACACGGCGTCCTGGATGCATCGGGTTTTCGAGGGGCCCTGCTCAACGAAATCCGCAGGGGAAAAGGGCTCAAGGAGCGTCCGTCGAGAAAGGGGAGGTTGTCCCGCTTTCATCAGTATGATCTGCTTGCCGAACACTTCGAGGCACACTGCGATGTGGACCGTATCCTGTCTCTGGTCTCGTGACCCCTCCGGAATCGGAGGCCTGACAGGCCCGCGGCCCTGTTTCGAATGAAAGAGCCATGACGCCCGTCTCACTGAAACCTCCTGAAGGACGACCTGCCGGACCGGACAAGAAGGTCCCCGTACTGGCCATTGCCGGCACGCACAGCGGATCCGGGAAAACCACCGTCACACTGGGGCTCATGGCCGCCTTGAAGCGTAACGGGCTTATGGTTCAGGGCTTCAAGGTCGGACCCGACTTCATCGATCCCGGCTATCACCGTATTATCACGGGCAGGCCGGCTCACAACCTGGACGGATGGATGATGCGGCCGGAGGCCAACCGCTCCATTTTTCATCGGGGCCTGTGGGGAGCCGACGCCGGGATCATTGAGGGTGTAATGGGATTGTTCGACGGCTTTTCCGGAGCCGACGAGACCGGCTCCACGGCACGAACGGCCAAGGAACTGGGTGTGCCGGTCGTGCTCGTGGTGGACGCCCGTTCAATGGCCCGGTCGGCAGCCGCGGTGGTCCTCGGGTTCGCGCGGTTCGACGCTGAGCTTCCCCTGGCCGGGGTAGTTTTCAACCGCGTGGGAAGCAGGAACCACACCCGGATGCTCGAGGATGCCATGGAGGCGGTCCCCGGTGTCCCCCTCCTGGGGTGCCTGCCGAGGGATGAAGGTCTGGAGATCCCTTCCAGGCACTTAGGGCTGGTGACGGCGGACGACCACCTCATGGATGAAGACAGGGTCGACCGGCTGGCTCACTGGGCCGAGACACATCTGGACCTGGACCGTCTCCTGACCGGGGCTCCCCGGTTTCGAGCGATTGCCCCGTCATGGGAAGGCCCATTGGAGAAAAGAGAGCGAATCGGTCTGGCACGGGACGAGGCCTTCTGTTTCTATTACACCGAAAACCTTCGACTCCTGGAGGCTGCTGGGGCAGAGCTGGTCCCCTTCTCTCCGCTCAGGGACAAGGCCCTTCCCGAAGCGGTCTGCGGTCTCTATATAGGCGGGGGCTACCCCGAACTCCACTGCGAGGTCCTTTCGGCTAACCGGTCCATGAAAAAGGCCGTCCGTTCGTTTGTCCAGGCAGGAGGGACCGTCTACGCTGAATGTGGAGGGTTCATGTATCTGATGCGCACGATCCGGGACCTGAAAGGAAGGGCCCACCGCATGGCCGGGGTTTTTCCCTTCAATGCCGTCATGGAGCCCGGCCTTCGATCCCTGGGCTACCGCGAGATCACAACCCGAAGGGACAGCCTGCTTGGTCCCGCCGGTACCCGGGTAAGGGGTCACGAGTTCCACTACTCTACAATGACGGAAGGAGAGGGGAGCAATGATCCGGCCTACACCGTGACCGCCCGCCCGGGCCTGGAAGAGACTGTTGAAGGATTTTCAGTCGGGAGGGCCCTCGGCTCCTACATTCACCTGCACTGGGGGTCCAATCCGGCCGTGGCCCGTTCACTGGTGGAGGCCTGCTCCCGTCATCGGCTCGAACAGCCCGGAGGAGATATATGATGCAAGAGGCGAAGCCTTCCGCAGCTGAGGATATCGAGGCCCGCTCGTTCGCCGTTATCGAGAAAGAGGTGGGGCATCCAAGACCTTTTCACGGAACCGAATGGCTTGTAGTGCGCCGTCTCATCCACACTTCAGCGGATTTCGAACTCCTCGACCTGGTTCAGTTTCACCCGGAGGCCTTGACGGCCGGGACCGAGGCGCTGAAAAACGGGTGCCTGGTGGTCACTGACACGGAGATGGCCAGGGCCGGCGTCTCATCGGCGCGCATGGAGCGTCTCGGCTGCCGCGTGGCATGCCACATGCGGGAACCGGCCGTGGCCGAGCAGGCCCTGAGAAACGGGACCAGCCGTGCTGCAGCAGCCGTGGACTATGCGGCCCCGGAGCTGAACGGAGCGATCTGTGTGGTGGGAAACGCGCCCACCGCCCTTATCAGGCTTATCGAGCTGGTTCGTGGAGGGATCTGCAGGCCGGCGCTCATCGTAGGCATGCCGGTCGGCTTTATCAACGCCGCGGAATCCAAGGACCTGCTGGTCCGACAGGAACGCATCCCCTATATTACCATCCGCGGACGTAAGGGAGGTTCCGCCCTGGCTGCAACCACGGTCAACCAGCTGGCCATCCTCGCCCTGGAGGCGCCTGACCGGAACTGAGCGTGACATGGCACGAAATCAACTTAGAGAAGGCTTTACAACGGGCACGGCTGTGGCCGCAGCAGCCAAGGCGGCCCTGATTCTCCTGCTCAAAGGGAAGAGCGTCCCCAACATAGACGTGCCCCTCCCGCTGGAGGGCCGGATGGTCATCCCTCTGGCCGGCGTCGCATTTCAGGGGGAAGGAGCCGAGGCCCTGGTCATCAAGGACGGAGGAGACGACCCGGATGTGACGCACAGGGCCGGAATCCGCGCCGTCGTGGGCCGCATTCACGCCCGGGGACCATCACGGGTTGTTATCCGGGGCGGGACCGGAGTGGGGCGGGTCACCAGGCCGGGACTTCCCGTTCCCGTGGGAGAAGCGGCCATCAATCCCGCGCCCCGCCGCCAGATCGAGGCTGCGATTCGTGAAGTCCTTGACGAGACCGGAGCGGGCGGTGAAATTGTCGTGACCGTGGAGGTGGACGACGGAGAGCGCATCGCCCTCAAGACACTCAATCCAAGGCTGGGGATACTGGGGGGAATCAGCATTCTGGGAACCCGGGGGACGGTCAAGCCCTTTTCAAACAAGGCCTACAAAGATACCATCACCATGTCCCTGGACGTGGCCCGCGCTCAGGGACCGGCCTCGGTTGCCCTGGCCACGGGCGGCAAGAGCGAGCGGCTCCTTCGGGAAATCCGCCCCGACCTGCCGGATCCGGCATGGATACAGGTAGGTGACTTCTTTGCATTCTCCTTGAAAGAGGCCTCCATGAGAGGCTTCGAGTCGATTCTTTACGCCTGCTTCTTCGGCAAGCTGATCAAGATGGGCCAGGGCCACCCTTACACCCACGCCCGGAAGAGCAGGATCGACTTTACGGTCCTCTCCTCATGGTGTGCCTCAGCGGGACTGGGCCAAAAAGGCGTTAAGGCCGTCAGCACGGCCAATACCAGCCGGGAGGCCCTGGAAATAATCCGGAAAGACAAAGCGGCCCCCCTGTTACTGGAATACGCCCTGATCCGGGCCGCGGACACGGCCCGCCGGGTTGTGGAACCAGGCATCGAACTCGTCTTTTACCTGTTCCACTTTGACGAGACCCTGCTCGCAACTCGCAGGGACGGACCCTTGCGGGAAGGAGATACACCTCATGAGCCGTGAACACCGGAATCCCATTCACGTGGTCGGGACCGGTCTGGACCCTACCGCGCTTCCCCTTGCAGCCGCACGCATCGTGGCCGAGGCCGAGGTGCTCGTGGGAGGGGACCGGCTTCTTCTGGCCCTGCCCGACCACCCCGCCGGAAAAATCCCCGTCCGGGCCCCGGTCTCCGGGGCCGTCGAGGCGGCCGACCGGGAGAATCGAGCCGGAAAACGGGTGGTGGTCCTGGCGGACGGCGATCCCGGTTTCTTCGGGATAGGCAAACAATTCGTACTGACCCTGGGCGCGGACAGAGTCCTCATACACCCCAACGTATCAATTCTTCAGGCCGCGGCAGCACGGATCAAGACACCCTGGGAAGACATTCGCACAGTGTCGCTTCACGGCCGTAAAGACATCTGGCCCCTTCGCCGGGCCATGGCCCGCAGGCAACGGGTGGGCGTCTACACCGACGCCGTATTCACGCCGGCACGAATTGCGAGCGATCTCCAGGCCTGCGGCGTGGAAGGCTACCGAATGCACGTATTCGAGGACATGGGAACCGAAACAGAGCGGGTCCGTACTTTTGAAGACCTCAAAGAAGCTCCTGTGGAAGGGTTTTCCCGGCTCGCGTTCGTCATTCTTGAACCGACTCACGCTCCCGTGTGCAAGCTCACAGCGTCCATGGATGACGATAATCTCCTTCACAAAGACGGACTCATCACCAAGCAGGAGGTGCGTGCCGTGGGCCTCGGCCTCCTGGGTATCGAGCCGGGACACGTGGTCTGGGACCTTGGCGCCGGAAGCGGGGCCGTCGCCCTGGAAGCGTCGGCACTGGCCTTTGAGGGAATGGTCTTTGCAGTGGAACGCGACCCGGTCCGTTTTGAAATCATAAGGAGCAACATCCGAAAAACAGGGGCTTACGCAGTGGAGCCGGTTCAGGGAGAGATGCCGGGCTGCCTCGACGGGCTGCCCGCTCCCGACAGGATTTTCCTGGGAGGCGGCGTCAGGCGGGAGGAGGTCCTTGAAGCGGCGATGAGTCGGCTCCTGCCCGGCGGACGGGTCTTGGCCCACGTTGTTCTCCTCGGGTCCCTCGAGCATGCGGTCGGGGTGCTTCGCCGGGCCGGATGGGCCCCGGCCGTCACCCACGTGCAGGTCGGCCGGTCACGGCCCCTGGCAGAAGACCTGCGACTTACGGCACTGAACCCGGTCTTTGCGGTGAGCGCCGAAAAACCTGTGTAGCTGGTGAGCTGTTGAGATATTAAGCTGTTTAGCCGTACGTGGAATAACCGTGTAAACGCTGCCTGTGTTGGTCCGGCTGAAGGTGGAGGAGAGGTTGAAACAATGACGGAGGACAGAGTCCAGGTTTATTTCGTGGGGGCCGGGCCGGGCGATCCGGAGCTCATCACGGTCCGAGGGCGGCAGGTGATCCGGGAGGCCGACCTCGTTCTCTACGCCGGCTCCCTTGTTCCGCCGGAAATTGTGGCCTGCGGCCGCCCCGACGCCCGGGTGGTGGACTCCTCTTCCATGACCCTTAAAGAGACCCATTCCCTCATCTGTGACGCGGTCCGGGCGGGGGGCCTGGTGGCCCGCGTTCACACGGGCGATCCCTCGCTCTACGGAGCGATGAGGGAGCAGATGGCCCTCCTGGAACGTGACGGCATTGCCTGCCGTGTCATTCCCGGTGTGACCTCGGCATTTGCCGCTGCGGCCGCTGCCGGGGTTTCCTTCACCCTTCCGGAAAAGACCCAGTCCCTCATACTTACCCGTATGGCGGGCCGGACGCCCGTGCCGGACCGGGAACAGCTGAAAGAGATGGCCCGCCACAGGGCCTCCATGGCTGTGTACTTATCGGCCGGAGATCCGGAACGCCTGGTAAGCGAGCTTCGCCTGGGAGGGTACCCGGGCCGAACCCCGGTGATCGCGGCCTACCGTGTGGGCTGGCCCGAAGAACGCATTGTAAGGGCCACTCTCGACACCCTCTCGGAGATTGTGGCCCGCGAGAAGATCACTAGGCAGGCGATTTTCCTTGTTCTTCCGGGGCAGGACGATGAGACCGCGTTCAGCCGTCTGTACAGCCCGGACTTCCATCACGGGTTCCGGAAGAAAAACGGCCGTTCACCCCGGGAAGCTAAGACGCCCCCGGATGAAACGGCCGTTCAGGACCGCAAGAGTGGAACCGCCGTCTACGGACTGACGCCGCAGGGGGCGCGAACCGCTGCAACGCTGGCCCGGGCACTGAAAGGCGACCTCTTCCTTCCTGAAGCCCTTGCCCTCCGTCACAGGGCCCTTCCGTTCCGCGCACTACTCGAGACCGTTGCCCAGACCTTCGACCGCTACGAAAGCCACGTGTTCGTGGCGGCGGCGGGCATCGTGGTGCGGGCCGTAGCCCCGCTCATACGTTCCAAGGACCTGGACCCGGCCGTGGTGGTCCTGGACTCCGAAGGCCGTTTCGCTGTAAGCCTCCTCTCGGGTCATATGGGAGGGGCCAACCGGCTCGCGCTGGAAGTTGCACGCCTCACCGGAGGCGAGCCGGTGATAACCACGGCCACGGACACGGCGGGCTTGACCGGTTGGGACCTCCTGGCTGCCGACCGTGATATGGCCATAGCCAACCCTGAAGCCGTCAAGACCTTCAACATGGCCCTGCTTTCTAAAGAGCCCGTTTCGGTGCTGGACCCGGAAAACCGCCTGGGGCTGAAATCCGCTCCGGAAACCGGTGCAACGGAGGCTGCAAGGGCCGCCGGCACGTCCGTATCAGAGGCCCGGCTATCCGTAATTGTCACCTGGGAATCCATACCCGAAGCCGCGTTCACCGACAGCCTTGTCCTGCATCCACGTTGCCTGGTGGCGGGCGTGGGCTGTAACCTGGGGACATCAAGCCGCGAAATCCTGGACCTGATTGAATCCACTTTTTTAAGACACGGCCTCTCCCCGGCGAGCCTGTCCAGTCTCGCCACCATTGAGGCCAAGCAGAATGAGCCTGGGATCCTGGAGGCGGCCGAATCGCTGGGTGTTGTCGCCACGTTCTATCCGGCCGATGCCCTTCGATACGTTCCGGTCCCGAACCCGTCCGGCACGGTCAAACGACACATGGGAGTGGAAAGCGTATGCGAAGCAGCTGCACTGAAAAGGGCGGGAGGGGGACGCCTCCTGGTCCCCAAGACCCTGAGCAGGAACGCCACGCTGGCGATCGCCCTGGAAGGCTCTTCATCGTCAGCCTCGGCCCCGGAGACCCCGACTACCTGGCCCCCGCAGCCCTTCGGGCACTGAAAGAGGCCGGGGTGATCGTCGGGTACAAGGCGTACATAAGGCTGGTGGATCCTGAACTCCTGAAGGGAAAGGAGGTGCTTTGCACGGGCATGACAGGAGAAATCAGCCGCTGTCGAGCGGCTGCATTGTCTTGTGCAAACGGGCATGCAACTGCGCTCATCAGCAGCGGGGATGCGGGAATCTACGGCATGGCGGGCCTGGCCCTGGAAATCATCGAGGAGGAGGGCCTTACCGGGCTGGTGGATGTGGAGGTTATCCCCGGGATCCCGGCCCTTGCCGCTGCTGCGGCGCTCCTTGGGGCTCCTCTCATGCACGACTTCGCAGTAGTCAGCCTGAGTGACCTCCTCACGCCCTGGGAAACGATCACGCGAAGAATCGAAGCCGCCGCATCGGCGGATTTTGTCCTGGTGATCTACAATCCCCGCTCCAGAAAACGACACTGGCAACTTGACGAAGCCGTTCGGCTCATACAAGGCCATCGCCCCCCCGATACACCCGTGGGACTGGTTCGAAACGCGGCCAGGGAAGAACAGTCGGTAACAGTCGTCACCCTGGGCGATGTGCCCGTGGAAAGAGTGGACATGCTTTCCATCCTCGTCATCGGCAACAGCAACACCCGTATACTGGGCGGACGAATGGTCACACCCCGCGGGTACCTGGACAAGTACGGTAAAGCCTCTTGAGGCCGTAACAAAGAAACAGATTGACCTTGACAAACCGCCCGCCGCGTCTCTATGTTTTTAACATGACAACGGGTGCAGCCGCTTAATTGGGAATCCCGTGAAAAACGGGAGCGGTCCCGCCGCTGTGATCCCGGCCCTTGTGCACTGCACCGGGGCAGCGCGGCTGCAGGCAACCTCTGAGCCAGAGGGGTAACGCCACTGCTCCGTAAGCAGCGGGGTGGGAAGGTAAGCCTGCAGCCCGGGTAAGCCAGAAGACCTGCCCGTTGTGACGAATGGCCAGCCGGCCGGCTGCGGGGTGCGGCCTCCGGGGGAAGAGGATCAAGGAAGCTGGGTGCAGTCCTCACGTCACTTTACCGGACGTGGGGCTTTTTTTTCACGCCTTCCCCCTTAGACTCCTGCGGCTCCACTATCCTTCGAGAGAAAGGAGACTGCCGTCATGAAAAGGGTATCGATTATTTCAACCTGTCTTTTTGTATTTCTCATCCTCTGTTCCCAGGCCTACGCCCGACACGGGGCCCACGGACACGCGGCCCATGAGCGTCCTGAAAAAAGGGGGATCCTCCTGGCCGCCTTCGGAACCACCGTGCCCGAGGCCAGGGCCGCACTTGACAACGTGGAAAAGGCTGTCCGAAAGGCCTTCCCGGGCGTACCGGTCCGCTGGGCCTACACCTCCGGAATCGTACGACGAAAGCTGGCCGAGACAGGGATCGAGATCGACTCCCTGCAAATGGCCCTGTCCCGCATGATGGACGAGGGGTTCACACACGTGGCCGTACAGTCGCTTCACACAATCGGCGGACGGGAATTCCACGACCTCACCCGCAACGTGCAGGCCTTTGCCGGCATGGCCCGCGGATTTGACAAGCTAATGTTGGGAGGGCCTTTGCTGAATGGACAACAAGACATTGAGAGAGTGGCGGATGTCTTGCTCAGCGAACAACCCAAGGGCCGAAAACAGGACGAAGCCATTATCTTCATGGGCCACGGCACCGACCACCCGGCTAACGCCCTTTATTTCGCCCTGGCCGTTGAACTCCGGAAAAGGGACCCGAACGTCTTCCTGGGTACGGTGCAAGGCAATCCGGGTATCGAGGAGATCCGGGACATGCTTTCCGAAAGGAAGACCCGTAAGGCCTACCTGGTGCCGTTCATGGCCGTTGCCGGAGATCACGCCGGGAACGATATGGCGGGAGCCGAAGAAGACTCCTGGAAGAGCATTCTGACCGCGGCGGGGATTGAGTGCGTCCCGGTGCTCAGGGGAACAGCCGAACTGGACCCTATGGTGGAGGTATGGACCGACCACCTTAGAATCGCCGTAGAACATTTTTAAGCGGTGCCTGAAAAACCGAAACCCGGCGTTTTCACAAGCCCTCTAGCAGCGCTGATTTACAGGCTCCGAAGAGCACGGATAACCATGAATTTTGTTTCTCGGCGCTCCTTGCATCTTTGCGAGAGGTAAAGGGTTATTTCAGTCATAGTCATGGACCCCGATTCCACCACCCGTGAGCAGGTACGCCGTGCTGAAAAGCGGGCTTCCCTGCGTTTCGGGTTGCTTCTTTGGGGGCTGGTGATTGCCGTGGTTGTCTCGGCCTTTGCAGCGTGCCTGTTCGGCCGCATCGACATCCCTGTAATGGACGTTATGAGGGCCCTCCTCTCCGGACTGGGATGGCCGGGGGATCAGGCCGTGGACGAGACCCGGAAAGTGGTGGTATTCGACATCCGGTTCAGCCGGGTCCTGCTTTCCATGCTCGTCGGGCTCTGCCTGGCCGTGGCCGGAGCCGTGTTTCAGGGCATTCTTCGAAACCCCCTGGCCGACCCTTTCACCATAGGGGTTTCCACGGGCGCGGCGTTCGGCGCCTCCCTTGCCATTTTCTTCGGTCTTGGCGCCCAGCCCTTCCTCGGATTCGGACTTCTTCCGGCGGCGGCCCTGGGCGGGGCCCTGGCCGCATTGTTTGCAGTGATCGCCCTGGGACGGATTGACGGGCACCTTAGGCGGGACACCATGATCCTGGCCGGTATCGTGGTCGCCACGTTTCTGTCGGCACTGATCTCGCTCTTAAAGTCCCTGGACGAGGAGTCCGTGGCGAGCATTGTCTTCTGGGTGATGGGCAGCTTCCAGGGCCGGGGCTGGACACACACCCTGTTCGCCCTGCCTTACGCCGCAGCCGGACTGGTCCTTATCGGGTTACACGCCCGGGAACTGGACATACTGGCCATGGGGGACCTCCAGGCCGTTCAGGTGGGCGTCGACCTGGAGAGGGTCAGGCTGGTCCTCCTTGTCGGGGCCAGTCTTCTGACGGCGGCCGCAGTATCGGTGTCGGGGGTCATAGGCTTCGTGGGTCTGATCGTACCTCACCTCGTACGAATGACTGTGGGTGCGGAACACCATCGTCTGCTGCCCCTTGCCGGGCTCCTGGGCGCCATAGCGCTTTTGTGGTCCGACGTCCTGGCGCGGACTTTGCTCCCCGGGGGAGAGGAACTCCCGGTGGGAGTGGTCACGGCACTTATGGGCGGGCCGTTTTTCTGCGTGCTCCTGAAGCGTCACAAGAGGGGGACCGGACTGTGATCGAGGTAAGATCGCTTCGATGCGGATACGGTGCCGCCGATGTCCTGTGGGACGTGAACCTCCGAATCCCCGAAGGAGAGGTGGCAGGTGTTCTGGGTCCGAACGGCAGCGGGAAAACCACCCTGCTCCATGTGCTTGCCGGAATCATGGAACCCAAGGAAGGACACGTTCGAATCGCGGGAAGGGACCTCAAGGGCACCTCGGTCCGCTGGCGTGCCCGGCAAGCGGCATCGGTCGCCCAGAACGCGGCGGTCACGTTTCCATTCCGGTGCCTCTCCGTGGTCCTCATGGGCCGCTACTCCTATCTCTCAAAGTGGGGAGGATACACTGCGGATGACTTTGAAGAGGCCATGGGGGCCATGGAACGCACCGGCACGCTCCCTCTGGCCGACCGCTTCATCAACGAGGTCTCGGGCGGCGAGGCACAGCGGGTGGTGATCGCCCGGGCCCTGGCCCAGGCCCCGTCCATTCTCCTGCTGGACGAGGCCACCTCGAACCTTGACGTGGCCCGGAAGATCCAGATCTTCGACCTCCTTGCGACTAAAAACAGGGAAGAAGGAACTACGATCGTCTGCGCCATGCACGATTTGAACCTGGCCTCACTTTACTGCGACCGCCTTATCTTCATCAAGGACGGCGGCATCGCTTTGGACGGACCTACCCATGAGTTGTTCACGAGTCAAAATCTCTCGGCGATCTACGGGACCCGGGTCATGGTTTCGCACCATCCCGTCACCGGGAGCCCGCAGGCCCACTTTGTTCCCGGCACTGCTCGCGGCGGCCTGCCTGATTCTTCACGCAGCGGTCTGGATGCCCCTGGTACCCGCATGGGCCGGTGAGATCCGCGTTAAGGACGATACGGGCCGCGAGCTGGCCCTGGAACGTCCCGCCGAAAGGATCATAGCGCTGTACGGGGCGTATAACGAGATCCTGGCGGCCATGGGCCTGGAAGATCGGCTCGTGGGCAGGACCAAGGCGGACGTGCTTCCCCCCTCAATCCTGTCCAGGCCGAGCATCGGCACCCACATGCGGCCCAACGTGGAGCTCGTTCTGGCACTGGAACCGGACCTGATCATTCAGAGTTCCGGCCGGCGGGAGGCCACGGTGGTGGTGGAGCAGCTCAGGCGTCACGGAGGGAACGTGGCGGTCTTTCAGCCCCATAGCTTCAGGGAGCTCTTCGATGTGATCAAAAGGCTGGGATTGCTGACCGGCGAACCTGAAGCGGCTTCCGCGCTAATACAAAGCCTGCAGGCCAGGCTCGAGGCGGTTGAAGAGCGCCTTCGGACCGTTCGGCACCGGCCCAGAGTATTCTTCGAGGTGCGCTATCCCAACCTGCTTGGGGCGGGCCGGGAATCCATAGTAAACGACGTTATCGAGCGAAGCGGCGGCACGAACTGCCTGGACATCCCCAAGAAGCTGGTTCGAATCGGCATGGAAGCCCTTATCAAAAGCGATCCCCAGGTCTATGTCATTCAGGAGGGCCCCATGAATCGTTCCCCTTGCTCACCGGTCGAAAGGTCTCACTTCAGTGTTCTGGAGGCGGTCAGGGAAGGCCGTATCCTGAAGGTGGACGAACAGGTCTTTTCCAGGCCGGGGCCCCGGTCGGTCGATGCGGTGGAAGCCCTGGCCGCCTTTCTCCACCCGGAGAGGTTTTGAGGGCAAAGCACATGGCGTTAACCCCTTTTTTTCTCGTCAGGACGCCAATGAAAAACCCTGCAGGCTTTGCGAGATAGTGCCCATCCAGAAACGCTTTTCGGGCACTGGCAAGTTTCCAATTCAGAAATGAGGATTTTTTGTCAAGATCAAGGACCATTCCGCAGGATAGCAAAATGGGACGCCCGTCAGGGCGCCCGAAGGGCGAGGGCCATGGATGGCCCGAGTCAAATCAAGAGGTTGCGCGGAGGCGTACTGAAGTACGCCGCACAAGCAACCTCGCA
This sequence comes from Desulfatiglandales bacterium, assembly GCA_041685835.1. GTDB lineage: Bacteria > Desulfobacterota > DSM-4660 > Desulfatiglandales > HGW-15 > JAIPEI01. Next base: position 33,678 of record JAWLEX010000017.1, read on the forward strand.
GATTGACGCCGAGATTGGCAAAAAAGACCGTATGGAAACGAGATAACAGCCACAAGGCATGCGTCTTACATTAGGAGTCTACCCATGCAAAAGGGAACCCTATACGGAATAGGAGTGGGGCCCGGCGACCCTGAACTCATGACGTTAAAGGCGGTAAAAGCGCTTCAGAGCGTGGACGTGGTCTACACGGCCGCATCGACCAAGAACAGCTACTCCATAGCCGTGGAGATCGTGACCCCGCACCTCAAGAAGGGGATCCCCATCCTCCGGCTCGACTTTCCCATGACCCGGGATCAAGAGCTCCTGAGCGACGCCTGGAGACGCAATGCCGGGATCGTCCGTGACACCCTGTTCAAGGGGCGGGACGCCGCGCTCATCACCCTGGGCGACCCCATGACCTACAGCACCTTCGGCTATCTCATGAGGACCCTCGAGAAGGAATCGCCTGAACTCTCAGTGCAGGTGATTCCGGGCATCACCTCCTATCAGGCCGGTGCAGCGGCCGCCAGGCGCGTACTTGCCGAGGGGGAGGATTCCCTCACGGTTATCTCCGGCGCCATGGGCCCTCAAAGGCTTCGGGAAGTAATCGACCACACGGACAACGTGGTAATGCTCAAGGTCTACCGGAACTACCGGGAAATCATAGAGGCGCTCAGAAACCTGGACCTCGCCCGATACTCTGTCATGGTCAGCCGCTGCGGTTTTGACGGCGAGCAGATCATCACAGACCTGGAAGACCTGCCCGACGAGGTCCCCCCCTACCTCTCCCTCTTGCTGATCAAGAAGAGATGAACAGCCGAGGCCTCAGACGTCTTCCTTCCGGGCTCTGCATCCTGCTGGGACTCCTGGCCTGTGCAGTGGTGATCGCGCTTATATGGGGCCCTCATGAGGCCGCCGGGGTTTTCACGGATCCGGCCGTGTTTTTGCGACGGGTACTGTGGCCCCTTCTCAGGCTGGCCTTCTTCATCTCCATCGGTCTTTTCGTAGGACAGATCATCGAGGGCCTCGGATGGACCGACCGCCTCAGCCTGCTCGCCCGCCCCTTCATGCGATGGGCCCATATGTCACACCGCATGGGTGCCGCGTTCACCACGGCGTTCGTCTCCGGGACCGCCTCTCTCTCCATGCTCATGGAGTTTCACCGTGAAGGCGGCCTGACTCGAAGGGAGCTCACACTCACTGTGCTTCTCAACACCTTCCCTTCTTTCTTTCTTCACCTGCCCACGACCTTCTTCGTGCTGATTCCGCTGGTGGGCCGGGCCGGCCTGCTCTACCTCCTGCTGGTCTTCTCGGCCGCCGTAATCCGGCTCCTCGCAGCACTCGCCGCCTCCCGGGTCCTGCTTCCGCCCACTCCTGGAAACCACGCCCCGAACAAGCGGGAGGGCCGCGCCCTGGAGTGGCCTCGTGTCATGAAAGAGAGTGCCTCCAAGTTCCGCGTTCGCATCTTCCGTATCCTGATGATCGTCCTTCCTGTCTATATCATCGTGGTGATCGCTTCGGACGCCGGCCTCTTTGCCTGGCTCCGCCATATTATGGCCGAACGCTTCACGTCCACATTCATCCCCATCGAGGCGTTTTCAGTGGTCCTCTTCAGCCTCGTGGCGGAGTTCACGTCTGGTTATGCCGCCGCCGGGGCCATGCTCGAGTCCGGGGCACTCACCGTCAGCCAGACCGTGCTTGCGCTCCTTTTGGGCAATATCCTGGCCGCGCCGGTCCGGGCGCTCAGGCACCAGCTCCCTTATTACATGGGCATCTTCACTCCCAAAACGGGGCTCGCGCTCATGGCCGCCGGCCAGTTGTTCCGCCTGCTCAGCCTGGCCCTGGTGGGAGGCCTTTTCATCGCCTGCATCGTCTTGCTCTAAGGAAATTACCCGGCACGACCGCCGGTCACCACTCGAGACGACCAGGGGAGACATGTCCTGAATATTGATGGAGTCGCAAACAGCCCGGAACCAAGTCATCTGCCCCTGTAATTCCAGCGGGTTATCAGGCCTCAAATGACGGGACAAACAGAAAAGCCACGAGGTTCCCGAAAAAACTTTTAACTCAGGGACCTTCGTGGCTTTTCTTCCGGATCAGGGCGGGCAAAAATGAAAAGGGAGGCTTAACGCCTCATTTACTCAAAGAAATCTATCAAAAAAGGGCTGCCTTGTCAAGCTGAAAAGGGTCACATTTGTATCATGTTATCCATGCCGGCGGTCTCCGGTTTGCCTGATACAATGCAGAATCCTTAAAGGGGGATTTCCCGCTAAATCTCACATACTCAGGCTTGTTGTCGCTTGAGGAAAAGGGAGAAACCCGCTCCCGCGAGCGAGATTCCTCCGGCCACCAGGAAGGGAACAGTGAACGAGCCGCTCGTGTCCGCCAGATATCCCCCGATTGCCGGCCCCAGGGCCTGACCTATGCCGAAGAAAATGGTCACAAAGCCGAGACCTGCCGGCGCCAGCCTGGGACCCACCAGGTCCCCTGCCGTAGCCGCCATGATGGTGGGTATGCTCCACGCCGTCAGCCCGAAAAGGACTGCAGAGAGATAAAAACCGAATGGTATCTTGATAAGGGCATATATGATGTAAGCCAGGGCCAGGACCAAGTATGCCAAGGCCGCGCCTTTTCCCCTTCCCAGGCGGTCAGAGATAGCACCCCAGATAATGCCACAGAAAATGCTTAGGCCGCCCACTAACGCCCAAAGCCCGCCGGCCCACTGCTGGGAAAGCCCCATCTCATTCACCAGGTAAGCTGCAAAAAAGACCATATATATGATATAGGAAAGGCCATAGAAGAAATAGGTTATCCCCAGGTACCAGACAGCACCCTTTTTGTAGACCAGACCCCAGTCCAGTGTCGAGACTGAGGCTGCGTTCTTCGCGGGCACGCCGGATTCCTCCTCGCCCACCTGCTGAAGCCCCTTTTCTTCGGGACGGCTTCGAACAAAGAGAAACACAAAGGCGGAGATGATCATGACCGCGCCGCCCAGGTAGTACCAGGCGTACCTCCATCCATCATCGCCATATGCCGCCAGAATGGGGGGAACCACAAGGCCGGAGATGAGGGTCCCCGCACCAATCCCGCCGGATACGATGCCCGTTGCAAAGCCGCGCCGCTTCATGGCGAACCACGCAGACCCGAGGGCCATGGCCGGCACATAGGACGCACCGTTTCCCAGCCCGGTCAACAGCCTCATGGCAAATGCAAAGCCGAACGAGTCGGCGAGTCCCGTCAGGATCAGGGTCACCCCCATAAGGAGGAGGGCGAAAGTGATGACGATTCGGGTGCCGAACCGGGCCGCCAGAAAACCGCCGATGATTGCCATGGTGAGGTACCCGATAAAATTGCCGGTCCCCAGGAGCCCGAGTTGAGTGTAGTCAAACGCCAGTCCGTCTTTCATGGCAGGGAGGATTATGGTGTAGGCCATACGTCCGAAACCGTGGGCCGCGATAGTGGTAAGCATTCCCATGAAAACGACGATCCAGCCATAATGAAATTTTGACTCGCGCATGGCATCCTCCTTCTGACGGTGTTTTTCTGGAAAGTGAATCCGGCTGAAGGGTTTAAGACGGGGTCGATAGTCTCTCCATTACACTTGTTTCCATCCAGTGCCCAAAAAGCCTTTCTGGATGGGCACTACACTTATGGGATGTGCAAAGAGATTTCAATCCCGTTTCCGTATAACACATTCAACCATTTCTGGAAGAATATTTTATGAGACGGCAGGGTTAACAAGGGTGTAGTTTTCAGTTGCGAATTGACAGTCAAACACCGGCTCGCGTATGCTGCCGAAGAGGGCAAGGCGCCGCACAGTCGCAACCGAAACCGGATGAATCAAAATTGATGGAGCCGTAAAAGGCCCGGAGCCGAGTCATCTGCCCTTTTGATTCCAACGGGTTATGGGCTTGCCGGCCGCGGTCGAGCGGGTTGTTGCGAGGCCTTCAAAACTTTTTGTCTCTCACAAAGACACCAAGAAAACAAAGGAAAAGGAGACTGCCGCCCATGATTCAAGAAATCACCTCCCAGCAGCTCGACGTGAACAGTTTTATCGACGAGAAGGTCCGTTCCATCCGGAAGACGGTCGGGGACGGTACGGCTATCAACGCCCTTTCCGGAGGAGTCGATTCCTCCACCGTCACCATGCTGGGCCATCGTGCCTTGGGCGAGCGCCTCAAGACCGTGTTCATCGATAACGGCCTCATGCGGGAGGGGGAGCCCGAACAGGTAGTGGGCTTTTTTAGGGAACTCGGGGTGCCGGTGGATATTGTGGATGCACGTGAAGAGTTTTTCGCCGCCCTTTCGGGGATCACCGATCCGGAGGAGAAGAGGGAGGCCGTCACTCAGGCCTTTTATAGAGATGTGTTCGGCCGCATGGTCCGCGAAAGCGGCGCAAAACACCTTCTTCAGGGAACGATCCTGACGGATGTGGATGAGACCGTGGCGGGGATAAAGAGGCAGCACAATGTCTTTGAGCAGCTAGGAATCGACCCCCGGGAGTCCTTTGGCTACGGCATTATCGAGCCGCTCATTCAGCTCCGCAAGGACGGCGTGCGAAAGGTGGGCAAGGCCTTGGGACTGCCCAGTGATCTTTTCGAACGTATCCCCTTCCCTGGCCCCGCCCTTGCGGCCCGCGTCATCGGGGAAGCGACCCCGGAGCGCATTGAGACGGTGCGGAAGGCCACGGTCGTGGTGGAACGCCTGCTTAAGGAGATCGATGCCTTCCAGTACATGGCAATCCTGCACGAAGACCGGGTAACCGGTATGCGGGAGGGCAGGCGAGATTTCGGCATGCAGATCGAGGTGCGCTGTTGGGACAGCGTGGACGCCCGCACCGCGACCCCCACAAGGCTTTCCTTCGACGTCCTGGAAAAGATCGCCTCAGGGATCACCCGCGAGGTCCCGGGTGTAGTCAGCGTGACATACAACATCGGGACCAAGCCGCCCTCCACTATTGAAGCGGTCTGATGCGGCTTGTCCGGATGATAAAAACCCTCCTGATCATCCATTCTTTTGCTCTTCGACTTTCTTTGTGACCCCCAAAAAAAGGATAGGCCGACCCCTAGAGCGCCACGCTGGGGATCGACCTATCCCGAAGGAAGGAGAACAATCTTCAGGAGGTTATGCCAAGTTCTTCTCCCGTTCTATCTCTCAAGCACGATTCGTGCCACGACAGGGGATGATTTCCCCGATTTTTGGGGCCCCCGCCCGGGGGGGGATCACGGGTTCCCTGCGTACTCACTTTAGATCAGGTGTTCAGGAAGAGTTCGGCAGGTTTCCCTGCTTACCATGGGGCATCACCATCTGGCCCCTATGTTGCAGCTCTTTACGCAGGTGCATGTGGCTCTTCTCGATTCGCTCCAGCGGCCGGGCTCGGGCCCGGGCATGCGGTTTTCCGGGAAGCCCTTCACAGGCTTAAGGCCGGCCGGCCCGCACCGCGCACGGAGCGGAGGGCACCCGAACACTCACCTCCTGGGATGCGGCCTTGTTGCGCGCTGTTTGCAAACCCGCTCCGGCGGAGAAATGGGGCTGGGCCGGCCAAGGTAACGTTACTTTGCTCGAAACCAGGCGAAGCGAAACGTTACCATAACGCTTGTCCAAAGCCGCTAAAGGCTCCCCTGACGAGGCCTCAAGGCGCAACATCCAGGGGAAAAGGGCGTTATTGGACCCTGAATCGGTGTTTGTTACGAAATAACTTTCCTAAGGCGGCCCCTTGTCCGCAACCTAAAGCCAATGAGCATTGGCGCGAAGAATGAGCGTCCTGTGTGGTTTCTTCGGGATCGAAATCGCTATCGGGAT